>JASGFO010000021.1:0-31578 GCA_047605505.1 Gordonia sp. (in: high G+C Gram-positive bacteria) | reverse complement strand
GTACCGACGATGATGGCCGGACGCAGCTATCCGGCAACCTGCACGCCCCGGTCGGCGAGAAGATGCGCACGCTCATCGATGCACATTCCGCGCCCGCTCCCCAACCGGACGGATCCCGAGATCCACGATCACCCGAACACCGGCGTGCGGATGCCTTCGAGGTGATCCTCGACGCGGCCGCACGGGCTCTCGCGGCCGAACATCCGTCGAGCATCGGGTTGGGTACCCGGATTGTGCTCCGCGTGCCCGCCGACATCCCGGATCTGGCCCGACTCGGATTCCTGGGGCCGGTCACCCGCAACACCCTCGAACTCCTGTCGTGCGACGGCACGACGAGGGTGGTGATCGTCGACGGTGAGGGTGCCCCGTTGCAGGTGGGTCGGGAGAAACGGCTGTTCACCGGGGCGCAGCGGGTTGCGATCGGGCTGCGGGACACCGGGTGCATCAAGTGCGGTGCGCCGGCAGGGTGGACGCACGTGCATCACCTCGTGCATTGGTCACGCGGCGGCGCCACCGACGTCGACAACGGCTGCCTGCTCTGCCCGGCCTGCCACGATGCGGTGCATCACCAGGGGTGGGATGTGGTGATGGGCATCGACCGGCATCCCTGGCTCATCCCACCCGCCACGGTCGACCCGCAGCGGCGGCCGATCGCGTCGTATCACCGAAGGAGGCCCGATGTGGTCGAACCGGTCGCCGCCTGACCTCGGCGGCACCCTGCGAGAGTCGTGAGTGAGTCGTGAGAGTCCTTGTCCACCAACACATAACCAGATTCCGGACCGGGTCCGGGGTCGTCTGTCACCTTGAGAACTTCATAGCGAAAATGAGTGCACCCGGGGTGCGCACCCGACGATGAGCGCGGCCACGGGGGTCACGCGGCAATCGGGACCAGCACACCCCACCCAGCCAACCACGTCCACGGATCCAGGCTTAGGAATGAACCTGACCTGACCACCGTACGAGTGATGTCAGGGCTGCAGGCGCTGCGCCTGCCAGGCTCCGTCGACGAGGGTCAGGCGCACCCGATTGTGCAGCCGATTGGCGCGCCCCTGCCAGAACTCGACGAGGGTAGGCTCGATCCGGTAGCCGCCCCAATGCTCGGGGACGGGCACCTCGGTGGTGCCGTCGAGCCCGCCGAACCGCGCGGCGACGTCGGCGGCCTTGGCCTCGAGTTCACGGCGGCTGCCGATCGGACGGGACTGGTCTGAAGCGAGCGCCGACAACTGTGAACCGCGCGGACGCGTATCCCAGTACGCCTGCACCTCGACGGCGGTCACCGGCGTCACCCGGCCGCGCACATGGACCTGACGCTCCAAGGCAATCCACGGAAAGGTCACCGCCGCCACTGGGTTGGCCGCGAGGTCACGGCCCTTGTCCGAGTCACGGCCGGTATAGAAGACGATGCCGGCGGCGTCGGCGCCCTTGCACAGCACGGTGCGGGTCGCGGGCCGGCCGTCGGGGTCGACGGTGCCCAAGACCATCGCGTTGGGTTCGGCGATACGCGCTTCGACCGCTTCCCGCAGCCACACCCCGAACAGGTCGAGCCACGGCGGACTGCCGCGCAACCAGCTCGGGTCGAGGTTGTCGCGGACGCCGTCGGCACCGGCGGCGCGGTCGCCATCACCCACGTTCGGGGGGATACCACCGCCGTAGCCGACCCGCATGGTCGACAGGTCGATCGGTCCGTTGGGCACGTGTGTCACCCCGCAAAGGTACTATCTCCCGTCGAACGTCTCCTGCTGCCCCGACCCGGAGACCGCCACACTCACGAGCTGTAGCGCAGATTGTTGTGGCCGAAGGGGTCGATCAGTTCGGACCAGCCGCTCGGGCCGCGATGAGGGCGATCTTCTGCCGGTTGCCCGTGGGGTAGCCGGATGCCACGCTCGCCCGGGGAATTCCCGTCGCTGCGCTCGCCCGGTGAACCCCCGTAGCGCGTGTCGATCGCGGAGGGCAGCCGATTAGACTCGGGTGCCATGAGCGAGATCGCCACCGGACCCATCACCCTGCCCGCCGATGTGCTCCCCGCCGACGGACGCTTCGGCTGCGGCCCGTCGAAGGTCCGGCCCGAACAGCTGCAATCGCTGGTCGAGGTGGGCGCGTCGGTGTTCGGCACCAGCCACCGCCAGGCGCCGGTCAAGAACGTCGTCGGGAGTGTCCGCGAGGGCCTCGCGGACCTGTTCTCGCTGCCCGAGGGATACGAGGTGGTGCTCTCCAACGGCGGCACGACCGCGTTCTGGGATGCCGCGGCATTCGGCCTGGTCAAGCAGCGCTCGCTGCACCTGACCTACGGCGAGTTCAGCACCAAGTTCGCGACCGTCACCACGAAAGCGCCCTTCCTCGACACGCCGGTCGTGGTGGCCACCGATCCCGGAACCGCGCCCGATCCGGCAGCGCTGACCGCCGACGACCTCGGCGGCGTCGACCTGATCGGCTGGGCGCACAACGAGACCTCGACCGGTGTCGCGGTCCCCGTGATCCGCCCCGAGGGAGCCGACGCGATCGTCGCGATCGATGCCACCTCGGGCGCGGGCGGGCTGCCGGTGGACATCACCGAGACCGACGTCTACTACTTCGCACCGCAGAAGTGCTTCGCCGCCGACGGCGGCCTGTGGCTGGCCGTGATGAGCCCGGCCGCGATCGAGCGGATCGAACAGGTCGCCGCCACCGACCGCTGGTGCCCCGAGTTCCTCTCGCTGCCGACCGCCGTCGACAACAGCCGTAAGAACCAGACCTACAACACCCCGGCCCTGGCCACACTGCTGCTGCTGGACAACCAGATCCGATGGATGCTCGATGCGGGCGGACTCGACTGGTGCGTGGCGCGCACCGCCGAGTCCAGCTCGCGCCTGTACACGTGGGCCGAATCGTCGGAGTTCGCAACACCGTTCGTCGCCGACCCGGCGTTGCGCAGCCAGGTGGTCGGCACCATCGACCTCGACGCCGACGTCGATGCAGCCGTGGTGGCGAAGACGTTGCGCGCCAACGGGATCGTGGACACCGAGCCGTACCGTAAACTCGGCCGCAACCAGTTGCGCATCGGGATGTTCCCGGCGATCGATCCCGACGACGTCAGCACGCTCACCGCTGCGATCGACTACGTCGTCGAGCGGTTGTGACCGGCGCCGCCGCACCCACCGCACCATCCCTGAACACGCACACCCGGCCCGTGGGCGGCGAACCCGCAGCCGGCGACATCGGCCGCCCAGAAAGCCCGTGTCATCACCGGATCCCGGGCATTGGTGGTCTACTCTGAGCCCAATGCCCGCACTCATGGCCAACCGGAGGAGGAGCAGATGCGCGAGCTTCGAGTGGTCGGCGTAGACGCCGGCGGCTCCCGGGTCATCTGCCAAGACCCCGAAACGGGCGAAAAATTCACCCTTCCCTCGGATGAACGCCTCCGGGCCGCGGCACGCGGCGATCTCTCGCGGCTGGGTCAGATCGAGATCGAACTGTCGTCGGCGCTGCGGCCCCGCGAGATCCAGGCCCGCATCCGGGCCGGTGCCACGGTCGCCGAGGTCGCCGAGCTGGCCGGCGTCGGCCTCGACCGGATCGAACGGTTCGCCCATCCGGTCCTGCTCGAGCGCGCCCGCGCCACCGAGCTCGCGGCGCTCTCACACCCCATCCGCATCGACGGCCCCTCGGAGCAGACCCTGGGCGACGCGGTCGCCGAAGGGCTCATCGCACTGGGCCACAACCCCAATGACACCACCTGGGATGCGTGGAAATGTGAGGACGGTTTCTGGGCCGTCCAGGTGAGCTGGCACGTCGGGCACACCGAGCACCGCGCACACTGGCGCTACCAGCCCGGCTCGCACGGCGGTACCACCGATCCGCTCGACGACCTCGCCGAGGAGCTCTCCCATCCCGAGCTGATCGAGACGCGCCGCCGACTCGTTCCGGTGGCCAGCCCCCTGATGTTCGACGAACCGGAGGAGCCCGTCGTCGTCGCGAACCCGCCCCACAGTGGTCCGCGGTCGGCACCCGACACCCGCTCGGACATCGTCGACGTCGAGTACGTCGAGATCGGCGCGCGGCCCGCCCGACCCACCGCGGAGACCCCGCGCGCACCGGCCGCCGAGCCCCCCGTGGCCCCACCGCCTCCCGAAGAACCCGCCGGGAACGCCGAACCGCCGGTCGACGAGCCCCAGGCGGACCGGGCCGGGCCCGCGGACCCCGCCGCCGACGGGACCGACCCCGACGGGCACGGGCCGACGCCGATCCACCCACGCCGACGCAAGAACGGCAAACCCGTCGTCCCGGCCTGGGAAGATGTCCTGCTCGGCGTCCGCAGTCACCCGAACACCTGAGAGGAAGAATGTCGGAGCGCGCAGTCACTCTCTGGTTCATCGACACCGACGATGCCCCCTCGCTGTTGCGGGCAGGCGTCGTCAACGACGTCACCGCCGCCGGTCGGCTGGCCTCGGTCATCTACGGTGACAACGTCCTGTTGCCCGCCGTGGACACGTCCCTGGCGGCAGCCATGAACACCAACGACCCGCACATCTACGCCGGCCACTACGGACCACTGCGGGTGCTGACCTGTTCGCTGTTCGCCACCGACCGTCCGGCCGGTCTGACCCGAACGATCACGGCCATCCAGAAGACCGCCGCGATCACCCTGCTCTACACCGAGCCTGCCACCGGCACCGGGACTTTCGCACGGTGGGAAAACGGCGAGCTGAAGCGGTCGTTCGCGGCGACACCGGTCGACATCATCGAGGACCAGGGACTGCCGTATCCCTTCGAGGGACCGTTCTGGGGTGGCAAACACCCGCTGCGCTACGCCGAGGGGGCGCAGCCGGATCCGCTGGCACTGCCCTTCCACCCACAACAGCTCGCCGAGGAATCCAACCGCGAATGGCTCGGCTTCCGCTTCACCCGCCCACTCGCGCCCACCGACGTCGATCCCCGGAACATCCCGGTGACCGGCTACGCGATCCACCCGATCGACTACGAGCCGACCCCCGAGGACACCGAGCGCTATCACGAGGCATCGGCCCGCGCGGCGGCCACCCCGCCACCCGCTGATCCCGAATCCGGATCCGAATCCGGCGACGACACCGGCGCCCCACCCCGGCCGCTGGGCCGGCTGGCGCGCTACTTCGGCTTCGGTGCCGGCCACTGAACGCCTGGATACCGTCCTATCTACCGGCACAGCGCGGTGCCGGCGCAATTATTGTCGTCGCGGGTCCGCTCAGCCGGTAGAGAGGACCGCGGCCGACTCGCCGAACGCGAACAGCACGACGACCGACGCCGCCCCGGCGAGCAGGCCGACCACCGCACCCCACACGATCCACCGCCACACCGGTCGCTGACGCCAGCCCCACAGGGTCACCCCCAGGCACGGCGCGAGGATCACCACCGCCCCCAGCCCGAGCCCCCGGTGACGTTGACCGAGCAGCGCATATACCCCGAGCAGCAGCACCACGCCCAAGGTCGCGCACGCCGCCCACACGAGCATGCCCAGGGTCCACGGCGTGGGCTCGCCGTGCGGCATCGGACCAGCCACGACGCGCGTCGACTCGGGCACGTAGACGGCCCAGGTGGAATCGGGACCGTCGTCGGGGGTCGCCTGCTCGCTCACAGCTCCATCGTGCCCGATCGCACCCGCTCATAGAACGCGACCGCGGCGGCCGTGGCGACATTGAGCGAATCGGTGCCGCGGCTCATCGGGATCCGTGCCTGCACGTGGGTCGCGCGCATGGTCGCCGCGGCCAGGCCGGGGCCCTCGGCGCCGACGAGGAAGGCCACCGGACCCGGCGAGAGTGCCTGGGCCAGTGCCGGTGCGGCCGGGTCCGGGGTGAGCGAGACCGTCGTGAAACCGTGGTCGTGAACGAGATCGAGGCCGCGGGGCCAGTCGTCGAACCGTGCGAACGGCACCAGCAGCGCATGCCCCATCGACACCCGGACACAGCGCCGATAGAGCGGGTCGGCGCAGCCGGCGCCGAAGAGGACGGCATCGACACCGAGCCCGGCGGCGTTGCGGAAGATGCTGCCGATGTTCTCGTGGTCGTTGACGCCCTCGAGGATGGCGACGGTCCGGGCACCGGCCAGGACGTCGGCGACGGCAAGCACCGGGGGCCGCCGGGCCACGCCGAGCACACCGCGATTGAGGTGAAAACCGACGATCTCGGCCATCACCGTGGCGTCGGCGCGATAGAACGGGGTCGCCGCCGCCGGATCGACGATGACGGTCCCCGCCAACTCGGTCAGTCGCCGGTCGACACCGAGAAACGCGTGCGGGGTGAACCGGGAGGCGATCATGCGTTCGGCGACGAGCACACCTTCGGCGATGACCAGGCCCCGGCCTGCCCGGCCGCCCGGCAATGCGGGCAGGTCGGGACGCCGGTCCACCGAGTTGAGATCGCGGAAATCGTCGACGCGGGGATCGCGGGCATCGCCGATGTCGACGACACGCACGGGAAGAGGCACGGGCACGGGGATCCAGTCTGCCAGCCGTTCGCGGCGCCGCGCCCCGCATATACCGTGGCTGGGGTGAGCCAACCGAAGATCGCACAGATGTTGGACCTGCGCCGGGCCACCGAGTCCGACTGGGACGAGATCGTCGACGCCGATGCCCGCGCATTCGGGATGCGCAGGCAGATCAATGACGTCGAACGCGCCGACCTCCGCGGCAAGGTCGCCGACGACGACGTCGTCCTCGTCCGCGACACGTCCTTCCCGAGCTCACCGCTGGTCGGGGTGTCGATGTTCTACCGGATGGCCATGACCCTGCCGGGCGGGCACCGCGCCCCGGTCGCCGGACTGTCCTGGGTATCGGTGGCCGCCACGCATCGTCGGCGCGGCATCCTGCGGCAGATGATGACCGAGTTGTCGGCGCAGTGGCGGACCGACGGCCTCGTCTTTGCGGTCCTGACCGCGTCGGAGGGAACCATCTACGAGCGCTACGGGTTCGGGCCGGCCTGCTTCGCCGAGACGGTCCGGCTGCCGACCTCGGCGACGCTGCGTGCCGCGCCCCCGGCCGCGCCGACGGTACGGTTCGCCACCGGGGCCGAGGTGGCCGCCGCACTGCCCGTCCTGCATGCGCGCGCAACGGCCGCCCGCCCGGGCGCGCTGATGCGCGACACCCCGTGGTGGACCCCGATTCTCGCCGACCGGACCGGCGAACGCCCGCTCGGGGTGAGCGGCGTGCATCATCTGCTGCACGACGACGGCTATGCCACCTACCGGCTCGCCCGCGACGCCGCGGGACGGGTGCACGCACAGGTCGAGGACCTGTTCACGGTGACCGCCGACGCGCACACCGACCTCTGGCGGGTTCTGACCTCCCTGGATCTCACCGACTCGGTGACGGCATCGATCCCCGTCGACGATCCGCTGCCGCAGAAGCTGACCGATTTCCGTGCCGCCCAGGTCACCACCCGCGAGGACACGATGTGGCTGTGCATCCTCGATGTGCCCGCGGCCTGGCGGCAGCGGCACTTCGCCGCCGACCTCGACCTCGTGGCGGAGGTGACCGACACCTTCGGTGACGCCGGTGGACGCTTTGCCCTCCAGGTCCGCGAAGGCATCGGTCAGGCCGCCCCAACGGATGCCGAACCCACTGTGCGCCTGGATATCTCGGTGTTCTCCAGCCTCTATCTCGGTGGCCTGACCGCAGCCACGTTCAGCGCCGCCGGACGGCTGTGGGCCGACTCCCCCGACACCGTGGCCGACCTCGACCGGGCCCTGGCCGTGCCCGCCGCACCGTTCGCGGGGACCTTCTTCTGAGACGATCCGCCTACTCCTGGATGATCCGTTCCAGGATCGGCACCGCGGCCGAGAGCGTCGCGCGTTCGGTGGGGGTCAACTCCGCCAGGCGCCCGTCGAGCCAGGCCTCCCGGGCGGCCATCTCGCCGGTGATGACCCGGATCCCCGCCGGTGAGAGCGTGACGATGGCCTGACGTCCGTCGGTGGGGTGTGGATCGCGTTTGACGAGTCCGAGATCGGCGAGCGAAGCGATCACCCGGGTCATCGAGGGCGGTTTGACCCGCTCGGCGGTGGCGAGTGCGCTCGGCGACATCGGCCCGTCGTGATAGAGGGTGTTCAGCGCCGACAGCTGGGTGAGTGAGACGAGCTCGTGGTCGCGCCGGAGACGCAGGCGGCGCGCCATCCGCACGATTGCGATCGAGAGGGCGCCGGCAAGCCTCTCATCGGCCCGAAGTGCTGCTTTCACCCGCTCAGATTAGTCTGACGGATACCGAATTCAATGGGTGGTGGGCCATTGTCGATCGTACGGGCCACACGGCACCGGCGGAGGTCGGCACCGGCCGGGCCGAGGAGACCCACGCCGAGGCGGGTGGGGCCGGCGACACGCGTCGCCGGGCAGCGGCGAACGGCTACCCTTGGGGTCATGTCCGATGAGGCGCAGATCCCGCAACTGCCTCCTACACTGCGGGCCCCAGAGCCGGTGATCGTCGCCGGCATGGCGGCGTTCGCGATCGCGGCTCTCGTCGTCGGTCTCACGGGTGCGGGCGGTGGCCGGGCACTCGCGGTCTGCCTGGTCGGCCTCGGCGTCGGGGTGCTCGGCACCACCATCTTCCTGGGGCAGCGCGCCGCGGCGCGGCGCGGCGATCGGACCGCACAGCAGGGACTCGACTGAGCGGCTGAGCGGCCCGCGCCGCACTATCGGTAGCGGGTCGACCCCTGCGGTCCGGCGGTGGTGCTGATGAACTTCGCGAAGCAGTGCTCGCCGTCGAATCCCTGCTGGATACACCAGCCGTTGGCGGCGTCGGGGCCGGCGAAGGTCGCCGCGGCGACGGTCACCCACCAGCCCGACAGGCTGAACACGCTCCACTCGTCGGTGTCGAGCAGGCGGGCATCCCCGAAGCGCATGCGCAGACCCAGGAACTCGTCGAGGATCGCCTGGTTGTCCCAGGTGCGGTTGTCGGCCCAGAGCCCGGGCTGTTTGGAACTGAGCTGGGCCACCCAGCGGTTGTTGAGGTTCGCCAGGATGAACGTGCGGTCACCGGCGGCCTGGGCACGCAGCGCGCCGGCGCTGGTGGTGCCCGCGTCGGTGCCCGCGGGCAGTGCGACGCCGGTCGCCACCCGGCCACCGACCGCCGTGCCCTCGGCCGGGGCCGGCAGCTCGGTCCGGCTCTGCGGTCCGGGCCCGTAGTCGACGGTGTAGGTGGCCTGCCCCAGGGAGTCGGGGCTGCGGAAGAAGGACCCGCGCGGATAGGTGAGGTCCATGGTGACGCCGGCTCCGGAGTCACCCGACGGCAGCGCCACGGGTGCGGTCGCGAAATCGAAATTGCCCGACGCGACCAGCGATCCGGAGTCGGCGATCCCGATCCGGGTCTGGGCGGCCGACATGACGTCGCCGTCGGCGCAGTTCGCCCGGACCGCCATCGTGACGACGAGTCCGGCGTCGGTGGTGCGGAACTGCGACGGCGTGAACGAAGGCGCGGTGGCACATGCGGAGACCAGGCCGTCGTCGGTGGGTCCGGTGTCCCGGTTGAGCCAGTACAGCGTCCCGAAGACGCCCACCGCGACGACGAGCAGAATCGCGACCATCGCGAGCAGCCACGGGGTGGGGCTGCGGCGCGGTGGCGGCGGTGGGGCGAAGGCCGGATAGCCGTAGGGCAGGGCGCCCGGGGGCATCGCGGCCATCGGCCCGGTGCCCGGATATCCTGCGCCGAAACCGCCGGGGCCGGCGGCCGCCGCCGTCATCGGCCCGATGCCGGGGTAGCCCATCGGCTCACTCGGGATCTGCCGCGCCACCGTCTCCGAAAAGTGCGGGTCCGCGGGCGTCAGCGAGGGGGACGGCGCCGCCGACGTCGGTGCCGCAGGCCGCTCGATATACTCGGTCGAGCCCGACGGGACGCCCTCGGGCACCGAGATCGTGGGATGCTCGGTGGCGGCCGTCGCCGCGGCCGGATCGATCTCTCCGTCGTGCTTCCCGAGGTCTACCACCCGTCCAGTAAACCGGACATCGGTGATGCCGACCAGTCATCCGACCGCATCAATGTCGTCGCGTCCGAAAGGCCGGTACATGCCCGTCGATCGTCTGTTGCCCACCACCGAGGCCCGCGACCTGCTGGCCCTCACCTGCGAGTTCGCCGACCGCCGACTCGCCCCCGTCGTCGACGAGCACGAGAAGTCCGAGACCTACCCGCAGGGCCTGTTCGCCGAGCTGGGCGCGGCCGGGCTCCTCGGCCTGCCCTACCCGGCCGAGTGGGACGGCGGCGGCCAGCCCTATGAGGTGTATCTCCAGGTTCTCGAAGAGCTCGCCGCGCGATGGGCGGCGGTCGCGGTCGCGGTCAGCGTGCACGGGCTCGCCGCCCACCCGCTGGTCGCCTTCGGCACCGACGAGCAGAAGCAGCGCTGGCTGCCGGATCTGCTGACCGGCACCCTCATCGGCGCCTACAGCCTGTCCGAGCCGCAGGCCGGATCCGACGCGGCGGCACTGCGCTGCCGGGCCGTGCGGCAGGGCGACGGCTACCGTGTCACCGGCACCAAGGCGTGGATCACGCACGGGGGCATCGCCGATCTGTACAACGTGTTCGTCCGCACCGGCGAAGGCTCCCAGGGGATCTCGTGCCTGCTCGTCGCCCGCGACAGCGACGGCCTGACCTTCGGGCAACCCGAGGAGAAGATGGGGCTGCACGCCGTTCCGACGACGTCGGCCACCTACGACGACGTCCTCGTCGGGGCGGACCGGCGCATCGGCGCCGAGGGGCAGGGGCTGTCGATCGCCTTCTCGGCCCTGGACTCGGGTCGCCTCGGCATCGCCGCCTGCGCCACCGGGCTCGCCCAGGCCGCACTCGACCTCGCCGTCGACTATGCGCGCGAGCGCACCACGTTCGGCCGCCGGATCATCGACCATCAGGGACTGGGTTTTCTCCTCGCCGATATGGCCGCGGCCGTCGACTCGGCCCGGGCCACCTACCTCGACGCCGCCCGGCGCCGCGACGCCGGACGGCCGTACACGCGGGCCGCGGCCACCGCGAAGCTCGTCGCCACCGATGCCGCGATGCGGGTGACCACCGACGCGGTCCAGGTGCTCGGCGGCAACGGCTACACCCGTGACTTCCGGGTCGAGCGCCTCATGCGGGAGGCCAAGATCACCCAGATCTTCGAGGGCACCAACCAGATCCAGCGACTGGTGATCAGCCGGCAGCTGTAGTCGTCACCGTCGCGCCAGGTGGATCGCGCCCCGCGGGTCGGTCCACCACCGCACCCGGACCCGGTCGGCGACACCGGTGATGTCCGACGGCGCGGTGCCCGACCGCAACAGAATCCACAGCTCGTCGTGCAGATAGACGGTGCCGCGCCCCGGTTCCCGGCCGGTCTCCGCAGCGAACAGGACCGCGTCGGTGCAGGTCGTCGGCGCCGGCTCGCCGGGATCGGCGACGCGCGCGGTGTAGTGGTCGGAGGCGAGGGGGAGATCGAGGATGTCGGCGAGCATCGCCGCGCCGTCGGGGTCGGCCGGGCCGACGACGACGTCGTCGGGATCGAGCACCTGCACCCACCAGGGCGCGTCGAGCACCACACAGCCATAGGTCTCCCCGGAGACCGCCCGGGCCCCGTCGGGGGCGGGGATGTCCGCCCAGTCGACCGATCCACGCAGGCAGGCCTCGGCGACGGCGGTGTAGACCCGACGGGCGACACCCGGACTGATCACCCGCGACGGCATGCCGAGGCAGTCGATCAGCAGTGCCGCCTCGGCGACCGTCGTCGGCGGCAGCGCGGCCAGGGCCGGCGCGAGAACGTCGGCGTCGGCGTGGTCGAGGACGTCGAGGACACCCGCGAGATCGTCGTCGGCGGGCGCCCGGTAGGTGCCCAGCACCGACCCGTCGACCTCGGCGAAGGTGCGCAGCCACCAGGCGGTGTAGCCGTCGCGGTCGGCGAGCGCGGCCAACGCCGCGGCGTCGGCGGCCAGCAGACCCAATGCCGCCGGCCACCGGTCGGGATCGACGAGGTCGAGATCGCGGACCGCGCACAGGGTGCGCGGCGGCTCGGGCCGGGTGTCCCACCAGCGCTGCTCGTCGGGGAGGTCGTGGTCGGCGGCGACCGGCAGATCGTCGGCGAGGACCGCGAACCCCCACCCCACGCCGACGCGGCGGAGCACGTCGGCGCCGAACCGATCGGCCAGGTCGGCGGCGACGAACGCGAACGGATGATCGGCGACGAGGACCTCGGCCAGCGGGGACGACCGCAGGAGCAGCTCGTCGGCACACTGCCGGTCACCGTCGTCGGCGGGCAGCGGGAGCCGGGTCAGCCACCCGGGTACCGCCGCATGCGGGTCCGCGGCCAGCAACGCCAGCACCTCGTCGGCCAGACCCTCGACGTCGAGGCCCACCGGGTCGTCGATCTCGTCGACGGCGGCGGCGACGAGGCCGTGCAGTTCGGGATCGCTCAGCGCCTCGGCGACGGTGATCGGCGTGACCCCGAGGCGTGCCAGCAGCGGGTGGTCGGCGATCGGGTCGACGGTGCGCACCCAGCGCAGCGGGGTGGCGATCGCGGCGGCCGAGAACAGGCCGCGCGCACCGATGTTGGTGCGGCCGTCGGCCCGCGGGATCGGCAGCGCCGCCAGCTCGTGCGCATCGGTCCCGGTGGCCACCAGCGGTGCCAGCGCGGAGTAGAGCCGATGCCACCAGAGCGGATCGCGCCAAACCCCGCCGAGACGTTCGGCCAGACCGGCGAGGCCCAGTCGGGTCACCCCGAGCCGCTCCAGCACCCCGATGTGCGACGCGAGCGAGAGCGCCGGGTGCACGAGATCGGCGAAGGTGTCGGCGAGGACCGCGGCAAGCTCGTCGGACAGGCCGACGAGGACGCTCGCCCGCGCGGGGACCAGAGCGTCCCCACCGCACCCGGGAAGCCACGACGCACCGCGCAACCGGTCCAGGATCGCCGAGGTCAACCGCAGGTCGTCGGCGCTGCGGGCCCGATGCGGCGCCGGAACCAGCGAGAGCCGGGCGGCGGGATCGGCGACGGCGAGCAGCAACTCGACATAGCCCGCGGCCGCACCCGCGATGTCGGCGTCGGGGTGCAGGTGCCGACGGTCGGTGGTCAGCGGCAGGGCCGCGACCAGCCGGGCCGGCACGGACAGGGCAACGTCGGTGGGCGTCGGCGCCCACAGCACGCCCGCCGACTCGGGCACGACCTGCTCACCGCGGCGCCGGATCAGCCAGCGCACGTCGGCGGCCGCGCGGACGGTCCACACCTGCGGGGCCCCGGCCGGCCCGGTGACCGTGAGCTCCCCCGAGCCGGCGGCGTCGGTGACCCGCGAGATCGCGAAGACGTCGTCGGCCACCGCGATCCGCACGAGGACCGGCAGCGCGAGCAGGAGACCGGGGGCCTCGGCACGGGCGGCCGCGAGCAGGGCGTCGGCGTCGATCCCCGGTACCAGGTCCAGCACGATCTCGGTGGCGTACCCGGCCGCGGGCGCGGCCTCGGCCGGCCACGCCAACCGCAGCAGCGGCACGGTGTCGGCGGCGATGCCCGCCGCGCGCACCGCGGCCCGGGCGCGGTCGGCGTCGAACACGATCGATCCGCTGGTCGACCGGATCTCGACGCGCCCGGCAAGGGCCGCGGTCGCGGTGAAACCCACGCCGAAGCGGCCGACCACCCCGGTCGCCCCGGCGGTCTTCGCCGACACCCGCAGGGCCAGCAGCGACCGCACCCCGGCCGCGGTGAGCGGGGCACCGGTGTTGGCGATGTGCACGCTGCGGCCGCGCACCCAGAGGTTCACGGCACCGTCGACACCCGCTGCGGCCGCGGCGTCGGCGGCATTGGTGACCAACTCGACGACGGCCCGGTCGCGGTAGCCGACCGCGGCCAGGTCGGCCTCGGCGGCGTGATCCTCGGCGAGGCGGGTCGGCGAGTCACGCCAGGCCGCGAGGGTGGCCGCGGCCAGTGCCGCGGTCCCAAACGGGTCGCCCCCCGGGTGCGCGATGGCGTTCAGGAGGCGGCGCCGGGATCCCCGACGGCAACGATCTCCAGGACCCCGTCGTCGTAGGCGTCGTAGGCAGGCGAGCCCGCCCCGGACGGCATCGGCACATCGGAGTGGGCGCCGCAGCCGTAGTCCCCGGCGACGATCCGGCCGTCGGCGGCGTGCTCGTTGGCGCAGGCACCGAACAGCGAGCGCAATGCGCCCGACAGCGGGATGAAAAAGCCGCAGGAGCAGCACGGGAACGGCGCCGCGGCCGCCATCTCGGCAGTGGGGCCGAACTCGCCGTCGTACCAGCGCTGGGCCGCCTCGGTGCGGCCCTGCGGGCTCAGCAGCCGCTTGCGGCCCAATCCCAGTGCCCCCGAGATCTGGGCGATGTCGTCGAGACCGGGCGCCGCGGCCTCGGCGCCGTCGGCGGGGAACTCGTCGGCGGTGTCGATCTGATTCGGCACCAGCCGCCGGTCGTCGGCGGCGGCGGCGAGAAGGTCGCCGGGCGACAGATCACCGGCGGCGACCCGCTCCGACCACGGCACCCAGTCCGGTGAGAGCAGCGCACCCTCACCGGGCAGCAGAACGACCTCGCTGACCGTCACCGTCGTCGAACCGGGGGCGCCGGCGACGACGACGCACCAGCGCCAGCCGCGATACCCGACAAGCCCGGCATCAAAGTAGTGGGCTGCCGCCCAGTCCCCCTCCGGCACGGCATGCAGGTGGTCACCCGGCGCATGACCGTCCTCGACGAGGGCCCGGCGGGCCACGTCGACGGCATCGAGCAAGCGCGGGGTGTCCAGTACCTCTGTCACCGTTCCAGTGTGCAATACCGACCCGCGATCGGATGCATCACCTCCGCGCAAACCGGCGCGGCGGCGCCGGGACACGTCACCGCCTCCGGCATGTTGTCGGTGGGATAGGGAAGAATTGACCCCGTGATCGGACGCCGGCCCCAAGAGGACTCCACCGGGCATCGCGAGATGCCCGAGCCCCATCGTGGCGCGCCCATCCGCCGGGACCCGATGGCCCATCCCGGTGCGGTGAACTATCCCGTCGACGAACGCAGGCGGCGCACCCCGCCACCCACGTCCCGGGCCCACGGCAACCCGCCCGGCGGCAATCGGGGTGAGGCCTACCTGCCGCCGCGCACCCACAACCCCCACCTGCCGCCGCTGTCGGAGACCCCGCCACCGGCGTCGGAACCCACCTCCACCCGACCGTCGACGCAGGCCATGCCGACCGAGCCCGCGGAGGCGGCCGACGGCCGGGCACCCAAGAAGCTCACCGTGACCCGGGTCGCGGCCATGCGGGGCCGCGAACTCGCCGCCAAAGGTCTGGGCAAGATCCACCGGGCCGCGACCGCCGACGGTGCCGACCGGTCCGGGCTGACTGCGCTCACCCTTCCGGTGATCGCCAACTTCGCTGTCGACGCGGCGATGGCGGTGGCCCTCGCCAACACGCTGTTCTTTGCCTCCGCATCCGGCGATCGCGGCGGCGTGGCACTCTACCTGTGCCTGACGATCGCCCCGTTTGCGCTGATCGCCCCGTTGATCGGCCCGCTGCTGGACCGTCTGCAGCACGGTCGGCGGATCTCGATGGCAGTGACGTTCGTCGCCCGCGTCGTGCTGGCCCTGCTGATCATGACCAATGTGAGTTGGGATCCGCTCGGGCAACAGCTCAGCTACGACTCCTGGGTGCTCTACCCGTGCGCCCTGGGGCTGCTGGTGCTGTCGAAGTCCTTCGGCGTCCTCAAGTCCGCGGTGACGCCGCGGGTGGTGCCGCCGTCGATCGATCTGCCGCGGGTGAACTCGCGGCTGACCACCTTCGGGCTCCTCGGCGGCACCATTGTCGGCGGCGCCATCGCCGGATTCTTCGAGCTCGTGCTCGCCAAGGCCCTGCCCGTCCACCTGCCCGGCGCGATGGTGTGGCTGGCGATCGTGGCCGCCGCCGGCGCCTATCTGTGTATGCGGATTCCCTCCTGGGTCGAGGTCACCGAGGGCGAGGTACCGACCACCATCACCTACCACCGGCCCGCGGAGTCGGCCGCCCCCCAGCGCGGTGTCCGCGGCAGCGCCAAGGCGCTGGCGGCGACCATCCGGCAGCCGTTGGGCCGCAACGTGGTCGCCGGACTGTGGGGCAACGGCACCATCCGCATCCTGACCGGCTTCCTGACGATGTTCATCGCCTTCTACGCCAAGGCCCAGCAGGGCGAGCACTCCGATTGGACGCAGCTGCTGCTGCTCGGCGCGGTCGGTGGCGCCGCGGGCATCGGCAACATCATCGGCAACGGGGTCGGCACCAAGCTCGAGCTGACGAGCCCCCGTACGGTGATCGTCTACGCGACGGCCGCCTGCTTCGCGGTGGCGGTCCTCGCGGCGATCTTCGGCAACATCGTGCTCGCGACGGTGACCGCCCTCGTCGCCTCCGGGACCAGCGCCATCGGCAAGGTGTGCCTGGACTCGTCGATCCAGGACGACCTGCCCGAACGCTCCCAGGCGTCGGCGTTCGGACGCTCCGAGACCGTCCTGGCGCTGTCGTGGGTGTTCGGTGCCGCGCTCGGCGTCTTGCTCCCGCCCACGCTCTGGCTCGGATTCACCGTCGTGGCCGGGCTGCTGGGGATCGGACTTGCCCAGACGGTCCTGACCGTGCGCGGGCGCTCGCTGATCCCCGGCCTGGGCGGCGAACGCCCGGACCAGGCCGAGCCCACCATGCCGTTCCCCGCCGAGGCCGACCACTACCACCACCCCACCCAGCGGATACGCTCCGCCACGCCGCAACCGTCGGCGCCGCGAACCCCAGGACCGCGAACCCCAGATCCCCGACCCCCCGAACCCCGGGCTCGTGGCACCCGGCCCGAGGACCGCCGACCGTCGGGCCCGCCCGAACGTCCGTCGCGGCGGATGCGATACCACTAGACCCATGCTGAATCCGGGTGACAAGAAGGCCATCGCGATCCTGGTGCTGGTGGCGGTCGTGTTCGTCGCCGTCGTCGGCGGGACGGTCGCGACACTCGTGGCGACCGGGAACTCCCATCGGGAGAAGGGGTACGCGCAGCTGGCCGTGGGCGATCGGCTCCATCGCATCGAGCCCGCGATGTGGTGCACCGTCTACGGCGGCGACTGCGTCACCGATCCCGGCATCCACCGCGTGCCGGTGCCGCCCGGCACCTCGGTGGTGCTGTCGGTGTCGCGGGAGATCGCCGAAGGCCCCTGGGGACTGGTCACCCAGTACGCGCACGCCGACGGCACCGTGATCGACGACAATCCGCAGCCGCATCTGCAGCTCAGCGGCGAGACCTACACCGTGGTGTTGCCGTCGCGACCCGACCAGGTCCTGGTCAACATCGAGATCCAGCCGCTGTCGGTGTCGGTGCAGGGCGACGAGATCGCCCTGCGCGGACTGCTGGCGGTCGACACCACCCCGGTCGGGATGACCCTGCGAGCTGGGACCCCGGCGCGCTGAGACCGGCCGGGGACTGAGACCGGCCCCGGTCAGCGCCCCCCCGGTCAGCGGTCGAGTTCGCGGGCCACCGCCCGGACGACCTCGGAGATACGTTGGGCGGTCTTGCGATCCGGATAGCGTCCCTTGCGCAGATCGGGCTGCACCTTACCCTCGAGCAGGGTGATCAGGTCGGCGACCATGCCGTGCAGCTCATCGGGGCTGTGCCGTTTGGGCTGCTCCTTGCGCGCGGCCTCCCGCACATTCTTGGCGACGCTCGGCGCGGCCTCGAGGACGGTGACCTTGAGTGCCTGCGGCCCGCGCCGGCCGGCCGCCATGCCGAACTCGACGCGCTGCCCGGGCTTGAGCACCGAAAGGCCCTCGGGGAGTGCCGAGGCCCGCACGTAGACGTCCTCGCCGCCCTCCTGAGAGAGAAAACCGAAACCCTTGTCGGCGTCGTACCACTTCACCTTGCCGGTCGGCACTGTGCTCACCTTCATCTGAGATCGAATCCGTCACAACAAAAAGGCGCCTCGACCCTCTCGACAAGGAGCATCGGCGCCTGCGTCGGGCCAGTCTAGCCGGGCCACCCGACGCTGCCTCCGCCGACGCATCATCCCACGGCGTGTCCTACCGTGGAGGGTATGGAGCACAAACCGACATCGCACCTCCTCAAGGTCGCCTGCGGGGTGTTCATGATCGGCGTGGCCGCGATCGTCGCACTCTTCGTGACACCCCTCGTCGACGGCGGCGAGACCGCCCCGACCACGGTGTACCTGCTGACCATGTGCGCCCCGCTCGGGTTCCTGCTCGGCATCGCCGCCGCCCTGCGGGCGGGCCGGCACGTCCCGGCCGAGGCCGGTTCCCGGGTCGACCGGTGAGGTCGCCATGCCGCCCCTCGCCGAGCCGGCCGCGCCGGTGATCCGGCCGCATCCCGGGCTCACCCCTGGCGGCGATGCCGCGTCGTTGCGACGGGCATACGGATGCTTCCCGACCGGGGTCGTCGCCGTGTGTGCCCTGCCCCGCGGCGACGCCCCCATCGGGATGGCCGCGAGCTCGTTCACCTCGGTCTCCCTCGACCCACCGCTGGTGAGTGTCTGCATCCAGGACACCTCGACGACCTGGCCGCGGCTGCGGTCGATGCCGACCCTCGGGGTCAGTGTCCTCGCCGACGGGCAGGCACCGCTGTCGCGGCAGCTGGCCGGGCCCGCCGCCGGGCGCTTCGCCGCCCTCGATCCGCTCGTCGACGCCGAGGGCGCAGTGTTCATCCCCGGTTCGACGGCCCACCTCTCGTGCACGATCGCCCACGAGATCGCTGCCGGTGATCACACCCTCGTCCTGCTGCGGATCCGGGCACTGCTCGCCGACCCGGGTGTCGAACCACTGGTCTTCCATGCCGGCACCTACCGGCAACTGCGCGTCGGCGATGGCGGCCACCGGGCGTCCCGATGACCGCCATCGATCTCGGGATGCCCCGGGCCGAACCCGCACCGCGCTCACCCGGCCCGCACCGACGACCGGTCCCCACCGAGGGGCCGCTGCGGGACACCTTCGGGCGCGTCGTCACCGATCTGCGCGTGTCGGTCACCGACCGCTGCAACCTCCGATGCACCTACTGCATGCCCGCCGACGGCCTCGACTGGCTGCCCGGCGACGATCTGCTCACCACCGCCGAACTCCTCCGGGTCCTCACCGTGGCCGTCCGCGATCTGGGCATCACCACCATCCGGTTCACCGGCGGCGAGCCGTTGCTGCGCCGCGACCTCGAAGACCTCATCGCCGGCGTCGCCGCGCTGCCGCAACGCCCGGAGATCGCCCTGACCACCAATGGGCTGGGGCTCGCGCGCCGCGCCCGCGGCCTGGCCGACGCCGGATTGGGCCGGGTGAACGTCTCACTCGACACCGTCGACGCCGCACGCTTCGCCCAGATCACCCGCCGCGACCGGCTGGCCGATGTGCTGGCCGGCCTCGAGGGCGCGCACCGGGCCGGGCTCCGGCCGATCAAGGTCAATGCCGTCATCCCCGACCGCGCCGACCTCCCGCGCCTCCCGGCGCTGCTGCGCTTCTGCCTCGACCACGGCTACACGCTGCGCGTCATCGAGCAGATGCCGCTCGACGCCGATCACCGGTGGCAGCGGTCGGCGATGGTGACCGCCGAGGAGATCCTGTCCTGTCTGCGCACCGAGTTCGGCCTGCGCCCGGACCCGGTGCCGCGTGGCGCCGCGCCTGCGGCCACCTGGCTCGTCGACGGCCACACCGATCCCACCGGCGCCCCGGCCCGGGTCGGGGTGATCGCTGCGGTCACGAGGCCGTTCTGCGGCGACTGCGACCGCAGCAGGCTCACCGCCGACGGCGCCCTCCGCAACTGCCTGTTCGCGACCTCTGAGACGGCACTGATGCCGGTGCTGCGGTCGGGGGCCGCCGCCGCCGAGATCGACCGCGAGATCGCGGCCCGCTGGCGCGCCGATGCCTGGGCCAAGCGCGCCGGGCACGGGGTCAACTCGTCAGGTTTCCGGCCGCCGGAGCGGCCCATGTCGGCGATCGGGGGCTGAGACGACCATGGAGCTGACCATCCGCTTCTTCGCCGCCGCCCGGGCCGCCGCCGGCGTCGAGACCGCCACCGTCGTCGTCGACGACACCGCCACCCTCGGCGACCTCGAGGCCCGGCTGGGCGCGCTCGGCCCGGAACTATCTCGCGTGCTACCGCGTTGCTCTTACCTGTGCGATGCCATCGCGCGCTGCGATCGCGCCACCCGGTTGGGTCCGACCCGGATGGTGGACGTCTTACCCCCTTTTGCCGGTGGCTGACATCACAACGCTTCTGTGATTCTCATCACATAACGGTGAGGTAACGAGATGGGCACAGGACGACGGTCGATGCCGTGAACTGGGCGGACGGCCGAATAGGGCCGAAAGACCCATTGTCACGCCGAATTCCTCTCACCACGACGCACTGTCATCCGGCCGGGTGATGCCCGTACGCTACGTAACGACCCACCAGGGTCACAGAACAGCAACCACTCAACAACCGTTCGATGGGCGCGCCGAGCCTCGTTCCACCGATCGAACGCAAGCAACATCTGGGAACGAGGACGGAGGACCCAACCTTCCTTCGAAGACCGGACGTCGACCGACGTCCTTGGGGTTAAGTCCCGCGGCCGAGCCGCGGACCGGGCACCTCTCGCCCGAACCCGACAGCTGACTTCGCAGGCGCGTGGAGAGAGGGAAGAACACTCATGTCCGGACGTCACCGCAAACCGACGACCAACACCGCAACCAAGACCTTCGCCAAGGTTGCCCTCACCGGCGCCGTCCTCGGCGGCGGCGCAGCCCTCCTCGGCGGAACCGGTACCGCAGGCGCCGCGACCGACTCCGAATGGGACGCCGTCGCACAGTGCGAATCAGGCGGCAACTGGGGCATCAACACCGGCAACGGCTACCAGGGCGGCCTTCAGTTCAGTCCGAGCACCTGGGCCGCCCACGGCGGCACCCAGTACGCGCCCACCGCCAACCAGGCCACCCGCGAACAGCAGATCGTCGTCGCCGAACGCGTCCTCGCCACCCAGGGCCCCGGCGCATGGCCCAGCTGCGGCGGACCACTCTCCGGTCCCACCCCGCGCACCGCCCCGGCAACCCCCAACACCCCGAGCATCAACGGCGGCTCGAGCGCTCCCCGCACCCAGACGACCCCGCTCACCCGGACTCCGGACGCCGAGAACACCACCCAGGCCCTCGACCAGCTCGACGCGGCCAGCACCAGCCCCGAGATCACCGCGCTCCTCAAGGCAGCCCGCGACAGCGGCTACCAGCTCACCCCGGATCAGCTCCGCCTGTTCAACCAGAACAAGGGCCAAATCCCCGTCCACTGAGCGCACCCCGGCCCCCACGGGCCCCAGAGACAAAGGGCCCCGCACGATGCAGTAGCCGTGCGGGGCCCTTTTCCATGGTTCTGCGCAGGCTCCGCCTGCGCGGTGTTTGCGCCTTTCAGCACCACTCTTCGGTCACTCCACTTGGTCGCTCCGCTCCCGCGCTCCGCTCCCTGCTCTGCTTGTTCGCGCCGCCTCCGGCGACGCGTGTGTTTGCACCCCTGAGCACCACTCTTCGCTCACTCCACTTGGTCGCTCCGCTCCCGCGCTCCGCTCCCTGCATCGCGGCGCGGCGCAAACACACACTCCTCCGCCAACGCTCCGGGCTACACGAACAGCGGGAACAACACATCCCCGGCCAGTCGCCCCCACCGAACACCCTCCCCGCTATTCCACCAGCGAGGACACCCCCACCCACTCGTCGGTGCCGTCGGTGAAGAACTGCTGCTTCCACACCGGCACGCGCGCCTTCACCTCGTCGACGAGGTCGGCACACACAGCGAAGGCAGGGCCGCGATGATCAGCAGCCACGGCCACCACAAACGCCACGTCACCGATCTCGAGATCGCCGACGCGGTGCGAGACGGCCACCGCGCGCACACCGTCGACCGCGGCCACCACCTCGCCGACCACCTGCGCCAGGACCGCAGGCGCCGACGGATGCGCCGAATACGAGAGCCGGCGCACACCCTTCCCGCCGTCGTGGTCACGCACCGCACCGACAAAGCCGACGACGGCGCCCGCATGCCCATCGGCCGCGGCCCGCACCATTGCCTCATGATCGGCAAGCGCGATGGCATCGTCGGCCACCGCGGTGTGCACCACCACCGCACCCGGCATCAGTGGTCACCCATCAGTGCTCACCCATCAGTGGTCGCCGCCCCGGATCTGGTCGAGCGCATGGTCGAGAACGGCGGCGAGCACCGACAGTCCATCGCGCACCCCACCCGCGGAGCCGGGCAGGTTCACGACCAGCGTGCGATCGGCGACCCCGGCCGTCCCCCGCGACAGGGTCGCCGTGGGCACCGCCGGCAGCCCGGCCCGTCGGATGGCGTCGGCGAGCCCCGGGATCTCCACATCGAGCAGCGCACGCGTGTGCTCGGGGGTCCGGTCACTCGGCGACAACCCGGTCCCGCCGGTCGTGATCACCAGGTCGTCACCGGCATAGACGCCGGCCCGGATGGCAGCGCCGACCGGTTCCCCATCGGCGACCACATCGACCTCGTCGACGAGGAAGCCCCGGGCGGCGAGCCAGTCGGCGATCAACGGTCCGGTGGTGTCCGCGTACACCCCCCGAGCGGCCCGGGTCGATGCGACGACCACCCGCGCCACCCGCTGCGGCGTCATCGGGCGCCACCGCGACCGCCGGCCGCGTCGCGATGCCAATCCCCGGATCGCCCACCGGATTTCGCGATCAGGCAGACACCGTCGAGGCAGGCCCGCCGATCCACCGCCTTGACCATGTCGTGCAGGGTCAGCCCGGCCACCGCGACCGCGGTCAGCGCCTCCATCTCGACCCCGGTCCGGTCCGACGTGGTGACCGTCGCGGTGATCTCGACATGGTCGGCACCGACGGCGAAATCGACGTCGACCGACGACAATGCGATCTGATGGCACAGCGGAATGAGAGCGTCCGTGCGTTTGGCCGCCATGATCCCGGCGATGCGCGCGGTGGCCAGCACGTCACCCTTGGGCAACGCCGCGGCAGCCAGCAGGCCGATCACCTCCGCGGTCGTGCGGAAGACACCCCGCGCGACCGCCCGACGTCGCGTGACCGACTTGTCCCCGACGTCGACCATCCGGGCGGTCCCGGTCTCATCGACGTGGGACAGGCGTGGCTCTGCGGCCACCTCGGGCCTCCCTCGCACCACGTGGCCCGGCGGGCCCACTACTTGTTGACGACCGTCTTGGGCAGAACGTAGTTGACCTCGTCCGCGGGCAGCGGGAACGTCACGTCACCGAACGGCGACAGCGCACCGGGCACATCCGCGGCGAACTCGGAGACGGCGTGCTCGCCGTCGGCAAACGGCCAGCCGTTGTCCACGTACTTCTTCTTGCTCTCAGCCACGCGGGCCATTCTGCCATGGCGCCACCGTGCGCACCCAGATTCCGGCACCGCCACCGACCCGACGCCATCGACCACAGCCGCCGACATCCCCTATTGGAGTCACCGACCGGCGCAAAAGTTCCCCCGGCCGCGCTCCCCATCCGACGTCGGACCGGGGGTGAACACCGTTCAAATGAACGCGACTTCTGGGGTCGGTGGCGTTGGGTATCGTCACGTCTTGAGCAATCCGTACCAACAGCAGTCCGCGCCGACAGCGAAGGGGAGATCGTGCCACTGAGTCCAGGATCACAGATCGCCGGATACCGGGTGGTCTCGCTACTGGGTTCCGGCGGGATGGGTGAGGTCTATCTGGTCGAGAACCCCCAACTCCTCCGCCGTGAGGCCCTGAAGGTCATCTCGCTCGCCGGATCCCAGGATCCCGACTTCCAGCGCCGATTCACCAACGAGGCACGCACCACCGCCAAGCTCGATCATCCGAGCATCATCTCGATCCACCAGTACGGCATCACCGACGGTACGCCCTGGTTCACCATGAACTACCTGGAGGGCAAGGACCTCACCAGCGGGCCGATCACGCCGTCAGAGGTGGTCGAGGTGACGGGCCGGGTCGCCGACGCCCTCGACTACGCCCATCGGCATCAGGTCATTCACCGTGACATCAAGCCCGCCAACATCATCGTGACGCGCGACCCGGCCACCGGTGAGATCGAACGTGTCACGGTGCTCGACTTCGGCATCGCCAAACTCGTCAACTCGACCTCGTTGACCGCGACGAGCGCATTCATCGGCACGCTCGCCTATTGCGCGCCCGAGGTCATCGAGGGCCACGACGCGGGCCCCGCCGCCGACCAATACTCGCTCGCCTGCACCGTCTACCAACTGCTGTGCGGGCAGGCCCCGTTCCCCACGACGACGCCGTCGGCACTGGTCCTGGCGCATCTGAGCAAGCCGATCCCGCCGCTGCGCGCCGTGCGCCCGGAGCTGACCGCCTGTGAGCCGGTGCTGGTCAAGGCACTCGCGAAGAACCCCGCCGACCGCTACCCGGATTGCCGTGGTTTCGCCGCGGCCCTCCGACAGGCCCAGCAGGGCGGCGCGGTGGCCGCGCCGACCGTCGGTCCCACCCCGCTGACACCGCCACCGGTGGTGCCTGCCCCGGTGGTGCCGCCGGGGTTCGCCCCGCCCGGCTTCGCCAACCCGCCTGCACACGCGGGACTCCCGGGCTCGCCCTCGCAACCCGGCTTCCCCAACCCGCCGTCACATCCCGGCTTCCCCAACCCGCCGTCGCAACCCGGCTTCCCCAACCCGCCGTCGCAACCCGGCGCAGTCGGTCCGACGGCGCAGTTCACCGGCCCGCAACAGCCGCCGCCGTTCGGGTCCGCACCCAACAATCTCGTCGGTGGCCCGTTCCCATCGGGGCCGCCGCAGCCACCGAAGAAGCGGACGGGCCTGATCATCGGTTCGGTCGCCGCGGCGGTCGTCATCATCGTCGTCGCGGCACTCGGGATCTCGTGGGCGGCCGGACTGTTCGGCAGTGACGAGGAGACGCCGACGACGCCCGCGTCGAACGCATTGTCCGGGGTTTTCCAGGGTGCCGCCTGTTCGGTGGTCGAGGGCAGCCTCTACTGCGCGGGCGAGAACGGTGCCGGGCAGCTGGGCAACGGGTCGACGAGCTCGAGCACCAGCCTGCAGCGGGTCGATCTCACCGAGGTCACCGCGGTGACCCTCGGCGGCTACGGCGACGAGGGCAGCAACCGCACGACGACCTGCGCGGTCGCGGGTGGACAGGCCTACTGCTGGGGGTCGAACTACTACGGCCAGGTCGGCAACCGCGCCACCGGCTCCGACGCCGACCAGACGACCCCCTTCGCGGTGTCCATCCCGGCCGGCACCGTCACCGCGATCGCCACCGGATACGGCAGCACCTGCGCCGTCGCCACCGGTGACGTCTACTGCTGGGGCGACAACGATCGCGGCCAGCTCGGGCTTCCCGACGTCGACGACACCACCACCCCGACCAAGGTGACCGGCATCAGCGGGGCCACCGCCATCACAATGGCCCAGGGCAGCACCTGCGCGGTCGCCGACGGCGGCGTCTACTGCTGGGGCGACAACGCCTACGGCCAGCTCGGCAACGGCAACACCGACCGCACGGTCTCCCCCGCCCAGGTTCCCGGCGTCGCCGGCGCCACGACGGTCAGCCTCGGCGTCGCCACCACCGGCACCGGCACCTCCGAGTCCCACACGGTCACCGCCTGCGCGAGCACCGAGGACGGCAATGCCTTCTGCTGGGGCGCCAACAACACCGGCCAGCTCGGTGACGGGACCACCGCGCAGTCGACCACCCCGAAACAGGTCAGCGGGCTCTCCGAGGTCCGGGCCATCAGCACCGGCGGCGGCGCGACGTGCGCGATCGGCGGGGACACGGTGTACTGCTGGGGTGACAACACCACCGGTCAACTCGGCACCGGCGGCGCCGCATCGGTCGTACCCATCGAGGTCGGCGGCCTCGACGGCGATCCCATCGGCATCGGCACCGGCGGCTCCACCTGCGCCGTGACCGGTTCCGGCCTGTACTGCTGGGGCGGCAACGACGAGGGCCAGCTCGGCAACGGCAGCTCCTCCACGGTCAGCACACCGACCCAGATCAGCGTGCCCTCCTGATGGTCGGCAGACCCCGGACGGTCCCCGACCGTCCGGCGGTACCGATTGTCTCCGTACCATTGGACGGATGAGTCCAGGCAGCGGACCGACCGATCCGGACGATCGGCGTGCAGACCTCGCCGCCGACCTGGCCGCTCGGTCCGACGACGCATTGGCCGAGCTGTTCACGCTCCGCCCCGATCTCGCCGCGCCGCCGCCCCAGGGCTCCCGGGTCCTGGCGCAGCGGGCGTTGACCGCCACCTCGATCGCGCTGGCCGGTGACGGTCTCGACCTGCTCGGGGTCGCGGTCCTCGAGCAGATCATCGCGCTTGCGAGAACCCCCGAGCCGGTCACCGCCGACGCCGTCGTCGCCGCGCTCGCCGGCCGCGCCGACCGGGCCGACCTGCGGGCACGGATCGCGGCACTGCGCGCCCGCGCCGTGCTGTGGGGCGACGACGACGCCCTGCACGTCCCGGCCAACGCCGCGTCGGCGCTGCCGTGGCGGGCACGGCACCTGACCGGACCCCTGGGCACGGTGAGCCCGGCCGAGCTCGTCGAACGCCTCGACGGTCTCGACGAGCACAGCCGGGAGCTGCTCACCACCCTCTCCCGCGGTCCCGCACTGGGCCGGACCCGCGATGCCGCGCCGACCGCCGACCCGACCACCCCGATCGCCCGCCTCATCGACGCCGGTCTACTCGCCCGCATCGACGCGCAGACCGTCGAGCTGCCGCCGCAGCTCGGCCGGTTGCTGCGGGGTGAGCCGCCGCTGCGCTCCGACGACCTACGGCGCCCCCTCCCTCGGCAGTCCCCGGCCCCGCGTCGGCTCACCGCCGCCGACGTCGACGCCGCGGCCGGCGGGGAGGCGCTCGAGCTGATCCGGCACACGACGTCGCTGCTGCGGGTGCTGGGGCGCACCCCGGCCGCGGTCCTGCGCTCGGGTGCCCTGGGCGTGCGGGAACAGCGACGGCTGGCGAAGGCCACCGGGCTGCCGCCGACCCGCATCGCCCTGCTCGTCGAGCTCACCGGCCAGGCCCGGCTGATCGACGCCGGATTCGCCGAACCGCCACCGGCCGGCGACACCGGCGATCAGGTTTTCGCGCCGACCGCTGCCGCCGACACCTGGCTGCATCAGCCGCGCGAACGACAGTGGTATGTCCTGGCCCAGGCGTGGCTGTCGGTGCCGCGGCGACCCTGGCAGGTTGCCGAACCCGACCGGGACGGTTCGGCGATCCCGGCGCTCTCGGCCGAGATCTACGACGCGACCGCTCCGGCCCAGCGGCTGACCGTGCTGCATGCGCTCGACCGCCTCGCCGCCGATGCCGCACCGACGGACGCACCGATCACCGACGACGATGTGGTGGCCGCGGTCGCCTGGGCGCATCCCCATCAGCTGCGTCGGCTCAGTCCCCGGACGGTCTCGGCGACGCTCACCGAGGCCCGCGAGCTCGGCCTCATCGCCCATCACCGGCTGTCTGGTGTCGGCCGCGCCGTGCTGGATACCGGCACCGACACCGCCGAGAGCACGATCATCGCGGCGATGCACACCGCCCTGCCGGCGCCGGTCGACCACTTCCTCACCCAGGCCGATCTCACGCTCACGGTCCCGGGCCCGATGACATCGGGGCTGGCGGAATTCGTGGAGCTGGTGGCCGACCTCGAATCGGGTGGTGCGGCGAGCGTGTACCGGGTGAGCGAGGCCAGCGTGCGGCGGGCCCTGGACGCCGGCCGGTCCGGCAGCGAGCTGGTCTCGCTGTTCACCGCCCATTCCCGTACGCCGGTACCACAATCGGTGACCTACCTGATCGAGGACGTGGCGCGGCGGCACGGCCGGCTGCGGGTGGGCATCGCCGCGTCGTTCGTGCGGTGCGACGACGCCGCCACCCTGGCCGAGGTCCTGCGCAGCAGTGCCGCCGAGGAGCTTGCGCTACGCGCGCTCGCGCCCACCGTCGCGGTCTCGCCGACCGGGATTCGCGAGGTCCTCGACACCCTGCGCGCCGCCGGGTTCGCCCCGGCCGGGGAGGACACCTCGGGCGAGCTGGTCGATCTGCGCGAGCGGGGCTCGCGGGTCCCGGGCTCGCGCGCCCGGATGCATCCGGCGGCGGCCGGGCGACGGCCCGCGCTCGGCCCCGACCAGGTCCGTCAGGTGGTGAGCCGGCTGCGCGCCCACGATCGGGCGATCGCCGCACACCCGGTGCCGGACTCATCGGCGCCGGTGCGCGCGAGCGGCAACGGGCAGACGACCATGGCGCTGATCCAGCTGGCGCTGCGCACCGGGCGCGCCCTGCGGGTGGCCTACGTCGACGCGCAGGGGTCGGCGAGCCGACACGTGGTCAGCCCCAGCGGCGTCGGCGGCGGCCAGCTGATCGGCGTGGACAACGCCGATGACGAGCAGCGGTTCTCCCTGCACCGCATCACCAGCGTGGAACTGCTCGCCGAGGACGCCCGCTGAGGTCGCCGGCCGGGACGAGTGCTGCCGGCCGGGTGGATCACGACCATTCCCTCGGCACCGAAAATCCGTCGACACCGACGCCTGCCGGGACGTAGCGTCGGTCGCGCACCGGCGGCCGCCGGTGCGAAAATCAGTGCCGACCGACCCGGTCGGCTGACGGAAGAAGTCATGAGTTCCCAATTCCCCGTGGCGCTTTCGGGCGCCACCGCGTCGACCTTGATGTGGGCCGACGAGGAATCCATCGAGCATCAGGCACGCAATCAACTGCGCCGCGTCTCGCAACTGCCGTGGGTGCACGGCGTCCGTGTCATGCCCGACGTGCACGTCGGCAAGGGCGCCACCATCGGATCGGTGATCGCGATGCGCGACGCGGTGTGCCCGGCCGCGGTCGGCGTCGACATCGGCTGCGGGATGGCCGCGGTCCGTACCGATCTGACCGCCGCCGATCTCCCCGACGATCTGTCGGGCCTGCGGTCGGCGATCGAGGCGAAGGTGCCCGTCGGGTTCTCCGCGCACCCCGAGCCGGTCGACGTCGTCCGACGCCGCATCGGCAACCCGATGTCCGCCGGCCGGGGTGGCTGGGAGGACTTCTGGAACCGCTTCGGTGACCTGCATCATGGTGTGCGGCAACTGGACACGCGAGCGCAGCGGCAGCTCGGCACCCTCGGTGGCGGCAATCATTTCATCGAGGTGAGCCTCGACGACGACGCGCAGGTCTGGATCATGCTCCACTCGGGTTCCCGCTACATCGGCAAGGAGCTCGCCGAGCGGCATATGCGTGTCGCGGCGGCGCTGCCCCACAATGCGGGGCTCCCGGACCGGGATCTGGCGGTCTTCCTCGGCGGCACCCCGGAGATGGCCGCCTACCGACGCGACCTGGACTGGGCCCAGGAGTATGCGGCGCGCAACCGGCACGTCATGCTGGCCCTGGTCTGCGAGGCGGTCCGGGAGACCTTCGCCGATCTCCCCGGTCGCTCCGAGCGGGGGGTGCGCTTCGACGAGCCGATCAGTTGCCACCACAACTACGTGGCCACCGAGCACATCGGCGGTGAGGAACTGTTGGTGACCCGCAAGGGCGCGATCCGCGCGGGCCACGGTGATCTCGGGTTGATCCCGGGGTCGATGGGCACCGGCTCCTACGTCGTGCGTGGGCTGGGCTCCGAGCAGTCGTATTTCTCGGCGTCGCACGGCGCGGGACGGCGGATGAGCCGGTCGAAGGCCCGCAAGACCTTCACCGCCGACGATCTCGCCGCGCAGACCGTCGGTGTCTGCTCCCGCAAGGACGCCGGCGTCGTCGACGAGATCCCGGCCGCGTACAAGGACATCGAATCGGTGATCGCGGCGCAGACCGATCTCGTCGAGGTGGTGGCCCACCTCAAGCAGGTGGTGTGCGTCAAGGGGTAACCGACATCGGGCACCGCATCTCCGGCGGGCGTCGTCACCGGCGGGGTCACCATGGCGAGGTCAATATACTGGTGCGGTGACTGATGGTCCCCTGATTGTGCAATCCGACAAGACCCTGCTGTTGGAGGTCGATCACCCGGATGCTCCGGCGGCGCGCGCGGCGATCGCCCCGTTCGCCGAGCTTGAGCGCGCGCCGGAGCACATCCACACCTATCGGGTCACCCCGCTGGCGCTGTGGAATGCGCGGGCCGCCGGACATGACGCCGAGCAGGTGGTCGACGCGCTGGTCACCTACTCGCGGTACGCGGTGCCGCAGCCGCTGCTGATGGACATCGTCGACACGATGGGCCGGTTCGGGCGTCTGCAACTGACCAAGAATCCCGCACACGGCCTGACCCTGGTCAGCCTCGACCGCGCCGTACTCGAGGAGGTGCTGCGCAACCGGAAGGTCGCGCCGATGCTCGGTGCCCGGATCGACGACGACACCGTCATCGTCCATCCGTCCGAGCGGGGCCGCCTCAAGCAAGTACTCCTCAAGATCGGCTGGCCGGCCGAGGACCTCGCCGGCTACGTCGACGGCGAGGCCCACCCGATCAGTCTCGACCAGGGCGACTGGCAGTTGCGGGACTATCAGGAGCTCGCCGCCGACTCGTTCTGGGCAGGCGGCTCGGGGGTGGTGGTGCTGCCGTGTGGGGCGGGCAAGACGATGGTCGGCGCCGCGGCGATGGCCAAGGCCGGCGCCACCACCTTGATCCTGGTCACCAACACCGTCGCCGGGCGGCAGTGGAAACGGGAGCTGATCGCGCGGACCTCGCTGACCGAGGACGAGATCGGCGAATACTCCGGCGAACGCAAGGAGATCCGGCCGGTCACCATCGCCACGTATCAGGTGATGACCCGGAAGGCGAAGGGCGAGTACAAGAATCTCGACCTGTTCGATTCCCGCGACTGGGGTCTGATCATCTACGACGAGGTGCACCTGCTGCCTGCGCCGGTGTTCCGGATGACGGCCGATCTGCAGTCGCGTCGTCGCCTCGGCCTGACCGCGACCCTGGTCCGGGAAGATGGCCGCGAGGGCGACGTGTTCTCGCTGATCGGCCCCAAACGCTATGACGCCCCATGGAAGGACATCGAAGCGCAGGGGTGGATCGCGCCGGCGGACTGCGTCGAGGTGCGGGTGACCCTCACCGAGGCCGAACGTCTGCAGTACGCAGTCGCCGAAAACGACGAGAAGTACAAGCTGTGCTCGACCGCGCACACCAAGGTCAACGTCGTGCGTTCGATCCTGGCGCGGCACCGCGGTGCGCCGACCCTGGTGATCGGTGCCTACATCGATCAACTCGAAGAGCTGGGTGCCGAGCTCGGCGCGCCCGTCATCCAGGGGTCGACCAAGAACCGCGACCGGGAGAAGCTGTTCGACCGGTTCCGTGCGGGCGAGATCGACACGCTCGTCGTCAGCAAGGTCGCGAACTTCTCGATCGACCTGCCGGAGGCGTCGGTGGCGGTGCAGGTGTCGGGGACCTTCGGGTCCCGGCAGGAGGAGGCCCAGCGGCTGGGGCGGCTGCTGCGGCCCAAGCGGGACGGCGGGCAGGCCCACTTCTATTCGGTCGTCTCGCGAGACACCCTCGACGCCGACTACGCGGCCCACCGGCAGCGATTCCTGGCCGAACAGGGCTACGCCTACCGCATCACCGATGCCGACGATCTCCTCGGTCCCGCGATCGGCGAGGACGCCTAGGGCGCCCTAACCTCGATATTTCATCGGGTGCTGGGCGTCTGCTGTGTTGGCCCGGGTGGGTGGTCTGAGGACCGATTTCCGGGTGTG
>JASGFO010000020.1:0-31900 GCA_047605505.1 Gordonia sp. (in: high G+C Gram-positive bacteria) | reverse complement strand
ACAACAACTCAACAAGGAGTGGCCCCGGAAACCACCCCCCAACACGGGGGGCAGGACACCGGGGCCACACCCATATCAGCACACAGTACGGCACAGCCATGACGGCACGGTTATTTACGGCACAATGGCCTCATGAGGGTCTATCTTCCCGCGACACTGGCCATGCTGACGGAGCTCAATTCCGGCGGGCTATTCCAGCCCGTGAGCGGCACCGGGTTTGCGCTGACACCCGCACTGCGGGGGCGCTATACCGCCGGCGACGACGAAGAACTCGCCGAGGTCGCGATACGGGAGGCGGCCCGTGCGTCGCTCCGGCTGCTGTCGGCGGAGACCGAGGGGACCCTGCCGCCACGCCGGGTGGTCGTCGCCGCCGATGTTCCCGACGTGACCCTGCGCCCTGATCTCGATGATGCGGTCGTTCGGCTCACCGCAGCCGTTCCCCGCACCGCCGTCGCCTCGGTTCTGGTCGACGGTGCCGATGCCGAAGATGCCGTACGTGCGGCGATGACCGCGATCGACGCCGCCGACCTGGGTGACGAGGATGCATCCTTCGCGATCGGCGATGTCGAGGACTTCGATCTCGGGTGGTACGCCACCCAAGAGCTCCCCTTCCTCCTCGAGCTCCTGTGAGGGCACTAACCTACGGTATCGTAGGTTAGCGATCGCCGACGGCGGTACGGCAGCGGAGGGAGTGCATGGGCGTGGGATGGCGCGAACGATTTGAGGCCCCGGTCGCGGAGGTGGCGGCGCGCAGCCGCGGTGCGCAGTGGGTACGCGCAGCAGTGGCGCGGGTGACGACGCCGCTGCTGCCAGATGACTATCTGCATCTGGCCAATCCGCTCTGGTCGGCGCGTGAGCTGCGCGGCAAGGTCGTCTCGGTCATCGCCGAGACCGACGATTCGGCCACGATCGAGATCCAGCCCGGCTGGGGCTTCTCCTTCGACTACGCCCCCGGGCAGTACGTCGGGATCGGCATCCTCGTCGACGGCGTGTGGACCTGGCGATCCTATTCGCTGACATCGGTGCCGCACATCGCTCAGGACGGCGGTGTCATCTCGATCACGGTCAAGGCGATGCCCGAGGGCTTTCTCTCGTCGCATCTGGTGACCGGGCTGAGACCCGGAACGATTGTGCGACTGGCCGCGCCGCGCGGCGAGTTCGTGCTGCCCGAACCGCTCCCGCCGACGGTGCTCTTCCTGACCGCAGGCAGTGGCATCACCCCGGTCATCGCGATGTTGCGGACCTTGGTGCACCGCGGCAGACACACCGATATTCGGCTCATTCATTCGGCGCCCGGCCCCGCGGAGGTGTTGTTCGCCGACGAGCTGCACTCGATGGCGGCTCGCGGCGTCGTTGATCTCCACCTCAATCTCTCGCGTGAGCACGGCCGGCTGACCGGCGAGCGGCTGGCCGAGCTGTGCCCGGACCTGGCCGACCGGGAGACCTGGGCATGTGGCCCCGGTGGCTTCCTCGACATGGTGTCGGCGACGTTCGCCGGCATCGACGCGACAAGTCACCTGCACATCGAACGTTTCGCTCTGGAGCGTGGTGGCATCGGGACGCAGGGCGGCACGGTGACCTTTGGGCGGAGCGGGAAGACAGCCGAGGTCGACGGCGCGACAACACTGTTGGAAGCCGGTGAGCGGGCCGGGGTGCTGATGCCGTTCGGCTGCCGGATGGGTATCTGCCAAAGCTGTGTGGTGATGCTCGACAAGGGGTGCGTGCGCGATTTGCGATCGGGCAAGGAGCACGTCGAAGGGGAGCGGGTGCAGAGCTGTGTCAGTGCCGCGGCCGGAGACTGCACGATCGACGTCTGAGGCAGATTATCGCCGAGACAGACCGGCCCCCGACGCAGGGCGTCGGGGGCCAGACGGTTGGGCGGTTGGTCAGCGGCGCTCGCAGGCCACGCCGTCGCGGTCGGTGTCGAGCCCGCGGTTGAGGGCGTAGACGCGGTTGTTGACGCGGAAGTTGCGGACCGCGCGCTGGTGTCGGCCGACGGCGTCATGGGCGCCGACGCGGGCGACACCGTGCGGGTACACCCGGTTGAGGGCGGCGCAGCTGCGGAACTTCTGATTCTGCTGCTGGGAGTGGTGCGATTGCGGCGCAGCGGTCGCGTCGGCGTTGACACCGAAGGTCATCGCTCCGGCCATCGCCACGGCGCCCACGAACATTGATGCTGTCTTCCATGTTTTCACGATCGAGACGATACAAACGCTCACTGTGACCAGGCTGCCGCGAAACTGTGTGACGCCTGGATGTTGATGTCCCGACGATGAATTTTCTCGCGAGGGGAGATCCTGGGTGGGCATAGCCTGCCTCTATGGAATCAGGGACACAGTCCACCCGGTGGCCGGACAATGTGGCAGTGCTGTCCGACGGGATCGTGACGTTGCGCGCGCACGCGGATACCGATCTCGACCGGGTCGTCGAGCTTGCGACCGACGTCGAGACGGTGCGATGGACGCCGATGCCGTCGCCCTACACCCGCTCGGACGCCGAGCTGTTCATCAACACCGTCGTCCGCCCGGGCTGGGACGACGGCGTGTTCCGGAACTGGATCATCGAGGTCGACGGCGCGGCCGCGGGTACCGTCGGCTTGCGGGGTGGCGGCGTTCTCGCCGACATCGGCTACATGCTGCACCCGGCCGTCCGCGGGCACGGGTTCTCCCGGCGGGCCATCTGTCTGGCACTCGGGTATGGCTTTGCCCACACCGACATCCAGGTGGTGCGCTGGGTGGCGCGTGAGGGGAACATCGCCAGCCTGAAGGCGGCCCATGCGAGCGGCTTCACCTTCCATGCCCGGGTCCCCGACGATCTCGAGGTGCGTGGCGAGATCTGGACGACCTGGCATGGGTCCATCCACCGGGGCGACGTGCTTGCGCCGACCCGGCCGTGGGGTGATCTTCCGTTCCCGCTCGAGTGGTGACCATCGCTGGACAACTCCGCCCCGGTAACCTACGCTATCGTAAGTTACGGAAACGTAGGTAGGCCGGTCGGCCAGGCCAGAAGGGCAGGTGGACAACAGCGATGGCGATTACCGACATCCCTGAGTACGCACATCTCTCGGAGTCCGACATCGAGGCTCTGGGCAGCGAGTTGGATGCGATCCGGGCGGATATCGAAGCGTCACGCGGCGAGCGCGACGCGCGCTATATCCGCAACACGATTCGCCTCCAGCGCGGTCTCGAACTCGCCGGACGCGCGATGATCGGGGGATCGCGCAAGCGATCGTTGTGGTGGGCGGGCGCCGGCACCCTCGGTGTCGCCAAGATCATCGAGAACATGGAGCTCGGGCACAACGTGATGCACGGGCAGTGGGACTGGATGAACGATCCCGAGGTGCATTCGACGACGTGGGAGTGGGACAACACCGGTCCGTCGGCGCACTGGAAGCACACCCACAACTACATCCACCACAAGTACACCAACGTGCTCGGGATGGACGACGACGTGGGCTACGGGCTGCTGCGGGTCACCCGCGACCAGCGTTGGCGTCCGTTCAACCTGGGCAACCTCGTCTACAACACGCTGCTCGCGTTGGCCTTCGAATGGGGCGTCGCCGCACAGCATCTCGAATTGGGGCGCCCGCGCAGGACTCCTGAGGAGAAGGCGCTCCTGGCCGCCGACCTGCGCGACGTCGGGCGCAAGATTGGCCGACAGGCGGCGAAGGACTATCTGGTCTATCCCGCCGCCGTCGGCGGACTCGTCCACCTGACCTCCGGTGGCGACGCCGCGCAGGGAAGACTGGCGGCGCGCCGCGCGCTGACCGCCGACATCATGGCCGGGGTCATTCGCAATGTCTGGGCCAATGCCGTCATCTTCTGCGGTCATTTCCCGGACGGGGCCGAGAAGTTCACCAAGCAGGATGTCGACAGCGAGACCCGCGGCGAGTGGTACCTGCGGCAGATGCTGGGCAGTGCGAACTTTCGGTGCGGACCGGTCCTCGCGTTCCTGTCGGGCAATCTCTCCTACCAGATCGAGCACCATATCTTCCCCGATCTGCCGAGCAATCGGCTCGCCGAGATCGCGGTGCGTGTGCGGGCGCTCTGCGAGACATACGATCTGCCGTACACGACCGGCTCGTTCCCGGTCCAGTACGCGAAGTCGTGGCGCACCATCGCCAAACTCTCGTTGCCGAACAAGTACCTCACGGCCACGGCCGACGATGCCCCGGAAACCGCGTCGGAGCGACGCTTCCGGTGGGAGGTCACCGACGGGGAACGCCTGCATGCGACGATCGACCCGCTGACCGGCCGTCGGCGGGGCCTGCGGTCGGCGATCAAGGCGCTGCGGCAGCGTCGACGCGCGGGTGCGGTGGGGTTGGCGTTCGAACGTCGGGCCGCCTGAGGCGGTGGCGGGAGGATCCCGCGCTCGGTGCGCGGGATCACCCCGCCCCCCCGGGGCGCGACCACGGCCGGTGGACGCCTGGCCCCATCGATGCCCGAGCAGGCATAATGGACGGCAATGGCTATCACCGACATCAATGAGTACGCACATCTGACCGACGCCGACGTGGAGGCGCTCGGCGCCGAGCTGGATGCGCTGCGTCGGCAGATCGAGAATGATCGCGGTGTCCGCGATGTGGCCTATCTGCGGCGCGCGATCGCTGCGCAGCGAACACTCGAGGTCGTCGGGCGGGCCGCGTTGCTCGGCAGTCACCGCCGGTCGTGGTGGCTGGCGGGGACGGCAGCGCTGTCGCTGGCCAAGATCATCGAGAACATGGAGCTCGGGCACAACGTGATGCACGGGCAGTGGGACTGGATGAACGATCCCGAGGTGCACTCGACCACCTGGGAATGGGACATGGTCTGTGCGGCCCCGCACTGGAAGCATTCCCACAATTTCATCCACCACAAGTACACCAATATCGTGGGCATGGATCACGACGTCGGCTACAAGATCCTGCGGGTCACCCGCGACGAGCCGTGGGAGCCGCGCCGGGCTTTTCAGCCGTTGTTCAATGTGCTGTTGGCGCTGACCTTCGAGTGGGGGATCGGGCTGCATGATCTCGCGCTGAAAGACGTGGCGTCTGGGAAGAAGTCCACCGACGAGGCGATTCCGCAGATCAAGGAATTCGGCCGTAAGATCGGCCGGCAGGTCGCCAAGGACTACGTCCTGTTCCCGGCACTGACCGGGCCGAACTTCCGGCACACGCTCACCGCCAACCTCACAGCCAACGTGGTGCGGAATCTGTGGGCGTATGTGGTGATCTTCTGCGGTCACTTCCCCGACGGTGCCGAGAAGTTCACCATCGACAGTCTCGAGAACGAGACCCAGGGACAGTGGTACCTGCGGCAGATGCTCGGATCGGCGAATTTCCACGCCGGCCCCGTGATGGCGTTCCTGTCGGGCAACCTCTGCTACCAGATCGAACATCACCTCTACCCGGATCTGCCGAGCAACCGGCTCGCCGAGATCTCGGTGCGGGTCCGGGAGCTGTGCGCGAAGTACGACCTGCCCTACACGACCGGTTCGCTGTGGATTCAGTACGCGAAAACGCTGCGCACCATCAACAAGCTCGCACTCCCGGACCGCTTCCTGCGTGACACCGCCGACGATGCACCCGAGACGGCGTCGGAACGGCGCTTCGCCGGGAGGGAGCGGGCACGCGGCCTCAAGACCGCGATCGCCGACGCGCGTCGTCGCCGCACGGGCACCCACCGCACCCGGTAGCGGCCCACCAGGTCGCCAGATACTGTGCGCTCCTCTCGGTCGGTGGCTGGTGGTCGCGGTGTTGCCGCCGGGGATCGCCTCCACGCCCACCACAACGAGTAATCCCCGGACGTTGTTTGCTTGTCGTGACATAATCTTTGGTATGTCACAGACTGCGGCCCTGCGGGTCGACCTCGACCGGTCGACCCCGGTGCCGCTGTATCACCAACTCGCGCAAGCCATCGAGTCGGCGATCGCGAATGGTGACCTGGCCCCGGGTGATCGGTTGGAGAATGAGCTCGATCTGGCCAAACGGCTGAAACTGTCCCGGCCGACGATTCGGCAGGCCATTTCCGAGCTCGTCGACAAAGGTCTCGTGGTCCGCAAACGCGGCGTCGGGACGCAGGTGGTGCAGACCCCGGTCAACCGGTCGGTCGAGTTGACCAGCCTGTTCGACGACCTCGACTCGGCAGGTATGCATCCGACCACCGAAGTGCTCGAATACCGGCGGGTCCTCCCCGACGACGAGGTGCGTGCCGCCCTCGGACTCGACGATGACGTCGAGGTCGTCACCGTCCGCCGCCTTCGCAGCGTGGGCGGGGAGCCGCTCGCGGTCATGGTCAACCAGCTGCCCGCCGAGATCTGCCCGCCGCCCGGCGAGCTCGAGGCCGGCGGCCTCTACTGCGGCCTGCGGGCGCGCGGTGTGCACATCCGCCTCGCCCGCCAGACCATCGGCGCCCGCGCCGCCGACGTCGACGAGGCCGCGCTGCTGGGCGTCGACGCCGGCAGGCCGCTGCTCACGATGCGTCGCACAGCCTTCGACGACGCGGGAAAAATCGTCGAGATCGGCCGGCACTCCTATCGCGCCGACCGGTACACATTCGAGACCACGCTCGTGGACCGGTGACGGCCACCGGCGACGGATCGCCGGTGGGTCGCGCGAATCGTCGCGGATGAGCGAGTCACTCCGGCGGTGCCATCGGCTCGTCGGCCGGCGGCGGTGTCGCCGACACCGCGGTCAGCAGGATCCGCACCGCCATTGCCCGCCGGTGTGAGGGGCCGGTGAGCTGATCGAGCGCACATTCGGGATCGGCCGGCGGGCCCTGATGGGTACAGCCGCGCGGACAGTTCGCGATGGCGTCGCGGAGATCGTCGAAGGCATCGACGATGGCGTCAGGGCCCACGTGGGCGAGACCGAACGATCGGATGCCTGGGGTGTCGACGACCCAGGTCCGGGCCTCATCACCGGGGATCTCCGGGAGTGCGAGCGCCACCGATTGCGTCGACGTATGCCGCCCCTTGCCGACCCCCGACACATGGCCGGTGGCCCGGTCGGCCGCCGGGACCAGACGATTCACCAGCGTCGACTTCCCGACCCCGGAGTGGCCGACGAGGGCGGTCAGGTGCCCGCGCAGCAGTGCGTGCAGCTCGTCGAGTGGGTCATCGCGCCCCGCGTGCACGATCGGCAGCTCGAGCCCGGCGAAGGCGGCGGTGAACTCGGCGGCGTCCGCGAGGTCGGTCTTGGTCAGACACAGGATCGGTTGCAGCCCGCCCACAAACGCCGCGGCCAGTGCCCGTTCGACGAAGCCGGTCCGCGGGGGCGGATCGGCCAGGGCCGTCACGATCAGCAGATGATCGGCGTTGCCGACGACGATCCGCTCGTACGGGTCGGTGTCATCGGCGGTGCGGCGCAGGACGGTTCGGCGTTCGGCCACCCGCACGATCCGGGCGAGGGTGCCCGGCCGCCCGGTGACGTCACCGACGATGTCCACGTCGTCGCCGACGACGACGGGCGTGCGTCCCAGCTCACGCGCCCGCATCGCGACGACCACCGCCTCTGGGTCGCCGCCGAGAGCACAACCCCAGCGGCCACGATCGACCGAGACGACCATCGCCGACCGCGCATTCTGGTGTGCCGGACGGGTCTTGGTCCGGGGGCGGCTGCCCTTGCCGGGACGGATCCGGACATCGGATTCGTCATAGCTGCCCGTCCGCCGACTCACCGGGCGCCCGAGAGCCGGGGTTCGGCTGCCGAGATCATCCGGTGCCACATCCCCGGAAAGTCGGGCAGCGTCTTGGTGGTGGTCTCGATGTCGTCGATGGTCACGCCCTGCACGCGCAGGCCGATGATCGCGCCTGCGGTCGCCATCCGGTGATCGGCGTAGGAGAGCCAGTGCGCGCCGTGCAGCCCCGCGCCCTGGCCCGAGCCGCGGATGATGAGTCCGTCGGCGATCTCGGTGGCGGCGCCGCCGATCCGGCCGATCTCGGTGGCGAGCGCGGCGAGTCGATCCGTCTCATGCCCGCGCAGATGGGCGATACCGGTGAGTCGGGACTCGCCCTCGGCCAGTGCCGCCAAGGCCGCGATGGTCGGGGTGAGCTCCCCGACCGCCCGCAGATCCCGGACGATCGGCCGCAGGGCCACCGGCCCCCGGACCGTGAGGCCATCGGCCGACAGCGTTGCGGTGCATCCCATCTCGGTGAGGATGTCGGCGATCTGAACGCCCGGCTGCGTGCTCGCCGACGGCCACCGCGGGACCGTCACCGCGCCACCGGTCGCGGCGGCCGCGGCCAGGAAAGCGGCCGCGTTGGACAGATCCGGTTCGATCACCCAGTCGACGGCCCGGATCGGGGACGGCGGCACCCGCCACACCGCCGGCTCCGGTTGCGCCACGCTCACCCCGGCCGTGCGCAGCATGTCGACGGTCATCTCGATGTGCGGCAGCGACGGGACGGGCGGGCCCTGATGGCGGATGGTGAGGCCCTCGTCGAAGGTGGCACCGGCCAGGAGCAGGCCGGACACGAACTGCGACGATCCCGACGCGTCGATGACCACCTCGCCGCCCCGCACCGAACCGGTGCCGGTCACCGAGAACGGCAGCGCGGTGCCGTCGACAGCCACGCCGAGGGCCCGCAGGGCGTCGAGGATGGTCGCCAGCGGACGCTGCCGGGCCTGGGCGTCGCCGTCGAACCCGACGCGGCCGTCGGCGAGGGCGGCGACCGCGGGCAGAAAACGCATCACCGTCCCCGCGAGGCCACAGTAGATGTCGGTGCCGTGCATGGGCTGCGGGGTGAGGGTGACGGTGGTGGGGTCGTCGTCGACGTGCACGCCGATCCCGAGTCCGGTCAACGCCGCGAGCATCAGGTTGGTGTCGCGGCTGCGCAGCGTGCCGGTGATCGTCGACGGGCCGTCGGCGAGCGCGCCCAGGACCAGCGCCCGGTTGGTGATCGACTTGGACCCGGGCAGATCCACGGTGGCGTGCACCGGTGTCGATGTCAGCGGGGCGGTCCACGTGCTCATGGCGTCCAGTTTGTCACGGCGGGCAGGCTCACCGGTTGTCGCGGCGGAGCGGATGGTCGGCGGGCACCTCCACGATGATGAGCAGCCGTCCGTCGGGATCGCGCAGATGCATCTCGATCAGGCCCCACGGTTCGGTCACCGGTTCCCGGGCGATCGTGACCCCGGCCGACCGCAGTTCCCGCTCGGTGGCGGCGATGTCACGGACCTGCAGCCAGAGCGCGGCGGGCGGTTCGTGGTCCGGGTCGGCGTCGGCGCCGAGGTGTCCGGGGATCTCGATGAGCCCGTTGCCCGCGTGAAAGACGGTGCCGCCCGGGTACTCCCGGGCCACCGGCAGCTTCAGCCGGTCGGCGTAGAAGTGTCGCAGTGCCGTCGGGTCGGGTGAGCGTAGCAGCACCCGGCTGGTCAGGATCTCCATGACAGAACTGTCTACCGGGTGTTGCGGCACCGGGTGAGCGAATCGCCGGGAGCGGTCGGGGTTGGCGGGGGTTTGACTCTCACACGGTGGTAGCCCCCAGACTGCTCGCATGGCCGACATCCCCGAGCTGTTGTCGATCGGCAGCTTCTCCTCGTTGACCCGGATCAGTGTACGAATGCTCCGGCACTACCACGCGAACGGAATCCTGCGACCGGTCGAGGTCGATGAGAACAGCGGGTACCGCTGGTATTCACCCGACCAGGGCATTGCGGCGTCAGGAGCCGACGGCTGTATCGAACACGACGCCGATTTCCGGGAATCCGAGGTGGACGAGTCGGTCTTCGTCGAGGTGCCTGCGGGCACGCAGGCCACCGATCCGCTGACGACGCTCGCTCTCACCGAGATCGAGGTCTGTATGCCGGTTCTCGCCGGGTGACTACTGCCCCTCGGTGGTGCCGCCGGAACCGCCGAGGCCGTGTCCGCGGTTGAGGTCGTTGCCGTGGCGGGCGGCCTCGTAGATGGCGCGTTCGCGGGCGATGCGGTCGGTCTCGCCGACCGGGGTTGCGTCGCCGAAGGCGAAGGCCGACGGCTGCGGGGTGGTCGGCGGAATGTCGGGATCGTCGACCTCGGGATCGAGTTCTTCGGGCTGTGGCTGAGTCATGGGTCAACGATAGTTCCCGGACGGAACCGTCGGGGGCGGACATCGACGACGGGCCGGTCGCCGGCTCCGAGAACAGGCCGAAAATCCAGCAGCTGCCGGGGATATCCCCGGCAGCTGCTGGAATTCTGCTGGTTTTTCGGAACGGAGCCTACGTCGTGGCCGATTCGCCCCGCTCGGAGAACTTGCCGTCGGTGACGCCGTCCCACTTGCTGACCAGGCGCATCACCCGGGGATCTTCCTGGCTGACGATCCAGTCGACGAGCTCCTTCGATGCCGACGGATTGGTCACGATGAACGGATGGAGTCCGGCATCGCTCTCGGCGAGGTGCTTCAGCGTCGCCGCCGGGGTGTCGGGATCGGCGGCGGTCAGCAGATCGCGCGGATCGAAGGCCCGACCGCGCGGTCCGTCGTGCGCGGACAGGCCGTCGGCGGTGGCGACGTCGATCTCGCCGGTGTTGTGGTAATCGACCGGGTCGGGGGAGGTGCTCTTGGTGTTGAGCAGCAGGTTCAGCAGGATTGCGACGAGCGCACCGGCCGAGATGCCCGAGTGGAAGATCGTCTGGAACCAGTCCGGGAACTGGTGATACAGGTCCAGGGCGATGTCCTGCTTGGTCGCCTGATCGGTGTAGGACAACCCGACCTCGGTGAGCATGGCCACGCCGACCGACAGGGCGACGACGAGGATGTTGGTGTTGTTGAACTTCACCTTGGTCAGCGTCCGGACACCCGAGGCAGCCACCATGCCGAACAGGGCGATGCCGGCACCACCGAGCACGGGCTGCGGGATGCCCTCGATGACCGCGGCCATCTTCGGGAGCAGGCCCAGGAGCACGAGGATGACGCCGGCGCAGGACGCCACGTGCCGGGTCTTGACGCCGGTGATCGCGACCAGGCCCACATTCTGCGCGAACGCGGTGTACGGGAAGACGTTGAAGATGCCGCCGAGGATGGTGCCCGCACCGTCGGCGCGCATACCGTCGGCCAGGCGCTGCGGGGTGATCTTGCGTTCGACGATCTCGCCGACGGCCACGATGTCACCGGTGGTCTCGGTCATGATCACCAGGGCCACGATGCACAGTGCGATGATCGAGCTGAGATCGAACGCGGGCAGGCCGAAGTAGAACGGCTGCGGCACGGCAACCCACGGGCTCTCGCCGACCTTGTCCCAGGTCGGCATGTCGAACGGGATGGAGATCAGGGTGCCGGCGACGAGGCCCACGAGGATGGAGACGCGCTTGATGGCGGCCGGGGCGAGCTTCTCCAGCGCGATGATGATCGCGAGGGTGAGGAACGCGAAGCCGATGGCCTTGGGGGTGCCGAAGCCCTCGCCCAGCTTGGTGCCGCCGCCGACCCAGCCGGCCGCCACGCCCATCAGCGACACCCCGATGATCAGGATGATCGTGCCGGTGACCAGCGGTGGGAAGAACCTGATGAGCTTGCCGATCACGGGCGCCATTGCCAGCATGAAGATGCCGGAGGCGATCACCGCGCCGTAGATGTGGGTGATGCCGTGGTTGGTGCCGATGGTGATCATCGGTGAGACCGCGGCGAAGGTCACGCCCTGCATCAGGGGGAGCCGCACGCCGAAGCGCCAGAAGCCGACCGATTGGAGCAACGTCGCGATACCGGCGACGAACAGGTCCGCGGTGATCAGGTGGATGATCTCGTCGTCCGTCATCTGCCCGGCCTTGACCATCGCGCCGCCGACGATGAGCGGCACCGCCACGGCACCCGCATACATCGCCATGACGTGCTGGAGGCCCAGCGGGAAGAGTTTGAGCAACGGGGGTATGTCGTCGACAGGATTGTCTGCATCCTTGCCGCGCTTGATGATGTCGATGAACGCCATGCGAAATGTGTACGAGACGGACATTTCCGTCACGCCGCCATCATGTATCCGGCATGTTTCGTAGGGAATATATTGCTGGACATGTCGAATCGGACACACCCGCGCAGTGCCGGGCTCCTCGTTTTTCGCCGTGCCGCCGGACCGTCGGGCGGCATCGAGCTGCTTCTCGCTCACCCGGGTGGCCCGCTCTGGGCACGCAAGGATGACGGGGCGTGGTCGATCCCGAAGGGCCTCGTCGAGTCCGGCGAGGACGACGCCACCGCCGCGCGACGGGAGTTTGCCGAGGAGATCGGGCAGCCCGCACCCGACGGAGAGCTGATCGACCTCGGCGAGGTCCGCCTGGCCGGTGGCAAGCGTGTGGTGGCCTTCGGGGTGGCGGGTGATCTCGATGTGGGAGTGGTCGAGTCCACCACCTTCGAGATGGTGTGGCCGCCGCGGTCGGGGCGGCGGCAATCGTTCCCGGAGATCGATCGCGCGGACTGGTTCTCGCCCGCCGAGGCGGTCCGCAAACTCAATCCCGCGCAGGGTGTGTTCATCGCGCGGCTGGTGGCGGTGGCGGGTCAACCGTGACATCGCCGATCACGCCCACCGACGCCGCGCCCACCGACCGACTCACACCGCAGGCGGATCCACCCGGTAGCGGATGAGCCGGGAACTGTTGCCGACGACGGCCACCGACGAGGCGTTGTGCAGGATTGCGGCGACCACCGGGGACAGCGCGCCGCCCGCCCCGGCCAGCAGCCCCAGCGCGTTGACCGCGATCGCCATCCCGTAGTTCTGCCGGATCACCGACAACGTGTGGGCGCCGAGCTCGCCGATCGCGGGCAGCCGGGTGAGATCGTCGGCGGCCAGTGCGATGTCGGCGGTCTCGACGGCCACGTCGGTGCCCGCGAGTCCCATCGCGATCCCCACGTCGGCGGCCGCCAGCGCGGGCGCGTCGTTGACGCCGTCGCCGACCATCGCGACCACGTGGCCGGCCTCTTGCAGGTCCCGGACCGCGCGCAGCTTGTCCTCGGGGGTCGCCTCGGCGTGCCAGTCGGTGATGCCGAGCTCGGCGGCGATGGCCGCGGCGGTGTCGTGGTGGTCGCCGGTGAGCATCGCGAGATGCGTGGTGCCCGCGGCACGTAGTGCATCGAGGACGTCGCGGGCCTCGGGTCGCACCTCGTCGCGGAGACTGACCAGACCCGCGAGCACGCCGTCGACGGCGAGCAGCAGTGGTGTCTCGCAGGATCGTCGGAGCTTGTCGACCCAGGTGAGCGCGGTCTCGGTGAGGGCGACGTCGTGCTGGGCGAGCAAGGCCGGCGTCCCGAGGAGCAGGACCGTGCCGTCGTCGGTGTGGGTGCGCATGCCGAGGCCGACGAGGGTCTCGCATTCGGCGTGGGCGGGGATCTCGATGTGCCGTTCGGTGGTTGAGCGGATCACCGCCTCGGCCAATGGGTGCCGGGAGTGGATCTCGGAGCTGGCCGCGTGCGCGAGTACCTGCTCGGGTGTCCAGTCGTCGGTGAACGCAACCACGTTGGTGACGATCGGGCGGCCGGTGGTCAGGGTGCCGGTCTTGTCGAAGATCATCGCCGTGATCGTGCCCGCGGCCTCGAGGTGCGAGCCGCCCTTGATCAGGATGCCGCGGCGGGCGCCGTTGCCGATCGCACCGCTGATGGCGGTCGGCGTCGACAGTCCCACCGCGCACGGGCACGCGATCAGCAACATCGTCATGGCCCGGCGCAGATCGCGTGTCACCAGCAGCGTCGCGGCCGACAGCAGGAACGACGCGGGCACGAACCGGCGCGAGAACTGTTCTCCGACAGTCTGAATGGGTGCGCGATCGCGTTGCGCCTCGGCCACTCGCTCGATGATGCGGCCGATCGCGGTGTCGGCTCCCACCGCCGACGCCCGGATCACCAGCCGCCCGCGCAGCACCACCGACCCGGACTGGATGGCATCCCCGGTCGCCTTGGCGACGGGCAGGTTCTCGCCGGTCAGCGCGGACTGGTCGACCACCGCGTCGCCGTCGACGATGACGCCGTCGACGGGTACGGCCACCTGATCGTGGACGACGATGCGGTCGCCGATCGACACCGAATCGATGGGCACCGAGACCTCGGTGCCGTCGTCGAGGATGAGCCAGGTGGTGTCGGCGGAGCCCCGGAGCAGATCGGCGATCGCCCGGCGGGTGCGCCGGAGCGTGAGGTCCTGCAGGAACTCGCCGATGTTGAGCAGCCAGAGCACGGTGAGCGCGACGACGTTCTCGCGGAGCAGCAGACTCGCGATGGTCGCCGCGGACACCAGCGCATCGGTGCCGGCACGCCCGCCGCGCAACGACCGCAGCGCGCCGCGCAGGAACGGATAGCCGGCGAAGATCGTGACCCCGGTCGCGACGGTGCGGGTGGTCGGTCCGAGCAGTTGGGGTCGCCGGAAACCGTAGCGGCGCACACCGAGCAAGACCAGGGCGGCCGCGCCCACGGCCATCCGGAGGAGATCGGCGCCGCCGACATCGGCCGAATGCGGGGTGGTCCGGGACACCGAGCTCTCGGCGGCGGACAGACCCGCGGCGATCGCCGTGGTGAGTTCGGCGTGCGAGGTGCCCGGCCGATACCAGACGACGATCGAACCGGTCCGCGGATACGCATGTGCGGCACGGACTCCGGTGATCGCGGTGAGCGCGTCCTCGACGGCGACGGCACGCTGCGGCGAGGCGTGTCGGAGGGCTGCGGCGACGATCCGCAGGCGTCCGGCGGCGTCCGAGCGGATGGCGACCGCGCCGCCTGTCTCCGCCCCGACGGTGTGCTCCGCCATCAGTGCTCGTGGTCGTGTACTTCGGTGACCCCGGGCGCGGGAGCCTGTTCACCGATCCGTTCGCGGGCCTCGGCGACGATGTCGGCGGTGCGCAGGCGGGTCTCCTCGGCGACCTCCTCGGCCTTGCGGGTTCCGCGCAGACCCCAACTGGTGACCACGACCGCGCCTTCCCGAAGCGGCGCCTTGGCCAGGCCCTTGCGGGCGACGTCGTAGGCGACGGCCCCCACCAGACCGGTCGCGACCGCCGAACCGGCCTTGGCCAGCAATACGTGCAGTGTCATCTGTGCTCCTCCCGGCGGCTTGCCGCCTGCTATTGGCATCGAGTGTCAATAGGTTACTCCTTGGGTCCGACGGACCGGGGTGGTCTTGATCTCGACAGGCTCGATCCGGCGGATCTCGACCAGGCCCGATCCTGCGGATCCGCCCACCGCTAGAACCAGGCGGGCTCGGCGTCGAGCGTGGTGCGGTCGAGTGCGGCGAGCAGATCGAACTGCGGGCCGGTCCGGGGGAGTTCGTAGCGGAAGAAATAGGCGGCCGCTGCACGCTTGCCGTCGTAGAAGTCGCCGCTCGAATCACCCACGGCGAGAAGCTGCTCCAGCCACATCCAACTGATCACGAGATGTCCGGCGGCCTCCAGGTAGATGGTGGCGTTGGCCAAGGAGACCGCGGGATCGCCTGCCGACCACACCGCGATCGTCGTGGCGATGAGTCGGTCGACGCCCGCGCGGAGCGCCTGTGCGTACTCGGCGAGCGCCGGTTGTGCGGCGGCCCGGGTCACGGTCTCGCCGATCGTCTCGGCGAGCAGTGTCAGGCCCGCGCCGTCGCGCATGACGACCTTGCGGCCCAGCAGATCGAGACCGTGGATGCCGTGGGCGCCCTCGTGGATGGGATTGAGACGGTTGTCACGGTAGTACTGTTCGACGTCGAACTCGCGGGTATAGCCGTATCCGCCGTGCACCTGGATCGCGAGACTGTTCGCCTCCAGGCACCACTGCGACGGCCACGACTTCACGATCGGGGTGAGGACGTCGAGGAGCAGCCCGACGCGTGCGGCCTCGGCGGCGTCGCCGGTGCGCTGCAGGTCGATGAGCCGGCTCGCGTAGAGGCCGAGCGCCAGCGCGCCCTCGACGTAGGACTTCTGCGCCAGCAGCATCCGTTTGACGTCGGGGTGGGAGATGATCGGGACCGGTGGGGCGGACGGATCCTTGGCGGTCACGGGCCGACCCTGGACGCGGACCTTGGCGTATTCGAGCGATGCCTGATAGCCCGCATAGCCGAGTGCCGTGGCGAGGAAGCCGACACCGATGCGCGCCTCGTTCATCATCTTGAACATGTAGGACAGGCCTTTGTGCTCTTCGCCCACCAGGTAGCCGACCGCGCCGGGAGCGGAGCGAGCGGGCGGGTAGCCGACCGCGCCGGGAGCGGGGTTGGGGCCGGTGCTGACGGGGTGGGTGCCGTCGCCGAAGTTCAGCAGGCAGTTGGTGGTGGCGCGGTTGCCCATCTTGTGGTTGAGGCCGACGAGGGCGACGTCGTTGCGGGTGCCGTCGGCGAGGTACTTGGGCACGATGAACAGCGAGATGCCCTTCACGCCGGGTCCGCCGCCGGGGGCCTTGGCCAGGACGAGATGCACGATGTTCTCGCCGAGCTCGTGATCGCCTGCCGAGATCCACATCTTGGTGCCGGTGATGCGGAAGGTGCCGTCGTCGCCGGGGATGGCCTTGGTGGTGATGTCGGCGAGTGATGAGCCGGCCTGGGGTTCGGACAGGCACATGGTGCCGAAGAAGCGGCCCTCGAGCATCGGGCGGACCCAGGTGTCGATCTGTTCGGGTGTGCCGTATTCGACGAGCAGGTTCGCGTTCCCGATGGTGAGGAACGGGTAGGAGCTCATGGCCGCGTTCGACGCCTGGAACCACGCCTGGACGGCCTGGTTGATGACGGTCGGCAGCTGCATGCCGCCGAGGTCCTCGTCGAAGCCGCCGGCCACGAGGCCGGCCTTGCGGAATTCGGCGATGCCCGCGGTGATCTCGGCGGGCAGGACGACCTTGCCGTCGGCGACGTAGGGCTCGTTGCGATCGCCGAGTTTGTTCACCGGCGCGTAGCAGGTGCGGGCGATGTCCTCGGCGAGGGCCAGCACCGCGTCGAAGGTCTCCCGGGAATGCTCGGCGAATCGGTCGCGGCTGGTGAGGGATTCGGCGTCGAGCCATTCGTAGAGCAGGAACTCCAGGTCGCGGCGGGACAGCGGGTCGGCCATGACACTCCTTGGGGAAGTAAGCGACTGCTCATCGTGTGAGCGCATGCTTATACTGCCCGGGGCGGTGCGGCGCGTCAATACGGGTCGCCTGCGAAGCAACGACGACCGATTCCGCGGAGCATGGAGGGCACACCGGTGGCAGGGACACGCGCACAGGAATCCGCCGCCGCGCGGCGGATCCAGGACGCGGCGACGGCCTGCTTCGCGGCCAACGGCTATGCGGGCACCTCCACCCGGCAGATCACCGCGCGACTCGGGATGAGCGCTGCGGCGATGTACCCGCATTTCTCCTCCAAGGAGGAACTGCTGTTTGCGATCGCGCTCGACGGGCACCGTTCGGTGCTGGCGGTGATGACCGCCGCCGACGATCCGGGTGCGCCGTTCGCTGCTCGGCTCGACGCGGTGGTCGCGGCCTTCGCGCAGTGGCAGGCCCGGCATCACCAGCTGGCGAGGGTGGTGCAGTACGAGCTCGGGGCGCTGACGGCGGCTCATCGGCGGACGGTCACCCGGCTCCGGCGTGAGACCACCGCGCTGCTGGACGCGATCGTCGTCGGCGGTGTCGCGGCCGGTGAGTTCGGCGCCGACGACCCCGCCGAGGTGGTCCTGGCGATCTCCTCGCTATGCGTCGACGTGTGCCGGTGGTTCCCGAGCCGTACGCACCGGGATCCGGTCACACTGGGATGCGCCTACGCGCGGATGGCGCGGCGGCTCGCGGTGGTGGTGTCGTAGATCTCCGGGAGCCATCTGGCCGGGAGGGCCCGATGTCGTCGAGCGCTACCGGTCCGACCCCGGAAACGGGGTGTAGTGGCGCCGCGCGCCGGTCGCCACGATCTCGGTGAGCTGGGTGTCATCGAGCACCGCGGGACGACCCGCGGCGAGACACCGCAGATAGACCTCACACAGCCAGTCGAGCAGTTCGAGGTGTTCGTAGGCGGTCTCGATGTTGCTGCCCAGGGTCAGGGCACCGTGATTGCACATCAGCGCGGCGGTCCGTTCGTGGAGCGCGGCGATCACCCCGTCGGATAGCTCGGCGCTCCCGAAGACCGCATACGGCGCGACCCGCACCGTACCGCCGAGCATGGCGGCGGTGTAGTGGATCGCGGGGAGCTCGCCGACGATGTTCGCGACGGCGACCGCACTGATCGGATGTGCGTGTGCGATCGCCGATGTGGATGTCGCTCGGTAGATGTCGAGGTGCAGCCGGATCTCCGAGGAGGGCCGATACGGCGTCGGGACCGCGACGGTGCCGTCGAGATCGACAACCACCAACTGCTCGGGGGACACCGATTCCAGCCGATGGTCGGCCGGTGTCATCAGGACATGATCGCCCACCCGCGTCGACAGATTGCCGCCGTTGCCGATTGCCAGGCCGCTGCCCGCGAGGCGGCGCGCGGCAGCACACAGGGACGCGCGCTGATCGTCGATACCCACATGATCGACGGTAGTCGCAACTCTGAGATTGTGATAGGCGACTCGGAATTCACGATCGATCGACCGGCCGGATCAGACGATCCCGAACTCCTTGATCTTGCGGTAGATCGTCGCACGCGAGATGCCGAGCGCCGCGGCCGCGGCCGTCTTGCTGTCGCCGTTCTCCTCGAGACTGCGCACGATGGCGTCGCGTTCGAGCGCCTCGATCCGCGACAGTGTGTGCCGGCTGACCGTGCGGCACCGTGGCGGCAACTGGCCGACCCCGATGACCCCGGATCGCTGATGCGTGACCACCTCCCGCAGGATCGCCCGGAGCTCGGCGACATTGCCGGGCCAGGCGTACTTGCTGAGCTGACTCATCGCCGCCGACGCCACGGTCAGTTCCCGTCCGCGCGTCAACTGTCGCAACAGCGCGGGCACGAGGTCATGCAGATCCTCGATGCGATGACGTAGCGGCGGTACCTCGACGGTGTGGCCGAAGAAGGGCAGCAGGAAGGCGTCGGCATCCACCGGGTCGACCTGCGTTGTGACGCCCAGCCAGCCCGCGTGCTCCCGACCGGGCAGGAGATCGGCGATCGCGTCGCGGGCCCGGGCCGGGATGCGGTCGATGTCCCGGATGATCACGCAGAACCCGTCTCGGTCGATCTCGGCGGCCAACGCGTCGAGGGTCTCCTCGGTGTCGGTGTCGGTGTCGTCGGCCTCGAACATGTCCGGATTCTCGCCGCCGGCCGCCCGCGCCCGGGCATCGCCGGTCGTCGCATCGGGTGCCCCACCGAAGTCGGCGGGGGAGAACACGCGCGTCGTCGTCGCCGGGAGACAGCGCTGTGCACCGGCACGCAGCAGGGCCGTCCGCCCGGAGCCCGACTCTCCCGCAACGGCGATCCACTCACCGGCCCGGACATGGCGTGCGACGCGTTCACAGCACAGCCGCCAGGACGAGCTGCGCCCGACCACGCCGGGCAGCGTGGCCACGTTCGGGGCCCGCAGCGCCGCGGTCCGTGGCGGTGCCGCGTCGATGAGATGGACCCGGTAGACCGACACCTGGGCGTCGGCGTCGCAGTACTCGTCCACCGGCGACAGCCGCGCGACCTGCCCGCTCGGCAGCGTCCCCACCCGGACCCCCGACGTCCCGCCGCCCTGATCCACCGCATGCTCGAGGATCGACACCTGGTCGGCCGGATCGATGTTGTGGCGCAGTCGCCGATTCATCAGGACCACATCACCCGAGATTCCGAGCACCATCGTCTGCGGTGCCCGCCGGCAGGTCGCCAGATACGCCGTCAGCAGCCGTGACTCCTGCTCGGAGGCCTGCGACATCATCCGCTGCACGATCTGACTCGTCGCCGATTTCGCCAGCGACAACAGCAGGCCCGCCGGATGATCCGACGCACACGTCAGGTCGAGGGCACCCACCACCACCCCCGACATCGGATGCACGATCGGCACCCCCGCACACGACAGCTGTCCGAGTGCCCCCGCATAGTGTTCGGCACCCATCACCAGCGTCGGCTGCCGTGTCTCCAACGCCGTGCCGATCCCGTTGGTCCCCGCATGCTGCTCGCTGTAGCTGAAACCGGGAGCCAGGTTCACCGCGTCGAGCTTGGTGCGCAAGGTCGGATTCGCGGCCGCACGAGACAGAACCACCCCGTCCGGCGACGTCAGGATGATGCTCACCGGCTCGGTCGCGAGATCATCGGCGAGCTGATCCAGGATCGGCCGGGCCGCCGTGATCAGCGGACTGTCCGGGTTCGGCTCCCGGACAAACGGCAACTCCAGGCGGTCGGCCTGGACATCGAACGCACGCGACCGACGCCACGACGTCGAAATCGCGTCGCGGACGGCATCGTCGACACCGTCATCGCTCAGGAAACGCTCCCGGGCAGAGGCGATCGCGGCGGTGGATGTCGAGCGGGACTGGGCTGTGGGCTGCGAACTCACCGATCAAACAATTCCTCTGTGATCTACATCTCATATCAGAGTACTGCAATTTTGGCGCAGGCTCCGCCTGCGCGGGTAGTTTGCGCCCCGGGAAGCCCGGGTCTTCCTACGTCGCGCTGCGCGCTCGCTTGCGCTCGCGGGCGCGCTCCTGCGTCCAGACCCGGGCGGGCGCAAACAGCATTCGACGTCGGCGGTCGCGAGAGTGCTTGTGCGCCTGCCGGATCGAGGGGTGGTGTGGTCTCGATCTCGACAGGCTCCGATCCGGCGGATCCGCCCTCCGCTAGCGCTCCGGGCTACTCGACCAGCGGAAGATAGCTCTCAACCAGCGGAAATAGCCGCGATCGGCGGAAAACAGCTCTCGACCAGCCAAGGCACCGTGTTTGCGCCGCGCCGCGATGCAGGGAGCGGAGCGCGGGAGCGTAGCGACTAAGCGGAGTGACCGAAGAGCGGTGCTTCCAGGCGCAAACACACGCGCCGCCGGAGGCGACGCAAATAACTCAGTAGATGTTGCTCGGTCGGATCATCCCTTCGGCGAGGTCGCCGAAGCCGGGTGCCGGGATGGCGCCGGGGTTGCCGGGGACCTCCTCGACGACGGCGGTTTCGGTGGTGATGAGCAGTGCGGCGATCGATGCGGCGCTTTCGAGGGCGGCGCGGGTGACCTTGCAAGGGTCGATGACACCCTCGTCGAACATGTCGCCGTAGCTGCCGGTGAGTGCGTTGAAGCCGTGGCCGGTGGGCAGTCCGGCGACCACGGTGACCACGTCGTCGCCGTCGAAGCCGGCGTTGGTGGCGATCCAGCGGAGTGGTTCGGCCAGTGAGCGCCGGACGACGTCGACGCCGATCGCCTCGTCGGGGTCGGTGATCTCGAGGACGTCGAGTGTGCGATGGGCCTGGACGAGTGCGGTGCCGCCGCCGGAGACGATGCCGGCCTCGACGGCCGCGCGGGTGGCGGCGAGGGCGTCTTCGACGCGCAGCATGCGTTCCTTGAGTTCGACGCTGGTCACGCCGCCCACCCGGATCACCGCGACCCGGCCGGTCAGGCGCGCGATCCGCAGTTCGAGGCTGTCGCGATCGGCGTCGATGCGGGCCCGCTCGAGCTGTGCTTCGAGATGCCGTACCCGGGCGTCGACGAGGTCCTGTGCGCCGTGGGCGCCGACGATCGTCGTCGCACCCTCGGTGACGGTCACCCGGTCGCAGGTGCCGAGGTGATCGGCGGTGACCTCTGACAACTCGAGGCCGGTGTCCTTGGCGACCACGTGGCCGCCGAGTGCGACCGCGAGATCTTCGAGCTCAGCGACGCGCCGATGCCCGAACCCGGGGGCGCGTACCACGACCGACTGCATCGTCTTGTGCATGTTGCCGCCCACGAGCAACTGGAGTGCCGGTCCGTCGACGTCTTCGGCGAGGATCAGCAGCGGCCGGTCGGCACGCTTGGCGGCCTCGATCGCGGGCATCACCTCGCGGACGTCGGTGATCTTCTTGTTCGTGAGCAGGACGACGGGACTGTCCAGCACGGCTTCCATCCGGTCGGGATTGGTGACCATGTATCCGGAGATGTAGCCGTGGTCGAATTCGATGCCGTCCACGACGTCGACGGTGAGGCCGAGGGTGTCGCTCTCCTCGGTGGTGATCACGCCGGTCTTGCCGACATGTTCGACGGCGGTCGCGATGACCTCGCCGATCACCTCGTCGTCGCCGGCGGCGAGTGACCCGATCCGCGTCAGATCGCTGCGGCCGCCGATCTGCGTGGCCTGCGACTGCAACGATGCGACGACGGCGACGACGGCGCGCTCGATTCCGCGGCGCACCCGCATCGGGTTGGCGCCCTGCTCCACCGCGCGCAGCCCTTCGCGGACCATCGCCTGCGCGAGCACGGTGGCGGTGGTGGTGCCGTCACCGACCACGCCGTTGGTCTTCATGGCGACCTCTTTGACGAGTTGGGCTCCCATGTTGGCGAACGGGTCGCGCAGCTGGATTTCCCGGGCGATCGTCACCCCGTCGTTGGTGATGGTGGGTGGTCCGGTCAGTTTCTCCAGGACCGCGTTGCGCCCCTTGGGGCCCAGCGTCACCTTGACCGCGTCGGCGAGGGCGTTGACGCCCCGTTCCAGCCGCAGCCGCGCTTCGGCGTTGTAGCGCAACTCCTTGGCCATGTTGTCTGCCTTTCTGTGTGTCGTGTCGTGGGTGTTGGGGCGGTCAGGGGATGAGGATGGCGCGGCCGCGAACCTTGCCCGCGTCGAGATCGTCGAGCGCCTGCTGATAGTCGGCGAGCGGGTAGGTCGCGGTGTGCAGGGTGACCTTGCCTGCGGCGGCCAGGGCCATCAGCTCGGTGAGGTCGTTGTACGACCCGACGAGGTTGCCGATGAAGTTGATCTCGGTCGAGATCACGTCGATCGTCGGGACGTCGATGTTCTCGCCGTAGCCGACGACGAAGTAGTTGCCTGCGCGGCGCAGCATCGCGATGCCCTCGGTCGTGGCCCCGCCCTCGCCGACGAAGTCCAGGACGGCCTCGGCGCCCTTGCCGTCGGTGAGATCGAGCACCTGCTGCACGTGGGCGCCGAGTGCCCCCGCCCCGCCGGGCGCGGCGACGATGCCGTGGTGGGCGCCGACGTCGACGGCCAGGGCGACCGCATCCGGGTTGCGGTCGACGACGACGATCCGCACCCCGGAGATGGCGGCGAGGACCTGAATCCCGATGTGGCCGAGCCCGCCCGCACCGATCACCACGCAGGTGTCGCCGGGGCGGGTCATCCGCGCGACCTTGGCGGCGGCGTGGTAGGCGGTGAGGCCGGCATCGGCCAGGGCAGCCACGTCGGCGGGCTCGAGCGAATCATCGATCGGTACGACACTGCGGGCCGTCGTCTTGAGGTAGTCGGCGTAGCCGCCGTCGGTGTCGATGCCGGGGAACTGGCTGTTCTCGCAGTGCACGTCGTCACCGGCGCGGCAGGCCCGGCACAGGCCGCAGGTGATGAGCGGATGCAAGATGACCTTGTCACCGACGGCGACGTTGGTGACCGCGTCACCGATCGCGTGGACCCAGCCGGCATTCTCATGGCCGATCGTGTAGGGAAGCGCCACCCCGGATTTGGCTTCCCATTGACCTTCGAGGATGTGGAGGTCGGTGCGGCAGACGCCGGCGCCGCCGATCCGGACCACCACATCGAGCGGGCCGGTGATCTGCGGCTCGGGGACGTCGTTGAGCTGCAGTTTGTCGTGGTATCCGATGACCTGGACGGCCCTCATGGTGTCTCTCCTCGATCGTGGTGGGTGCGGAGGTCGGTGATGACCGGGCCGGACGTACCGTCGCAGTCGGTGTCGTCGGCGTAGCGGGTGGCCAGCAGGCCGCGGCAGAAGTGCGCATTGCCCTCGATCGAGATGCGCACCGACCGCGCGAATCGCAGTCGTATCGGAATCTTCTCGGGGGCAAGGGGTTTGCCGTCCTCGTCGACGACGACGCGGCAGTTGGGGCAGATCCCGAGCCCGATCTGGACCCGCCGCCTCAGCAGCGACTGCGTGGCCGGGCCGTCGGGCAGATCACGCAGGAGCAGATGCTCGCAGTCGGCGACGGCGATGGTCCCCGCAGTGAGGAGGGGAGTCACCGCACGTTCCATCGCGGCGGTGTGCGCCTTGCGGTGAAAGGTGAGCCGGAGTTCGTCGAGATCCTGATCGGCCTCGCTGCCGAACGTGCCCCGATATCCCGCGTGGGCGGCCAGGCCTGCGTTGATCTTGTCCGAGTCGTGGTGATCATCGAGCAGCACCCGGACCACGCCGATGTCCGCGATGTCCGCCAGGGCGTCGAGCGCGTCGGCGGCCATCAGGTAGGCGAAGTTGGGTGAACAGAACGACGTGGGCAGCCGCAGGTGCACACAGACGCCGGAATCGTCGAGCCGGATCGACCGGACGAAACGCAGTTCGGTGATCGGTTGATCGAGTTCGGGATCGATCACCGTGTCCAGCGCCGCGAGCACCGCGGACAGATCCGCGGTGGTCCGCGGCTCGGCCACCGCGGTCATGCGCCGACCGTCACGGCGGCATCCGGGGCATCCGCGGTGTCGGTGGGCAACCGCAACTCCTCGGGTACCTCGATGTGCGGATAGAGGGCCGCCGCGTTGAGACCCAGGATCTTCTTCTTCTGCGCGACGGTGATCGGTGCGTATTCGGTCATGTCCTCGGGGATCTGGAAATCGACGAAGCGCTCGACCAGCCACTGCGGTGTCCACAGCGCGTAGTCGGAGGCGAAGAGGATCTTGTCCTCACCGATCCAGTACAGGAGCTCGCCGATGATCTGCGCGAAGTAGCGGGGCCGGGTGTGGATGAACGGGATCGCGACGGCCAGGCCGCCGTAGACGTTGGATTCCTGGGTGGCGATCCAGCAGAAGTCCTCGAGCCGCGGCAGCCCGACGTGCTCGATGATGAAGTTCAGCTCGGTGTAGTCGGTGGCCACCTTGTCGACGTCGGCGACGTCGAAGGCATCACGGTCGAGTGGCCGGATCGTCGGGCCCTTGTGCACGTGGATGTTGGTGATACCCAGGTTGATGCATTCTTCGAGGTAGCGCCGCGACCAGTGGTCGTCGAGGTGGTAGCCGCGCGATTCGCCGTGCCATTCGGCGGTGTAGAGCTTCACCCCGCGCAGGTTCATGTTCTCGGCGTCCCGGCGCAGTTGCACCAGACCGTCTTCGCCGTCTCGCGGATCGTAGGCGTGGTTGTACGTCAGCTTGTCCGGGTGATCCTGGCAAAGCTTGAGCGAATCATCCACTTGGGCAAAGCCGTTGACGTAGAAGTCGCGGAGAATGGTGGCCTGGAAGATGGCGTGATCGGCCGGGCCGTCGTCGAAGAGATCGGTCATCAGCCGTTCGGGGCCATAGTAGCAGTAGGTGTCGTAGTCCCACAGCTCCGATTCCGGGCTCAGATTGCGGTGATAGTCGTAGAAACAGTCGATGAACTGCTTCCCGTGAATGTTGCGGTGGTTCGATTCACGGCCGTCCCAGAGGTGGACGTGCGCGTCGACGATGAAGTATTTCTCGCCGTTCTTCTCATACATCTTCATCACTCGCTCTCGGCGTTGATCAGGGCTGGTGGGGGGCTGAAAGATGGGGCTGAACGATGGTGGTGGTGGTGGAAACCGCCGGCCGGGTCGCGAGATGGAGCGATCGCGACCCGGTCGGCGGGGCCTGTCAGTTCGCGGTGAGATCGAAGCCGATGAATTCGGCGGCGTCCTCGGGGCTCGCGAACAGCACGGTCCGGTCGTCGAGGTGGACCATCCGGCCGTAGTGGGTGGAGCTGATCTCCTCAAAGATGGATCCGTCGAAGTCCTGGCCGAGGGTGTCGGTGAGCTCGGCGTAGTCGAAGTCGAGGCGATGCACGCCGTCCACCCGGATCATCGACGGGTACTCGGTGAGGCTCACCCCGTCCTTGGCGCCCATGACGTCGGCCACGACCCGGCCGATCGGGGTGTTCATCAAGGTCACCCCGCACATGTTGGAAAATTCGGTTTGGCTGCCGAATTGCATGGTGGTCACTGGTTCAGCTCCTCGGGGATATCGGCGTTGATGGCGGTGAGAACGTCGGCGAACTTGGTCTTCGCCGCGTCGAGACTCGTGGCGAAGGTGACCGATTTGTCGGCCGGCTGCGACCAGATCGGCTGCAGTGTCCGGGCCGCGTCGAGGCACCGCGGCACCCACTCGGCCAGCCACTTCGAGTACAGCGCGCGGTTGTCGATGCCGTACGTGTCGTCGTTGGCGAGCATCTGGAACAGGGCCCGGGTGTAGGTCAGGTCGCGGTCGTAGTCGTGTTCACCGGTGCCGACGATGGTCGGGGTGATGTAGTCACCGTTGCGGGCCGAGACCTGCATGATCAGCTCCGTGCGGAACAGTGATCCGATGAGTTGTTCGAAGACGATGTTCGACGCGAACAACAACTGCGCCCAGTCACCGATCGCGGTGATCCGTTCGAGGGTTTCCCGCACCCCCTGCCATTCCGGCGCGGACTGCCAGACCTCCTTGTGGGCCGAGCCGTCGAAGGCATCCTCGGCCTCGTTGAGGTCGAGATTGAACAACGCGAGGTCCTGGGCGAACCGCAGTTTGTGCGCGGCGTTGACCGCGACCGCGTTGTTGATCATGTTGGTCGGTGCCGAACGCTGGATCGCGGTGAACACGTGCAGGCCCATCCCGGACTCGGCGTGCATCCAGGCCCCGAGATTGCGTTCGATGAACTTGAGCCAGGCAGCATTCCAGTTGTCGTAGGCGCGCGCCCGCTTGGCGTTCTGCAGACACAGGTCGACCTGATGCACCACCGCGGAGTTGTTGCGGTAGATGGTCTGCTCCCATTCCTCGTTCGGATCGAGGAAGGTGTGCCAGTTCGATGCGCGGGCAGTGGTCCAGTCCTGTGGGTAGCCGCCCGGACCGCTGCCGAACCCGTAGACCCAGCCCTGGGTGAGGTAGCGCTCGGGGTCGGGCTGCACGTCGACGGTGACGTCCTCGTACATCGTCGCGCGCTTGCGGGCGGGGGTGTAGTAGCTGTACTTGCGGCTGGTGGAGCTGGGGAACTGTTTGGCACCGGCTTCGGCGTCGGTGAATTCGATCGATGGGAAGCTGCGCTCCCGCGGTTGAGTTGGTGCGGACATACCTCTCGTTCCTGTCGTTCAGGCTGACTGGGTCTCAGTCGAATGCCGGGCTGGTGAACTTGTCATAGAAGATCTGGTCTCGGGGCATCGTGTGCTCCGCGGCGAGTTCGAGTGCCGCGTCGACCATCGGTGGGGGACCGCAGAAATACACCTCCGTTCGGGCGAGGTCGGGTTCGTTGTCGGCGACGATGTCGGTGACGTTGCCGGCCGCGACGGTGATCCCCGCCGGTGCGTCCGCAGCCGACTCCGACAGACATGCGGTGAAGGTGAAGTCGGCGATCTTCGCACCGAGAGAGGCGATCTCGTCGAGGCAGAAGAGGTCGGCGGCAGTACGGGCGCCGTAATAGAAGCGGACCGCGCGAGGGATGCCCGCCTCGGCGACGTGTCGCAGCAGCGACAACAGCGGTGCCATCCCGGCTCCGCCGCCGATGCACACGATGGGCAGGACGTGTCCGTCGCGGAGGGTGCAGGAGCCGTACGGGCCGTTGATCGTGATCTCGTCACCGACCGACAGGCCGTCGTCGAGCATTCCGGCGAACCGCCCGCCCGGGTACTTCTTGATGAGGAACTGGAGTGTGCCGGGGGTGTCGGGCGTCGTCGCGATGGAGAATGAGCGCTTCTCGTCGGTGCCCGGCAGGTAGAGGTCGACGTACTGACCGGACTTGAACTCGAAGGTCTCGGGCTCGACGAGATCGAGTCGCAGGGACACGATGTCGGTGGTCATCGGCTCGATGGCCGCGACCCGGGTCAGCGCATCCTGGATGGGCGCACCGCCGAGCAGCTCGTCCTCGTCGAAGTTGAGGAGTTCGATCTCGCAGTCGCTGTAGGCGTAGCTACGACACAGCAGGACGTAGCCTTCGGCCTCTTCGGCGTCGTTGCAGGCGAACGTCGAGTAGTCGTCCATCTGGACATCGCCGTCGAGCAGGAACGACTTGCAGGCCGAGCAGCGTCCTTCGCGGCAGCCGTGCATGAGGTGGATGCCCTGGCGGAAGGCCGCGTCGAGGATGGTCTCGTCCTCGGTGACCTCCATCTCGATGTCGACGGGAGTGAAGGTGATGTGGTGCGTATCTGCCACGGGGGTCTCCTGAGGCTGGATTCTGGTGGTACCGGAGGTGGTGGACGGGTATGCCATCCACCACCTCGCCGCGCGGAGATCAGACCGCGACGGCCCCGTTGCGGTTGGCCCGATACGCGGCGATGTGCGCCTCGCGCTCGGCATCCGACATGTCATTCAGCAGCACGTTGGGGCTGTTGAACACATTGCCCCGGACGTCGTCGAGGGTCCACATCTTGTCCGGGTTCAGATCGAGATGCGGCTGCGGGATCAGGGTCTTGCCGTCATCGCGGACGTAGCCGAGATCGGTGATGACATCGGCGAGATCCTTGCCGTGGTGGAGTGTTTCCCATTCGCGGAAACCGGTGAGCCGCCCCATGTTCGGGGTCTCGCGGCCTTCGTACTCGCCGCGGAACGCGGTTTTGTCGGTCCAGGCGCAGGTTTCCGAGCAATAGGTCCGCCACTGCCCGTCCACCTTGTCGCACACCATGTCCTCGCGGATGACGCAGGGCACCATGCAGGTCCAGCAGCGGTGCGGATACTCGTAGTCGACGTCCTCGAACACGATCGGCTTGTTGCGGCCCGGGTAGGCGAGCCGGTTGTAGTTCTCCCACCAGCGGCCGAACTTGTTGTACCAGCCGGGGTACTTCTCCTCGAACCATTCGAAGTCGGCATCGGTCATCGCATCGATGCGCCAGTAGTTGACCGGCCACCCGGTGGCGAAGAAGCGCGCCACCTCGTGCACGTAGTGCTTGTCGACGATCCGGTTCCACGCTTCCTCGACGAGATCGTGCGGGATGACCAGTCCGTACTTTTCCAGGGGAAGCAGATAGCTGCGGTAGTAGTCGTCGTAGATCCAGCGCCGCCACATCTCGGCGTAGCTCTCGCGATCCTTACGGCGGTCCTTGGTGCCGTACTCGATGAAGGTGCCGATCGCGGCGTCGACGACGCAGTGGTTGTTCCACCATGCGTAGCGCAGGTCGCGCTCCAGCAGCGGCCGGTTGCGCTCGTCGGCCAGCGCCATCAGCAGAATCGAATAGCCGTTGGAGATGTGCCGCGACTCGTCGGATTGCACCGAGTGGAACACCGTCGGCAGCAGGTAATCGCCGTTGGCGGCCGCCTCGTCGGGCATGGCCACGAAGAGCGTGTTGGTGAACGCGGTCTCGGCCACCACCGTCAGGTAGATGTTGGCGGCGGTGATGGCGTCGCCGGTGATGAATCCCTCACCGAACTGCCGGCCGATGGTGCCGGCGTAGTTGTTGGCGAACGCCTTCTCGGTGATGTCGAAGCCGGCCGGGTCGATGTAGTTGTTCATGTAGAGCTTCTTGAGATTCATCTGGATCGTCGAGTGCCGGACCTCGTCGATCATCTGAACCGCCAGACCGTTGTGGATCTCCGGGTTGGGGACGGCGTCGATGGCCATCGGCATCGCACGGGCCGCCGAGATCTCGGGGAACGGGATGATCGACAGGAACAGCTTCTGCCATTCCAGCCACCGCTCCTGGACCTGACGGAACATGTTGCCGCGGATCGCGCCGTCCATCGCGCCGTAGACGCGGTTGTCTTTCTCCTCCTCCATCGGGAAGTACGATCGCATGATCTGCTTCAGCGGATCCTTCTTCGGTGCCTTGTCGAAGGTGTAGTCGGTGCCGAACCTGGTCGCGGGGGTGGCGAAGGTGGGCTCCCACGAGAGTTCGGTGATCTTTGCATGGGCTTTGGTCAAGCTCTGCCTGCTCAATGTGCGCCTCCTGACGAGAGGGCCGGCGGGGTTGTCGCCGGCCTGCTGGACTGCAAGCGCCTTCGATACAACCGTGCGAGGCATCTCACGGCCGTCTCAGTGTGAGACTGGACACACGATGCATTCGAGTTGGTGAACAGGTCCTTGTGGGCGGCGAATGACGGTCAGGCCCGGCTGGTCTGCGGTGACCACCTGCTGTTTCGTCGGTGCGGCGACTCGCCGGCCGCCGCATTCACGACGTCAGCGCAGCGCGCGATAGACCGCCGACTCGAAATCGAGGGCGGCGTCACGGGCGATCGGATCGCCGAAGGGAAACAGCTGCGCCGCCCAGAAACCGGCGATACCGTTCCGGCGATCGGCCCAGTAGTAGAGATTCGCCAGGCCCGCCCAGCCGACCGAGCCCGCCGGGCGGCCGGTCGGCGCGTCGGCCTGCACCGTCATGCCGGTCAGGCTCCAGCCCTTGGGCGTGCCGGGAAAGAACTCGATCGGATGGGTGGACTTGGTGTCGACCGCGGGCAGTGCGGTGATCGCGCGGGCGCCGAGCTGGTTGGGCCACGCCGCCTGTGCGGTCCCGGGGGACAAGATCTGCTCGCCGGTGTCGCTGAGGCCGTCGCGCAACCACAGTCGGAGGAAGGCGAGATAGTCGCCGACCGTGCCGAAGAGACCATGGCCACCCATGTGTTGCGCGGGTGCGTCGGGTCCCGGGGCATCGGGAAGGGCCTTGACCGAGCCGTCGAGACGGCGGAGGTGGACCGACGACGAACGGGCGCGCTGTTCGGCGGACCGCTCGAAACCGGTGTCGCACATGCCCAACGGTGCGAAGATCCGCTCGCCGAACACGGCACCGAGCCGACGGCCGGTGATCGCCTCCACGATGAGGCCGGCCCAGTCCACGCCGGCCCCGTAGAGCCAGCGGGTGCCGGGGTCGAAGAGCAGTGGCAGTCGCAACGCCGGGCGCTGGTTGGTTGTGATATCGGGGAGGCCGAGGGCGGCAATGGCCCGGGTGAGGGTGGCGTCGAAGGAGTGATAGCCGAACCCCGACGTGTGCGTGAGGAGATGACGCATCGTGATGGCGGTGCGCGGCGGGCGCAGCCGCGGGACGCCGTCGTCGAACCCGTCGACGACCATGATCTCGCCGATCTCCGGGAGATGGACGGCCGCCGGGGCGTCGAGATCGAGGAGACCGTCGTCGACGAGTTGCAGTGCGGCGGTGGCGGTGACGGCCTTCGAGGTCGAGTACAGCCCGACAACGGTGTCGACGGTCAGCGCCGTGTCGGTGCCGGCCCGGCGCACGCCGGTCGCGCCGATGTGAACGGTGCGATCGAGGGAGGTGACCCCGGCGATCACGCCGGGCAGCGTCGCCGGATCCAGGGCGCGCAGGTGCTCGTCCACCGCGGCCGCGAGGCGATGTGATGCGGTCATGACCGGTCCTTGCCGAGTGCGGTGACGAAGGCGCCGAGACGGTCGATCGCCTCGGCGAGCTGACCCGTCGGCGCCGCGTAGGACAACCGAACGTGATCGGCGGCCGACGCCTTCCCGAAATCTTTGCCGGGGGTGAGCGCGACATGTGCCTCGGTCAGTGCGCGCTCGCAGAACTCGGCCGAATGCAGGCCCGTCGAGGACACGTCGATATAGATGTAGAACGCACCGTCGGGCTCGACGTCGACGGCCAGCCCGATGCGCGCCAGGCTGTCGAGGACGAGCCGCCGCCGATTCGCGAATTCCCGGCGCCGCTCCTCGGTCACGGCCAGCGACGCGGGGGTGAAGCACTGCAATGCCGCGAGCTGCGCGGGGGTGGGTGGGCACACGTAGAAGTTCTGCGCCAGCCGTTCGGCGACGCCGACCAGCTCGGGCGGCAGGATCGCCCACCCCAGCCGCCAGCCCGTCATCCCAAAGTATTTCGAAAAGCTGTTGATGACAACCGTATTGGCGGTGGACCCACCGGATTCGGCGAGGATGCTGCGTGGTGGACGACCGTCGACGCCGGGGTCGGCGAGCCCCAGGTAGATTTCGTCGACGATGGTCCAGCCGCCACGGCCGGCGACGTCGGAGCATAGGCCGACCAGATCATCGAATGGTACGGATGTACCGGTGGGGTTGGACGGCGAGGCCACGATCACGCCCCGTGTGGCCGGTGTCCAGGCGTCCTCGACGAGGCCGGGGGTGAGCTGATAGCGGGTCGCCGGGGTGGTCGGCACGAG
>JASGFO010000019.1:0-31903 GCA_047605505.1 Gordonia sp. (in: high G+C Gram-positive bacteria) | reverse complement strand
CCACGCCGGTCCGCGACGCCATGATCGCGCGGCGGTCGTACCCGCAGGTGTCCGATGCGGCGCCCACGCACGAGGAACTGCTCGATCTGGTCGCCGCGGCCGCGCGGGTGGCCGACCACAAAAGTCTCGGGCCGTGGCGGCTCATTGAACTGCGCGACGACGACCGTCTCTATCTCGCGCAGGCCATCGCCGAGGTCGGTGGTGTGGATGAGCCATCGCCCAAACCTTTTCGCGCGCCACTGCTCATCGCGATCGTGTCGTGTCCGCGCGACGACGCGAAGGTGCCCGGGTGGGAGCAGGAGGCCGTCGCGATCGGGGTGGGCCACGCGCTGAACCTGCTGCTCGACGAGGCCGGGTACGGCGTCATCTGGCGCACCGGTGATTTCGTCCGTTCACCCGAGGTCGCCGACGTGCACGGACTCGCACCGAACGAGAAGCTGATGGGCTGGCTCTACGTCGGCGGGAAGCCCGATCGGACGTTGCCCGCGCGGCCCGTCGACGCCGCGAGGTTCCTGCGCCGCCTGCCGTGATCGCGACGCCGGGGGAGGACCGCGGCACCGATTGTCGCCGCACGAGGCCCGGCCCATAAGATGGTGTGCCGTGACTCCCGCCGACCTCGCCGTTCTCCTGAGTACTGTCACCCGCACCGTCGTGGCCGACCGTGGCCTCGACGCGTCGCTGGTGCCTGACTCGGTGGTGGTCGAGCGTCCCCGTAGTGCCGATCACGGTGACTACGCCACCAACATCGCCCTGCGGCTGGGCAAGAAGCTGGGCGTGGCCCCGCGTGAGCTGGCGGGCTGGCTCGCCGCGGCCTTCGCCGGTGCCGACGGCATCGCGAAGGCCGAGGTCGCGGGCCCCGGATTCGTCAACCTCTGGCTCGCCGCGGCCGCGCAGAACACCGTCGTCACCACCGTGCTCGAGCAGGCCGACGCCTACGGCCACGGCACCGAGCTCGCCGACAAGGTCATCAACCTCGAGTTCGTCTCGGCCAACCCGACCGGCCCCATCCACCTCGGCGGAACGCGCTGGGCGGCAGTCGGCGACGCCCTCGGCCGGGTCCTCGCTGCCCGCGGCGCCGCGGTGACCCGTGAGTACTACTTCAATGACCACGGCTCCCAGATCGACAAGTTCGCCCGCTCCCTGCAGGCCGCGGCCCTGGCCCGGCCCACCCCCGACGACGGATACGCGGGCGACTACATCGACGAGATCGCGGCGCAGGTGGTCGCGAAGGTCCCCGGCGTCCTGGATCAGGCCCCGGCCGACCAGCAGGAGACCTTCCGCGCCGAGGGCGTCGAGCTGATGTTCGCCCACATCAAGGAGAGCCTGCACGAGTTCGGCACCGACTTCGACGTGTACACCCACGAGAACACGATGTTCACGTCGGGTCTGGTCGACCGGTGCATCGCCGAGCTCAAGGCCAACGGCAACCTCTACGCGGCCGACGGCGCCTGGTGGCTGCGCACCACGAACTACGGCGACGACAAAGACCGCGTGGTCCTCAAGAGCGACGGCGAGGCCGCCTACATCGCCGGCGACATCGCCTACTACCAGGACAAACGCGACCGCGGCTTCAACCTGTGCATCTACATGCTCGGCGCCGACCACCACGGCTACATCAAACGGCTCAAGGCCGCAGCGGCCTCGCTGGGCGATGACCCGGACACCGTCGAGGTCCTCATCGGGCAGATGGTGAACCTGGTCCGCGATGGGAAGCCGGTACGGATGAGCAAGCGGGCGGGCACCGTGATCACGCTCGACGACCTCGTCGACGCGGTCGGCGTCGACGCCGCCCGCTACGCGCTGATCCGCTCGTCGATCGACGTCAACATCGACATCGATCTGGACCTGCTCGCCAAGCAGTCCAACGACAACCCGGTCTACTACGTGCAGTACGCCCACGCCCGGCTCGCGGCGCTCGGGCGCAACGCCACCGCGCTTGACCTGACTGCGTCGACCGAGCATCTCGAGTTGTTGGACTCGGCGGCCGAGGGCGACCTGATCAAGACCCTCGGCGACTTCGACGAGGTGGTCGCGACCGCGGCGAGTCTGCGGGAACCACACCGCATCTGCCGGTACCTGGAGAACCTGGCCGGCGCGTACCACCGCTTCTACGCGCACTGTCGGGTGCTGCCCCAGGGCGACGAAGAACCTGCCGACATCCACCGCGCCCGGCTGGCCCTGTGTGCGGCGACCCGTCAGGTCCTCGCCAACGGGCTGCTGCTCGTCGGCGTCAACGCCCCGGAGCGGATGTAGATGGCGCACCCCGCAGGCCCCCGCCACGCCGACATCCTCGCGGCGCCGCACCTGGCCCAGAAACCCAACGATCCGGCCGCCCTGGCCGCGATACCGGCGGCCGTGTGGCCGCGAAACGCGGTGCGCGACACCACGACCGGTGAGCTGAGGCTCGCCGGGGTCGGGGTGGGTGAACTCGCCGAGACCTTCGGGACCCCGCTCTTCGTGATCGACGAGGCCGATTTCCGGTCCCGCTGCGCGGACATGACGTCGGCGTTCGGTCCCTACGGCCGCGTGCACTACGCCTCGAAGGCCTTCCTGTGCAGCGAGATCGCCCGCTGGGTCGACGAGGCCGGACTGTCGCTCGACGTCTGCTCCGGCGGCGAGCTCGCGCTCGCGCTGCACGCGGGATTCCCCGCCGCGCGGATCGCGCTGCACGGCAACAACAAGAGCGAGGCCGAGCTGGCCGCGGCGCTCGAGGCCGGGGTCGGCCACGTGATCCTCGACTCACTCATCGAGATCGAGCGACTCGACGCGCTCGCCGGCGCCCGCGGCGTGGTCGCCGACGTGCTCATCCGGGTGACCGTCGGGGTCGAGGCCCACACCCACGAGTTCATCTCGACCGCCCACGAGGACCAGAAGTTCGGGTTTTCGCTGGCCGGCGGCGCGGCGATGGAGGCCGTCCGCCGCGTCTTCGCGACCGACAACCTGCGCCTGGTTGGCCTGCACAGCCACATCGGTTCACAGATTTTCGACATGGACGGCTTCGAGCTCGCCGCCCACCGTGTCCTCGGCCTGCTCCACGACGTGGTCGCCGAGTTCGGCGTCGCCAAGACCTCCCAGATGTCCATCGTGGATCTCGGTGGGGGACTGGGGATCTCCTACACCCCCGAAGACCGGCCGCTGCCGGTCGGGTTGGTGGCCGAGAAACTTGCCGACATCGTGCGCCGCGAATCCGCGGCCGTCGGACTGCCCATGCCCACCCTGGCCGTCGAACCCGGCCGCGCCATCGCCGGTCCCGGCACCATCACGCTCTACCGCGTCGGCACCGTCAAGGACGTCGAGCTCGGCGACGGCAGCCTGCGCCGCTACGTGTCCGTCGACGGCGGGATGAGCGACAACATCCGCACCGTGCTCTATGACGCCGAATACGACGTCCGGCTCGTGTCACGGACCTCCGACGCGCGCGCCGTGGTGAGCCGCGTCGTTGGAAAGCATTGCGAGAGTGGCGATATCGTCATCCGTGATTGCTGGCTGCCGGAAGATCTGGGGCCCGGCGACCTGATCGCGGTGGCCGCGACCGGCGCGTACTGCTATTCGATGTCCTCGCGCTACAACTTCGCGATGCGGCCGGCGGTGGTCGGCGTCGCCGACGCCCAGGCACGCACGATCCTGCGTCGCGAGACACTCGACGATTTCCTGAGGCTGGAGGTTCACTAGGTGACCGCGCAAGCAATACATCCCGAGAGCATCGGTGTCGCCGTGCTCGGCATGGGCAATGTCGGCACCGAGGTGGTGCGCATCCTCGGCGACAGCGCCGACGATCTGCGCGCACGCGTCGGCGCCCGCCTGGAGTTGCGCGGCGTCGCGGTGCGGGACCTGACCAAGCCCCGCACGATCGACGCCGAACTGCTCACCGACGATCCGGCTGCGCTGGTGACCCGCGACGACGTCGACATCGTCGTCGAGCTCATGGGCGGTATCGACCCGGCGCGCACCCTGATCCGCGAGGCGCTCGAGAACGGGAAGTCAGTGGTCACCGCCAACAAGGCGTTGCTGGCCGAGTACACCGGCGAGCTGGCCACGGCGGCTGCGCAGGCCAAGGTGGACCTGTACTTCGAGGCCGCCGTGGCCGGTGCGATCCCGGTGATCCGGCCGCTCACGCAGTCACTGGCCGGCGACACCGTGGACCGGGTCGCCGGAATCGTGAACGGCACCACCAACTTCATTCTCTCGGCGATGGCCGAGACGGGCGCCGACTATGCCGAGACACTCGCCGAGGCCGGCCGGCTGGGCTACGCCGAGGCCGATCCGACCGCCGACGTCGAGGGATACGACGCCGCGGCCAAGGCCGCGATCCTCGCCTCGATTGCCTTCCACACGCGCGTGACCGCGGGGGATGTGCACCGCGAGGGCATCACCGCGGTGACGCCGGGCGATCTCGAGGCGGCCCGGAAGTTCGACTGCACCATCAAGCTGCTCTCGATCTGCGAGCGCCTGCGCGACGCCGACGGCAGCCAGCGGGTCTCCGCGCGCGTGTACCCGGCGCTGATTCCCCTCGATCATCCGCTGGCAACCGTCAACGGCGCGTTCAACGCCGTCGTGGTCGAGGCCGAGAACTCGGGGCGGCTCATGTTCTACGGTCAGGGCGCCGGCGGCGCACCCACGGCGTCGGCGGTCCTGGGTGATCTCGTGATGGCCGCCCGCAACCGGGTGCACGGTGGCCGCGGCCCACTGGAGTCGACGTACGCGTCGCTGCCGGTCGCCTCGATCGCCGACGTCCCCACCCGCTACTACATCTCGATGCGCGTGATCGACCGGCCCGGCGTCCTCGCCCAGATCGCCGGCGAGTTCGCCAAACGGTCGGTGAGCCTGGCCGCCGTGCGCCAGGAAGGCGCAGGCGAGGAGTCGCGGCTGATCGTGGTGACCCACCGCGCACCCGACAACGCGCAATCGGAATGCGTTGCTGCACTTGAGGATATGGACGCCGTGATCAAGGTGTCGAGCGTCTTGCGATTGGAAGGTACCGATGACTGAGTCCACCTGTTCGCCGGTCCACCGGGGCTGGCCGGGCCTGATCGAGGCCTACCGTTCGCGGCTGCCCGTCACTGATGACTGGAAGGTCGTCACACTGCTCGAGGGCGGCACCCCGCTGATCGCGGCACCGCACCTGTCGGAGCTGACCGGCTGCGAGGTCTACCTCAAGGTCGAGGGCCTCAACCCCACCGGCTCGTTCAAGGACCGCGGCATGACGATGGCGGTGTCCAACGCGGTCAACAACGGCAAGACCGCCGTGCTGTGCGCGTCCACCGGCAATACGTCGGCCTCGGCCGCGGCCTACGCGACGCGTGCCGGGATCACCTGCGCCGTCCTCATCCCCGAGGGCAAGATCGCCATGGGCAAACTGGCGCAGGCAGTCATGCACGGCGCCAAGATCATCCAGGTCGACGGCAACTTCGACGACTGCCTCGAGCTCGCCCGCAAGGCAACCTCGGAGTACCCCGAGATCGAACTCGTGAACTCCGTCAACCCGGCCCGCATCGAGGGCCAGAAGACCGCGGCGTTCGAGATCGTCGACGTGCTCGGCCGCGCGCCCGACGTCCACGCCCTGCCCGTCGGCAACGCCGGCAACATCACCGCGTACTGGAAGGGCTACCAGGAGTACCACGCCGACGGCATCGCCACCTCGGTGCCGCGCATGCTCGGCGTGCAGGCCGCCGGGGCCGCGCCGCTGGTCAACGGCGCACCGGTGACCAACCCCGAGACCATTGCGACCGCGATCCGGATCGGGGCCCCGGCCAGTTGGCATCAGGCCATCGCCGCCAAGGACGAGTCCGGCGGCCAGTTCCGCGCGGCCACCGACGAGAAACTGCTGGCGGCCTACCGCCTCGTGGCCGGCCGTGAGGGCGTCTTCGTGGAGCCGGCGTCAGCCGCCGGCGTGGCCGGACTGCTCGCCGCACGCGCCGACGGCTGGATCGCCGCGGGCGAGACCGTGGTGTGTACGGTCACCGGCAATGGCCTCAAAGACCCGGACACCGCGCTCGGCGGAATGCCCGACATCGAGACGATCGGCGTCGACCCGATCGCAGTGGCCCATGCGCTCGGCGTTGCCTGAGTCGGCGCGCGGTCGGCGGACGGACACCCAGGTGACCGCGGATCAGCAACTGCCCGAAGGTATCTCGGTACGTGTCCGGGTTCCGGCATCGAGTGCCAACCTGGGTCCCGGATTCGACTGCCTCGGCATCGCACTGGGCTGCTACGACGAGGTCGAGGTCACCACGACCGCCGCGGGAGTCACCGTCGAGGTCACCGGAGAGGCCGCCGACCAGGTCCCGCTCGACGACGGGCACCTCGTCGCCCGCGCCGTGACCGCCGGCCTGACCCGCGCCGGCTTCACCGCCGGCGGGCTGGCGCTGCGCTGCACCAACCTGATCCCGCACTCGCGCGGTCTCGGTTCGTCGGCCGCGGCCGTGGTGTCCGGGCTCGCCGCGGCATCCGGTTTGCTGGGCGCCTCCGGGATGGCCGCACGCCTGACCGACGACGAACTCGTCCAGCACGCCGGCGAATTCGAGGGCCACCCCGACAACGCCGCGGCCAGTGTGCTCGGCGGTGCCGTCGTGACCTGGACCGAGACCGTCGACGGCGGAGTCGACCGCTATCAGGCCCGCCGGCTCGACGTGCACCCCGGCATCGCGGCCACGGTGTTCGTGCCGTCGACCGAATCATCGACCGCCTTCACCCGCGGCCTCCTCCCCGACGAGGTGCCGCGCATCGACGCGGTGGCCAACGTCAGCCGGGCCGCGCTCGCGGTGGTCGCGCTGACCACCGATCCGACGGTCCTGATGGCGGCCACCGAGGACCGCCTCCACCAGTCCTACCGCGCGGAGGCGATGCGCCCGACCGCCGATCTGGTCGCGGAGCTGCGTCGACGCGGCCACGCCGCCACCGTCTCCGGTGCGGGCCCCAGCGTGCTTGTGTTGGGCGCCGCGCCCCTGCCCGCCGAGATCCTCGACCTCGGCAGGTCACTGGGCTTCGACCCACGGCCCATCCCGATCGCAGAAGGCGTCGAGATCGCCTGAGCTGTGCTTGTTGGCGCGGGCTCCGTCCGTGCGGCGTTTGCGCCTTTGAGCACCGCTCTTCGGTCACTGCGCAGTGCTTATCTGCGCAGGCTCCGCCTGCGCGGCTGTTTGCGCCTTTGAGCACCGCTCTTCGGTCACTGCGCTTGGTCGCTGCGCTCCCGGCGCTGCGTTCCCTGCATCGCGGCGCGGCGCAAACGGTGCTTGTTGGCGCGCGACAGCTCCTCGCGGGCCCGCTCTTCCCGCTGGTCGAGTAAGGGAGGGAGCTTGCGACCGACCGCATCGAGACCACCCGTACTTGCTCACACTGTAGGGGCGGGTTACTATATGCTTCGTCTAGCCGCGAAGGCTCGTTCAGCCGTGTTTCTCGGGTGATCATCATTCTGCGAGTGCCGGTTCACGCCGGTGACGGTCCCCACCGAATAGCGATCCCTGAGGTTCGGCGAGTTCACCAGTGGGCATATGTGTGGCCCTCGCAGCCGGCGACATGATCTCCACCCACCCGTACAGAGGGGGGAAACCCCTTGCGGCCCAGGTATTCGGCCTCGGGTCCGAGGGCGAATGAGAAACCCCTTGCGCAGACTCAGGAATCTGCGGAGGAACGAAAGGATATCCGTGACAGATACGGACCTGATCACCGCACCCGCTTCTGCCGACGCCGAGACCGCGTCCACCGGGGCCGCGCCGAAGACCCGCACCCGCGCTGCCCGATCGGGCCTCACCGGCATGGTGCTGAGCGAACTGCGGGTGCTGGCCGGTGAACTGGGTATCAAGGGCACGTCCGGGATGCGCAAGGGCGATCTGATCGCCGCCATCAAGGAACGCCAGGCCGCCCAGTCGCCGAAGGCGCAGGCCCCGGCACCCCAGGCCGAATCCCCCCAGAGCACCGAACAGACACCGGCAGCGGACGCGCCGACCGCACCGCGGTCGCGGACACGCCGCAATGGTGCCGCGACAGACCGGGTGCAGACGGCGCCGGCCGAAGCCGAGCGCGCACCGAAGGGACCCGCGGGTGCGAGCGAGGCGTCGAGCAGCCCCGACACCGGTGGCGCCCCCGCAGCCGAGGCCACTCCCGACGCGGTTGACGGCGCTGCCGAGAAGGCCGGCGCGCGATCGGCTCCCGCCCCGGCAGGTGACCCAACCGTCGATGCCCCGGTGGGCACCGAGCCCAAATCGGCCGAGCCCAAATCCACCGAACCCAAATCGGCGGAAGCCAAATCAACCGAGCCCAAATCGGCCGATGCCGACCAGCGTGGGGGCGAGGAAGGCGGTCAGGGCGGCCGCAACCGGAACCGGAATCGCAACCGTGACAACCAGGGCCGTGACAACCAGGGCCGTGACAACCAGGGGCAGGGCAAGGCGCAGCACAACGGGCAGGAGCGTGACAACAGCCCCAACAGCAACGCGAACAGCAGCAGCCCGAACAGCAACAACGCCAACAATGGTCCGGGCTCTCAGAACAATCGTGACGACGACGGTGAGGGCGGCCGCCGCCGTGGCCGTCGATTCCGGGAACGCCGACGTGGTGGCCGCGCCGATGCGGGTGGTGAGCAGCAGGTGTCCGAGGACGACGTCTTGCAGCCCGTCGCCGGCATTCTCGACGTGCTCGACAACTACGCCTTCGTCCGCACCTCCGGATACCTGGCCGGCCCGAACGACGTCTATGTGTCGATGAACCTGGTGCGCAAGAACGGGTTGCGGCGTGGCGACGCCATCACGGGTGCGGTCAAGGTGGCCCGGGAGGGGGAACAAGCCAATCAGCGCCAGAAGTTCAACCCGCTGGTTCGGCTGGACACGGTCAACGGTGCCGAGGTCGAGGCGGCCCGGAAGCGCCCCGAGTTCGGCAAGCTGACACCGCTGTACCCGAACCAGCGGTTGCGCCTGGAGACCACCTCCGATCGGCTCTCGACCCGGGTGATCGACCTGATCATGCCGATCGGCAAGGGACAGCGCGCCCTCATCGTGTCGCCGCCGAAGGCCGGCAAGACGACGATCCTCCAGGACATCGCCAACGCGATCACCATCAACAACCCGGAATGCCACCTGATGGTCGTGCTCGTCGACGAGCGCCCCGAAGAGGTCACCGACATGCAGCGGTCGGTGAAGGGTGAGGTCATCGCGTCGACCTTCGACCGTCCGCCGTCAGATCACACCTCCGTCGCCGAGCTCGCGATCGAACGCGCCAAGCGGCTCGTCGAGCAGGGCAAGGACGTCGTCGTGCTCCTGGATTCCATCACCCGCCTCGGCCGTGCCTACAACAACGCCTCGCCCGCGTCGGGCCGTATCCTCTCCGGCGGCGTCGACTCCACCGCGCTCTACCCGCCCAAACGATTCCTCGGTGCGGCCCGCAACATCGAGCACGGTGGCTCCCTCACCATCATCGCCTCCGCGCTGGTGGAGACCGGGTCGACCGGTGACACGGTCATCTTCGAGGAGTTCAAGGGCACCGGCAACGCCGAGCTCAAGTTGGACCGCCGGATCTCCGAGCGACGCGTGTTCCCGGCCGTCGACGTGAATCAGTCGGCCACCCGCAAGGACGAGCTCCTGCTGGCACCCGAAGAGTTCACCATTGTGCACAAGCTGCGCCGGGTGCTGTCCGGGCTGGATTCGCAGCAGGCGATCGACCTGTTGATCAGCCAGCTGAAGAAGACCAAGAACAACTTCGAGTTCCTGATGCAGGTGCAGTCCAACGCGCCCGGGGCGGGCAAGGACGACTGAGACTCGGGCACAGGGGGCCGAGGACCTGGATCCGGGCCCGACCTGCGTCAGCGGTGACCGCCGCCGGCCGACACCGGTGGCGTCGCACCCTTTCTCAGGCCACCAGATCGGTCAGCAGATCGTTCCAGGCAACGAGCGCCGGGGCCGGGACCGGGCCGGTCTGGGTGACCACGAGGCTCGCCCGGCCGGAACGGTCATAGACCTCCAAGGCGCCGGTCCGGCCGCAGACCCCGTGCGACCACGTCACCCAGCATGCCGACGCGAGTGGGAAGTTCACCATCACGCGGGCGGCGCCTGCGGCGATCACCAGGTGCTCGCGGTGCTCGCGGGCGCCGTCGAGATGGTCACGATGCAGCTGCAGACAACCGGTGGCCGCCGCGCCGACGGTGACCGGCATGGTCACCATCGACGCATATTCGAGAGCCGCGACCACCTGGCGGGTGTCCACCTGGGCGAAGCCCGATCCATCCGGGCCGCCGTGCCGTGGGAGCTCGGCCAGCCGACCGACACCGCCGTCGGCGAGCACCGAATCGAACAGACTGATCTGATCCTCGTCCGGGCCGACCGCGGCGGCCGGGCAGGCGGCGGGCACGGGCGCCGCGGCGGGAGCGCCGAGGTGATCGAGCGCGATCGTCTCGAAGGCCAGCCGGTCGCTGCGTTCGGACAGATAGGTGGCGTGTGCGATGTTGCCGCCCTCGTCGTAGAGACGCACCGTCGGCGGAACGGGCCCGCCCGGCTCGGTGATCAGCGCCTGGCCGAGTCGAGAAGGGTTGAGCCGCAAAGAAATCCGTCCCACCTCACAACGGATCGGCCCACCCGGCAGGGCAGGTGCGTCGTAGCTGCCGACCGCGTTCATCACCACCGGACCGGCCGCGGTCACCCCGACGGCCTGCCCGAGCGCCGGGAGCATACAGGCGACCGCGGCGGGCGCACTGCCGAGCACGGCACCGGTGAATCCGGGCGTGCTCACCAACGCCTGGAGATCGCTGTGCCCGCGGGCCGCGGGACACGGGCAGTTGCGCCCGCAGCGGCGGTGACCGGTCGTGTCGTCGTCGGGGAAGGTGGGCATCGGCGCCCTTTCTCTCTGGGACCGGTCATGCGGGCCGGTGGCGGGCGAGCGGGCGTCAGTAGACGTCGCGGAGGTAGCGCTTGTCCTTCTTGAGCAGATCGACGTAGTCGGCCGCGCCGTCGGCATCGAGTCCGCCGTGCTCGGCGATGATCTCGGTGAGGGCGGTGTCCACGTCGCGGGCCATCCGGGTGGCATCGCCGCACACATAGACGTGCGCGCCGGCGGCAATCCACTCGTAGAGATCGGCACCGTGTTCCCGCATCCGGTCCTGCACGTAGACCTTGTGGTCCTGATCGCGCGAGAATGCGAGGTCGAGGCGGGTCAGCACGCCGTCGGTGGTGAACTGCTCGAGCTCCTCGGCATAGAGGAAGTCGCAGTGCCGGTGCTGATCACCGAAGAACAGCCAGTTGCGTCCCGCGGCACCCCGCGCCTGCCGCTCGTGCAGGAACGACCGGAACGGGGCGATGCCGGTTCCGGGGCCGATCATGATCACCGGGCTGTCGTTGTCGGCGGGCAGCCGGAAGGACTTGTTGGGCGTGATGAACACGCTGACCTCGTCGCCTTCGGCGCGGCGGTCACCCAGATACGTCGAGCACACCCCGCCGTGGACCCGTTCGCCCGAGCGGTAGCGCACCACCGCCATCGTGATGTGGACGGTGCCGGCGTGGGCGTTGGGGCTCGACGAGATGGAGTAGACCCGGTGGGCGAGCGGCCGCAGCTCGGCGAGCAGCTCCTCCGGGGTGATCGTGAGGGTCGGGTCGACGTTGAGCACGTCGAGTACATCCCGGCCCCACAGCCAGGCGTCGAGGGCCTCCTTGTCACCGGTCGACACCAGGTGGGTCAGCTCGGCATCGCCGCTGCGGTTGGCGACGTAGTCGACGAGGTACTTCGTCGGCGTGGAGATGTCGACGTTGTGGGTCAGCATGTCACGCAGGGCCCGGGTCTGTTTACGGTCGGCGATCAGCTCATCGCCGCTCGCACCGAGCCGGGCGAGGATCGCGTTGACGAGGTCGGGCGAGTTGACCGGGACGATGCTGATCCCGTCGCCGGGTTCATAGGTGATGCCGCTGTCGCCCAACGAGATCACCAGATGCCGGACCTCCTTGTCCGAACCGGGCCCGGAGAGCAGGGTGTTGGCGACCAGGGTGGCCGGGTACGGATTCTTCCGTCCCCACGCCCGCTTCTTCTGCGGCGGGGCGACCACCGGCTCCGGCACCGGCAGATCCTCGGCGGCGACGACGACCGGCGGGGTGGCAGTGACGATCTCCTCGGCCGGCCCCTCGTCGACGACGGCGTCGGGGTCGGCGGGGAACAGGGCGTCGAGCGCCCGGGGGAGCCAGGCGTCGGCGTCGGGCGCGAAGTCGACATCGCAGTCCACGCGGTCGATCACCCGCGTCGCCCCGAGCTCGGCGAGGCGGGCGTCGAGATTCTTTCCTGCCTGGCAGAAGCCGTCGTAGATCGAGTCGCCGAGAGCGAGCACGGCGAATCTCAGCTGCTCGAGCCGGGGCGCGTCGGCACCCGCGAGCGCAGCCCAGAGATCCTCGGCATCATCGGGCATGTCGCCCTCGCCGTAGGTGGAACAGACCACCAAGAGGTGCCCGGCGGCGGCAATGGTCGCCAGATCGGCCTCACCCATGTCGGTCAGCGCGACGTCGATGCCACGTTCGGCGGCGAGGGCCTGGGCCTTCTCCGCGAGCATCTCGGCGTTGCCGGTCTGGGTGCCGTACATGATCTGCAGCCGCACGGCCGCCGGCGCCGCGGCAGGTGCGGGCTGACCTGCGGTCACCGCGGCGGCGGCCGCAGGCGCCGCCGGGTTCTCGCTGCCGAGCGCGATACGGGTGTTGAGCCCGGCCAGGAAGCCCGCGAGCCAGACCTTCTGGTCGCCGGTGAACGGGACGTCGGTGGGGATGAAGGGCAACTGCATGTCAGATGGTCTCCGGTTGGGTCGTCGCGGCCGTTCGGGCGAGTGCCTCGGCGACATCGGGGATGGCGCGGGAGGCAAAGAGCTCGTCGAAGTTCGGTAGGCGGCCGAGGGTCTCGCGGTTGTTCTGGTCCTGGTGGAGGATCCAGCCGTAGGTGGCCGGTGCATCCATCGAGGCCACGTTGCGCCCGGCGATGGCGGCCTTGTAGTCGGCGACCCGCTTGGCCGAGATGAGCGCGGCGAGCTCGTCGTCGTCGTATCCGCCCAGGATGTCGCGGGCGTAGCGGCCGACCTTGGACACCAGATCGAAGTCCTCGGTGAGGATGAGGTTGCGGGCCGCCCGGCCCAGCGTCTGATCGGTCGGCGACGTCGTCGGCGCGAAGCCACCCCGGCCCTTTGCGAGCTGGTGCGCCGCGACCTCGCGAGCCAGCTCGAAGACGGTGAACGCCCCCAGCAGCCGGTACATGTCGGCGCTGTCGAACTCGCCGTACGACGGCACGGCGCCGGCGAGCACGGCCGTGCCGGCCCGCACATCTTTCTTGAGGGTCTGGATCTGGTGGGTGGCCAGGGCGGCGGCGAGCTCTTCGAGCAGGGCCCGCCGGCTCATCGTTGTCAGCAGATACTGCGCGTCCTGGTGGGCGAGCAGGGCCCGCGGCATCGCGTAGCTGACGTAGTGGCGTTCGGTCTCCCAGTTGTCCAGCAGACGCGACGCGAGTGCGGAATCGGTGGCCTCGGCGTGCATCTGGAGCAGGAGATAGGCGGCATGATGGTGGATCGGCGCGAACGGGTCGTCAACGCCGGTGATGGATCCGACGATCACCGAGTCGCCGCTGATCTTCTTGTCCAGTTCACACAGGGGGTCGTACTGATATAGGAAGCCACCGCTCATACCGTTGCCGAGGCCGTTGCCGAAACCGCCCAGGTTGAACACGGCGCCGCCGGTCATGTACTCGCAGCCGAACTCGCCGAGACCCTCGACGACGGCGGTGGCGCCGGAGTTGCGGACCGCGAACCGGTCGCCCGCCTCCCCCTCGACGAACAGCCGGCCGCCGGTCGCGCCGAAGAGCGCGAAGTTACCGATCAGCACATTGCCGCCGACCGCGGGTGAACCGCCGCCCGGTGAACGCACGACGACGGTGCCGCCGCACATCGACTTGCCCACACCGTCATTGGCGGTTCCGGTGTGTTCCAGACGCATGCCGTCGTTGCAGAACGCGGCATAGGAGAGCCCGGCCGAACCGGACGTCGGGACCACGACGGTATCGGGGCCGAGGAAGCGCCGGCCCCGGTTGTCGGCGAGGACACCGCCGAGGGCGGGCCCGTCCGCGAAGTTGAGTCGGCGCTCGATGTCGACGGCGAGCTGTGCACCGACACTGCGGTTGCGGTTGCCCAGGACCACCGGCGCGGTGCGCACCGACGTGGTGCCCGGTGTCGCCAGGGCGGCCCACACCTGGTCGCCGAGGGCATCGTCGACGGCGTAGTCGCGCTCGCAGTACACCGGGTCGGCGATCTCCGGGCTGTCGACGGCGACCAGCATCGCCTCGGGACGCAGTCGGCCCACCAGAGCGGGATGGTCGATCAGCCGCAGCAGATCGGCGCGTCCGCGGGCGGCGGCGAGATCGGGCAGCCCGAGTCGCGCCAGCAGCTCACGCACGTCATGGGCCACGTTGAGCAGGTACTGGGCCATCGCCCGCGGGTCGCCGTCGAAGACCTCGGGATTGGTCGTCAGCCCGGCCGGGCACTTGATGTTGCAGTTCTTGGCCATCACACAGCCGATCATCATCAGCGCGGCGGTCCCGAACTCGAAGCTGTCGGCGCCCAGCAGCGCCGAGACCAGCACGTCCCGGCCGGTTTGGTGGGCACCGGAGGCGCGCAGGATCACCTTCTGGCGCAGTCCGTTGACGCTGAGTGCCTGGTGGACCTCGGCGAGGCCGAGCTCGGCGACCCGCCCGGCGTAGCGCAGGCTCGACACCGACGCCGCACCGGTACCGCCGGTGTTGCCGGCGACGTTGATGACGTCGGCACCGGCCTTGGCGACACCGACCGCGATGGTGCCGATGCCCTCGGAGCTGACCAGCTTGACGATCACCCGGACGCGGGCGGCCTTGCAGTCGTGGATGAGCTGGGCCAGGTCCTCGATCGAGTAGGTGTCGTGATGCGGTGGGGGAGAGACCAGTTCGACACCCGGGGTGCCGCCGCGAGCCGCCGCGATCTCGACGGTGACCTTGGGCGCCGGCAGCTGACCGCCCTCACCGGGCTTGGCGCCCTGACCGATCTTGATCTCGAGCTCGGTCAGCATCGGGTCGGCCAGGTAGCCGGCCCAGATCCCGAAGCGGCCCGAGGCGAACTGCTTGATCCGGGAGGCGCGCAGGGTGCCGTAGCGGGAACGGTGTTCGCCGCCCTCGCCGCTGTTGGACAGCCCGCCGACCATGTTGGTGCCGTGCGCGACCGCCTCATGGGCCGGTGCGACGAGGGCGCCATGGCTCATCGCGCCGGACGCGAAGGTCGCGGTGATCGCGTGGGCGGGTGCCACCGCGGTCAGGGCGAGGGGCTCACCGGCCGGGACCGGCTCGAGGATGTCGCGCAGCGCCGACGGTCGCAGCGCGCGGGTCTCGGTGAGCTCGGACCGGAACGCCCGGTAGGCGTCGGTGATCGCGAACGCGTCGATCTCGGCGGCGGTGAGCGCGCCATAGCTGCTGTCGTCGTAGACGCGGGCGTCCAGGCCGAAGGCCTCGTCGAGGGTGTGCAGCGGCAGCAGACGCAGCCGAGTGCCCAGTCCGGTCTCCTCGGCGATTGCGGAATCGGTTGTGCGTGAGGTGAACTGGATCTTCTCGGCGGTCATCGTCTCGTAGCCGCGGACGGCGGCGGTGCCGAACGAGTGTCCGGCGCCGTCGCCGCGTTCCTTGAACAGCCCGAGTAGCGGCAGGTCCTTGTCGGTGGACGGGACCGGATCGGTCATCGCCGCGCGGTGGGCGGCGGCGGTGGCGGCGACGATCGGTGTCAGCCCCACTCCGCCGACGGGGGCGCGCAGGGCAGGGAACCACCGGCACAGGTCCTCGTCAGCGGTGTCGAGGAAGTTCGGCTCGAAGAACTCACCGCCGAGGTAGCTCTCGACGGTGCACAGGCCGACCCGCCCCATCGTCTTCATGAGCGACTTCTCGGCGGCCTTGCGCCACCGAGCGAAGGCGGCGTCGGGGTCGGCGGGTGCCAGTGTGGCGGCGCGGCGGGCGACGGTGTGCGGATGGCAGGCCGCGGCGCCGAATCCCAAGATCGCCGCGAGATGGTGCGAGGACTCGACCTGTCCGGTGTCGACGACGACGGACACCCGCAGCCGCTGTCCGGCGTCGATGAGTCGCTGGTTGACCGCCGACACCACGAAGATCATCGGCAGTGCGGCGGATTCGGTGCCGATCGCGCGGTCGGAAAGCACCGCGATACCGCCCTGTTCCCGGGCGAAGCCGACGACGGCGTCGCCCAGGGCGTCGATGGCGGCGACCAGGGCCGCCCGGTCCGTGATGGCGTCGCCGGTCGCCGAGATCCGGTAGGTGGCGTCAAACTGCGCGACCGGCGATTCCTGCTGGGTCAGCAGGGTATTGAGGTCCGTCGCGGTCAGGATCGGGGTGGGCAGCACCACTTGGCGGCCGGTGGCCGGATCGGGGTCGGCGGTGACGGCGGGGCGCGCCCCGAGCGCCACGCGCAGCGTCATCCCGTCGGCCTCGCGGATCGAGTCCAGCGGCGGATTGGTGACTTGGGCGAAGCGCTGCGAGAAGAACCGGGCCACATTCGGCTCGGTGTTGGTCAGCGGGTTGATCGCATTGCCGAAGCCCATTGCCGAGACCTTCTCGGCGCCGTCGGTGAGCATGGGATCGGTGAAGAACCGAAAGCTCTCTTGATCCAGGTGATAGGCGCGGTAGCGCTGGTGGTCGGTCAGACCGTCGGCCGGCTCGGCGAGTGGCTGTGCGGGCGTGGGCAACTCGGCCAGCGAGACCTTGGCCGCCTGCAGCAGCGCGGGATAATCCCGGGCCGCGGCAAGCTTCTCGTAGGCCTCGGTGGTGGTGTACACGCGGTGTTCGCGGTGGTCGTAGTAGATCATGCCGCCGGCCGAGACCCGACCGCGCGAGATCACGGTCTCGGGGTCGAAGCCCACCTGGCCGGCCTCGGAGAAGGCGCAGAGGTAGTTGACGGTCTCGACGGTGCGGAGCGGGCGCAGGCCGAGCCGGTCCAGACGGGCGCCGATGACGGTGCCGTCGCCGAAGACCACCGCGGCCGGCCCGTCGTTCTTCTCCTCGTAGAGCGAGAAATACTCGAACATCGCACGCACCGCCGGTGACAGGGTCGCGTCGTTCTCCCAGGCCGGCGGCATCATCGACACGATCGCGGTCACGAGGTCGACCTGATCGGTGGTTACCCGGGCGGCGACGGTCTGGTCGAGGCGGCTGGAGTCGGACTGCCCGGGTGGCCGGACGATGGTCCGGCGCTGTGCGGCCGCGGCCGTCACCTGCGCGATCCGATTCTTCTTGTCCGTGTTGAGCTCGCCGTTGTGGGCGAGGTAGCGGAACGGCTGCGCCATCGTGGGATGCGGTTCGGTGTTGGTGGAGAACCGGGTATGGAACAGCAGCGTATGGATGCGGTGGTCCTCGTCGGCGAGGTCGACGAAGTAGTCGATCACCTCGGGTGAGGACAATCGCCCCTTGAGGACCTGGGTGCGTGCCGAGAGCGACAACGGGTAGAGCCCGGCCAATGCGGGTTTGGAGAAGCCGATGGCCTCGATGTGCAGCAGGGCCTGCTGCACGAGCCGGTCGAGGTCGGCCGGCTCGGGGCAGGGATTGGGGGCCGCGAACACCCACTGCCGGATCGGCAGCTGGGCCGCGGCGGCCGCCGGCCGCAGCACGGAGTCGTCGACGGGGACATCACGGACACACAGGACGGTGAAACCGCGGTCGGCCATGGTCGACTCGATCAGGCGGGTGGCCTTGGCCGCGCCGCGCTCGTCGTCGGGCAGGAAGAAGTTGCCGACGCAGAACTGACCGAGCCGCAGGTCGGCGCGGTCGGTGATCTTGCGGAAGAAACGCTGGGACAGGTCGATGCACACGCCGCCGCCGTCGCCGACGCCGAGCGCGGACATGCCGCCGCGGTGCGGGACCGAGCAGAGGGCCTCTCGGGCCTTGTCGATGACGCCGTGATGGGCCACGCCGTCCTTGCGGGTGATGAATCCGACGCCACAACTGCTCTTCTCGTCGCTGGTGTCCCACAGCAGCTGCTCCCGGGGCGTGCGCGGCGACGGACGAAGTCGGGGCGAGCGCAGCGATGGGGGATGAGGTGCGGGGTGCCGATCGGCCTGCATGTACTCCCTTTCGTACATCGATGGTCGGTACCTCCCGCTGCGACGATGAAGCGGACGTCCGGCCATCCTAACTTAGCTAAGCCTTACCAGAAGAACCGAAGTGGACATGTGTCCAGATCTGCTGGGTGCGTCGGCTCGAATCGGTCACGAATCGAGAAGCGATGGTCGCGGGGCGCAGCCTACCGTTTGAGGTGGGCCCGGCGATATGAGAGCCGCCGGGAATCGACGACGAGGAGAGTCGGATGAAGACGATGACGTGCCGAGAACTGGGCGGTCCGTGCGATCACGCACACGCCGGCAACACGGCCGACGACGTGATCCATCTGCAGGATCGGCATCTCAAGGACAGGGTCGACGCGGGCGATACGGCACATGTTCCCGCCCGTGAGGCCATGAAGAAGCGCTGGCGGCGTCCGGTGTCCGGACTCAAGTGGTACGCGCAGGCCAAGAAGGACTTCGCGGCGCTGCCCGAGTCGTGACCGGTACCGGCGGCTACGTGTGGAAGCGGTCGATCAGTGCCGGTGGGTTGACCTCCTCGGGTGTGGTGCCGCGCAGCATCGCGACGAGGACCAGGCCGTGGATCGCTGCGACGAGGGTGGTGGCGTGGGCGGCGGTGAGTTCCCGGTTGTGCAGGGCGGCGATGGTCAGCTCGTAGCGGGTGCGGGTGCGGTGCCAATCCGGGCCGAGCCACCGCGACCTGCTGCGCGGGTGTTTCACCCGGGCGAGGGGACTAGCTACGACTGGAGGAACGATGATCACTGCCGCGCTCATCGGCCATTCGTGGAAATAGCGGCGCTCCCCGCAGCGGTCGGTAGTCGGCGGCCGCAAAGGCTGCTGCGGCCGCCGATATCAACGCCAGGATGAGGGCCGGCTGACGGCTGGCGTCGTCCGGGAAGCTGTAGAACAGCAGCCAGGCCAGCGTCATCGTCGTGATTACACCAAGACCATCGGTCGCACCGATAATCGAGACGCCCGGCCGGTTCAGGCCGATGTGTCCGCCGGTGATCGCGGTAGTCAACGCGCATACGGCGAGGACTATGCAGAGCGGGAGAGTGAGCTTCCACAAGTCCCACGCGATGCGATCGGCGTCCTCAACCCGGGCCCACGGCAGGAACAATGCGACGACCATCGAGGCGCCGGCTACGCCGCAGACCAGTCGTCGGAGCAATGTGGTCATCTCGTCCTCCCTAAGCTACTGCTCGCCGCAGGCCACGCTCCAGCGTTCCCCGAGCACCCGCTCGGCGCGCCCGAACTCGCTCCGGTCCGCGAGGCCCTGGAGCGCATTCTGAGAAGTCACGAGCCGTATCCGGCGGTCGTCTTCGATCGTCACTGGAACCTGGTCGCCGCAAACGCGGCCATCCAACCGCTCGTTGCGACCATCGATCCCGCTCTGCTGAACCCACCTGTCACCATCCTCCGCGTCGGCCTGGAACTGATTCCGAGGATCATCAATGCCCACGAGGTCATGGCCTACTTTCGTGATCGTCTTCGGCGCTAGCTCGCCGCCACCGCCGACAAGCAGCTCACGCAGCTCCTGAGGGAGTTCGAGAACTACCTGACCCGCGACGATCGCGATACGGCAGGCGAATCGGACTTCGCGCAGGATCTGGGCCGGTCCGAGTTCACGCACCTGACGGCGGCGAATGGTCGTTCTTCGGCATGTTCGGCACATTCGACATGCCGTTCGAAGTCACGATCTCGGAGTTGGCCGTCGAGTTGCTCTTTCCTGCCGATCGGACGACTGCCGATGCGTTCGAATCGCTTGCTCGAGATCGCGCAGAGCGCTAGCCGGACGAGACGACGAATCCGCCGGATCGAGTTCTGCCGAGATTCGAGATCACCCGCATTATCGAAATTATTGTCGGTGGTCAAGGGTACGATAGAAGCATCAAGAAGATCCGATCAGACGGCATCCACGGGGGAGGTGATCGCCAATGACCAGCTCGACATTCTCGTTCACCGACCCTTGCGCGGACGACGACGCGATCACCACCATGTCCTCGACCGCGATCGATGCGCTCGCGGTGTCGATGATGCGTGGCGAACGCCGCCATCTGGCGCGGAAGGTGTTGCTGGCCGGGCGGATCGGGCAGATCGTCCTCGACGAAATGCTCCACACCGGGCGGTGGATCGACAGCCGTATCAACGACGCGGCTGCGAAGGCTGCGATCGGCGCGATCACTGCACGCCTGGGTGTGCCCCTTGCTGATTCGGGCCGGTGGCTTCGACTCGCCATAGCCCTGGACGGTTTCACCGGGATCCGGCACGCCTTCCTCGCCGGGGAATTCGACCTACGCCGCACCGAAATCCTCGTGCGCGAGTTGGCCGTGATCAGTGACCCGGATCTACGCGCGCACGCCGAGCAGATCGCCCTGCAATTGGCCGGGTTGATGCAAACCGACCGCACTCTGACGCATCGGTTGGCGGAGATGGTGATCGCCGTCGACCCGGACGCGGCCGCCGGTGCCCGTGACTTCATCCAACGGCAGCAGCAGCTCAGTATCCGGGATGAGATGCATGGGCATGTCACCATCAACGGACTGTTGCCCGCCGAACTCGGTGTGCACCTCACGCAGCAGATCCACGCATTGATCGACCTCCGCGTGTGCCGGCACGATCCGCGGACTCGGGGTCAGCAGCGGGTCGCGGCGTTCGCTGAACTCACCGGGATGCCCGGCGCTTATCTCGCGTGTGAGTGCGGGTCTGCGGATTGTTCGCGGGCTATCCCGCTGCCTGATGAGCCGCCGGACGAGCGGGATATCGATGGCCCCGACGTCGGCGGCCCCGACAGTCCGGCGCCGAATGAGCCCGCGCCCAACAACCCGGCACCCAGAGAGCCGGCGCCCAACGAGCCTGACCCTGAATCGGACGGGCCGTTGCCTGATGAGCCCGTTGCCGAACCCGACGTCGACAATCCGGACTGTGACGGGTCTGCGGACGCAACCGACGCAGACTCGGTCGGCGAAAACTCGGAGGCCGGCGCGCCTACCGACTCCCCGGCATCGGGACGCGCTCCGGTCCCGACTCGCCGTCCGGCACCCACCGACGCTCGGGCGCAGGCACCGGCAGCAGCGTCGGCGCAAACGGCGTTGACGGTGCTCCTCGATCCGAGCGGGATGTTCCCGCCGCGGCTGGTCGGCTATGGCCCGATCCACCCCGCGCATGCCGCGCAAATCGTTTCCGACCACCACGCCACCAACGTCCTCCGACCCGCCACCAACACCACAAACGGATCAGCAACCACCACGCAGGTGCCGACCTGGCAACGCGTCACCGCCATCACCCTCCGCGGACCCGCACCACCGCTCGATCCGACCGGACACGGCAGCCACCCCGCACCACCCCGCTGGGCACTCACCTACCGCCCACCGAAATGGCTCGTGAAAAGAATCCAGCACCGCGACGGGATCTGCCGCGCCCCCGGCTGTCACCGCCCGGCCGAAGACTGCCAGATCGATCACCTGGTCAAGTTCCTCCACCGCGATCCGGTGACCGGCGGCTGGAGCGTCGAAGGCAACCTCATCGCGCTGTGCCCGGCCTGTCATCAACGCAAACACCTCGGCATCCTGATCCCCACCATGCTCGCCGACCGCACCATCGTCTGGCGCAACCCCACCACCGGAGACACCATCACCACCCACCCGCTCTAATCCAGCTCAGCACCATCGGGTCTGCGCTGCGTACGTATCAATCCCGGACTCTTCGAACGTCATCGTCGGCCCCGTGGTTGTGGACCGGTCCGACTGCCGCGGGAATGATCGCGGGTCCGCTGCGGTTGATGCCCGTGATCGCCATCCGTGAGCTGGTGTTGCCGGATTTTCCGCGCGACCCACGCCCGTGGCACAATGGCGGGTCGAGTCCGGTTCCGGTTCACACCGACCGATCCCCGATCGGTGACCCGGCGACCATGAGAAAGGGACACCAAGATGAAGCAGGGAATCCATCCCGAATACGCCGTCACCACGGTGCTGTGTGGTTGCGGCAACACCTTTGAGACCCGGAGCACTGCCGGTGAGCGCATCACCGTCGAAGTCTGCTCGCAGTGCCACCCGTTCTACACGGGCAAGCAGAAGATCCTCGACACCGGCGGCCGCGTCGCGCGCTTCGAGGCCCGTTACGGCAAGCGCAAGAAGTAGCCACCTCCCACAACGCCCGCCTGGCCTCGCCGGTGCGGGCGTTGTTTGGTCTGGTCTGCGCCTGGAGTCACCCTGCCCCACCCGTCGAAAGAAGTGCACCCAATGAGTGGTTCCGCCATCGAGGACATCCTCGCCGAACATGCCGGGCTCGAGTCCCAGCTCGCCGACCCCTCGCTGCACGACGACCCGGCAGTGGCACGGCGCGTCGGCAAGCGGTTCGCCGAGCTCGCCCCGATCATGGCGACCTATCAGCGGCTGCAGGCCGCGCGTGATGATCTCGCGGCGGCGCGGGAGCTGGCCGCCGACGACGCCGCGTTCGCCGAGGAGATCCCCGGGCTTGCCGAGACCGTCGCCGACCTCGACGCCGCACTGACCGACCTGCTGGCGCCCCGCGACCCGCACGACGGCGACGACGTGGTCCTCGAGGTCAAGTCCGGCGCGGGCGGGGAAGAGTCGGCGTTGTTCGCCGCGGACCTTGCCCGCATGTACGTGAAGTACTGCGAACGTCATGGTTGGAAGGCGCAGATCCTGGGTGTCACCGAGTCCGATCTCGGCGGCTACAAGGAGGCGACGCTGTCGATCAAGGCGCGGGAGGCCTCGCGAGACGGCGTCTGGTCGCGGCTCAAGTTCGAGGGTGGTGTGCACCGCGTGCAACGCGTGCCGGTCACCGAGTCGCAGGGCCGCATCCACACCTCGGCGGCCGGTGTCCTCATCTATCCCGAGCCCGAGGAGGTCGAGGCCGTGCAGATCGACGATGCCGACCTGCGCGTCGACGTCTACCGCTCGTCGGGCAAGGGCGGGCAGGGCGTCAACACCACCGACTCGGCGGTCCGCCTTACCCATCTGCCCACCGGCATCGTCGTGACCTGCCAGAACGAGCGTTCGCAGCTCCAGAACAAGGCCCGCGCCATGCAGGTGCTCGCGGCGCGGTTGCAGGCCGCGGCCGAGGAGGCCGCCGAGGCATCGGCAGCCGCGGGACGCGCCGCCCAGATCCGCACCGTCGACCGGTCCGAACGGATCCGTACCTACAACTTCCCCGAGAACCGGATCACCGACCACCGCATCGGCTACAAGGCCAACAACCTCGACGCGGTGCTCGACGGCGATCTGGACGGCGTGCTCGACGCGCTGGTCGCCGCGGACCGCGCGGCCCGGCTGGCGGCGGAGTGACCTCGGCCGGGACACCTGCGCGGGCACTGCTCGCGGAGGGCACCGGCACCCTTGCCGCGGCCGGTGTCGAAACGCCCCGCGCCGATGCCGAATGGCTGCTCGCGCACGTCCTCGGAATCGGGCGCGGTCAGCTGCTGTTCGTCGACGACCTCGACGAGGCGACACGCCGCCGCTACACCGACCTCATCGCGCGGCGGGCAGCGCGCGTCCCGCTGCAGTATCTGACCGGGACCGCCGTCTTCGGGCCGGTCGAGGTGGCCGTCGGTCCCGGGGTGTTCATCCCCCGCCCCGAGACCGAACTCCTCTACGCCTGGGCGGCCGCCCGCGCCGCCGATCTCACCGCACCGCGCATCGTCGACCTGTGCAGCGGCAGTGGGGCCCTCGCCCTGGCCCTCGCGGCCTCGATTCCCGACGCCCGCGTCGACGCGGTCGAGAAGTCACCCAGCGCCGCCCGCTGGTTGCGGCGCAATGTCGCGGCGGCCGGTGCCGCAGCCGAGCGGATCACCGTGCACGTCGGCGACGTCACCGACGGGCCCTGGCTGCGCGCCGCACTCGGTGTGGACGCCGACCTCGCCGACCTCGTCGTCAGCAACCCGCCCTACGTGCCGAGCGCGGCGACGGTGTCCGCGGAGGTCGCGGCCGACCCCCCGACGGCGGTCTTCGGCGGAGCCGACGGGCTCTCGGTGATCGGCCCGATGGTGGGGGTGATCGCGACCATCCTGCGGCCCGGCGGGTGGGTCGGCATCGAGCACGACGACGCGGGCGCGGCCGGCGTCATCGACATCCTCCGCGGTACCGGGGCGAGCGGAGCGACGGGGGATGACACCGGGGCGAGCGCAGCGACGGGGGATGACACCGGGGCGAGCGCAGCGACGGGGGATGACACCGGGGGGTTCACCGAAATCACCTCCCACACTGACCTTGCCGGGCGCCCCCGTTTCGTCACTGCGCGGCACCGTGGCCACCGGAGCGGGCCGATCCGGGGGAGCGACCCCGTGTAAGGATGAAGACGTGAGTTCTGTCTTCGACTGTGGCGATCCCGATCAGCGGGCGGTGGGCATCCGGACGGCCGTCACCGCAGCCAAAGGCGGGCACCTGGTGGTGCTGCCGACCGATACGCTGTATGGGATCGGTTGTGATGCTTTTGATTCCGAGGCCGTCGCGGATCTCTTGGCGGCCAAGGGGCGGGGTCGGGACATGCCGGTGCCCGTTCTCGTCGGTTCGTGGCACACCGTCGACGGCCTCGTGCTCGGTGTCAGCGCGGCGGCACGGGCCCTGGTCGAGGCATTCTGGCCGGGCGGTCTGTCGCTGATCGTGGAGCAGGCACCGTCGCTGGTGTGGGATCTCGGGGACACCGACCGGACGGTGATGTTGCGGATGCCGCTGCATCCGGTGGCGATCGAGGTCTTGCGCGAGGTGGGGCCGATGGCGGTGTCCAGTGCCAACGTGTCGGGCCGGCCACCGGCGACGACTGCCGCGCAGGCGCGCGAGCAGCTCGGCGAGAAGGTGTCGGTCTACCTCGACGGTGGTCCGTCGCCGGCGGCGCAGGCGTCGACGATCGTCGACCTCACCGGCCGGTCGCCGCGGATCCTGCGGGAGGGCGCGGTCACGGCTGCGCAGGTCGGCGAGGTCCTGGGCGTGGATCCGGCCGAGCTGGTGGCGTCGTGAGCGGATTGGTGTCCGGTGACGCCGAGGTCGCCGCGCTGCTCGACCGGGAGGCGACACGCCGGGCACAGACCCTGCAGCTCGTCGCGGGGGAGACGACGGCCTCGCCCGCGGTGCGGGCCGCGCTGGCCTCGCCGCTGACCGACACCTATGCCGAGGGGTATCCGGGGGCCCGGTATCACGGGGGCTGTGAGGTTGTCGACGAGATCGAGCAGCTCGCGATCGACCGCGCGGCCGCCCTGTTCGGCGCCGACTATGTCAACGTGCAGCCGCACACCGGAACGTCGGCGGCCTCGGCGGTCTATGCGGCCTTCGCGCAGCCCGGTGATCCGGTGCTGTCGCTGCGGCTGGATCAGGGTGGACATCAGACCCACGGCTCGCGTGCCAACTTCTCCGGCCGCTGGTTCACGCCGATTCACTACGGTGTGCGGGTTTCCGACGAGCGGATCGACTACGACCAGATCCGCGAGCTTGCGTTGCTGCACCGGCCCCGACTGCTCGTCGCCGGTTCGCCGACGTATTCGCGGCTCGTCGACTTCGGTCTGCTCCGTGAGATCGCCGATGAGGCCGAGTGCATCCTCTGGGTCGCCGGTGCGCACCTGGGCGGGCTGATCGCGGCCGGGGCGGCGCCCAGCCCGGTGGCCGATGCCGACGTCGTCACACTCGTCACGCACAAGGTGATCCGTGGGCCGCGGGGTGGTCTGATCCTCGGCGCCGAGCAGCATCGGACTGCGCTGAGCAAGGCGGTGTTCCCGTTCACGCAGGGTGCGCCTGCGATGAATGTCGTTGCGGCCAAGGCGATTGCGCTGGGCGAGGCGGCCACCGCGGAGTTCGCCGAGTACGTCTCCACCGCGGTCGCAAATGCGCGGGCACTCGCGGCCGAGCTGACCGTCCGCGGGCTCCGGGTGGTCACCGGCGGCACCGACACGCATCTCGCGGTCGTCGATGTCTCCGCGGTCGGCCTGTCCGGCAAGCAGGCCCAGGGCCGCCTCCACGAGGCAGGCATCGTCGTCGACAAGGCGGTCCTGCCGTTCGACACGCGACCACCGGCGCAGGGTTCGGCCGTGCGGATCGGCACCCCGACCCTCACGCTCGCCGGCGGTCGGCCGGAGATGATGGGGACCGTGGCCGACTTGTTCGTCGACGCCCTCGCCGGCGGCGCCGCGGCGCGGGTGCGGGCGGCGGTCGCGGCGCTTCTTGCCGGGTAGCCTGATCGGGTGTCTTTTCCGCTCGCCGCGTCCACGCTCGCCGCACCCGCGATCGGCGGTGCCGGTGTCCCGTTTCGGGAGCTGCTGCTGGTCGGGCTGACGGCGGCGGCGATCACCTACCTGTTGACCTCGGTGGTCCGGGCGGGTGCGATTCGTGCCGGGGCGGTCGCCGTGCCGCGGGCCCGTGACGTCCACGTCATCCCGACGCCGCGGCTCGGCGGGGTCGGCATGTTTGCCGGATTCGTCGGCGCGGTGGTGCTGGCCGCGAATCTGCCCGCCCTCAACCGGGGTTTCGCCTATACCAACGACATGGGCGCGGTCATCGCGGCCGGGGCGGTAATCGTGATCGTGGGGGTTATCGACGATCGGTGGGGGCTCGACGCGCTCACCAAGTTCGTCGGCCAGCTCACCGCAGCCGGGGTGATGGCGATCATGGGGATCAGCTGGATCCAGATCCCGGTGCCCTTCGGCGACATCGGCACGGTGGTGCTCGACCCCTTGCAGTCGGGGTTGCTCACCGTCGCCATCACGGTCGCCACGATCAACGCGATCAACTTCGTCGACGGCCTCGACGGTCTGGCCGCCGGCCTCGGCCTGATCGCGGCGTCGGCCATCTGCATGTTCTCGCTCGGTTTGCTGCGTGACCGCGGCGGCGATGTCTCGTACTATCCGCCCGCGCTGATCGCGGTGGTGTTGGCCGGGGTGTGTCTCGGTTTTCTGCCGCACAACTTCTCGCCCGCCCGCATCTTCATGGGGGATTCGGGGGCGATGCTGATCGGGCTGATGCTGGCGGCGGCGTCGACGAGTGCGTCGGGACGCATCGTCGTCAACGCCTACGGGCCGGCCGACGTGTTCACACTGCTGCTCCCGTTGATCCTGGTGGCCGCCGTCGTGTTCGTCCCGATGCTGGACATGCTGCTGGCCGTGATCCGGCGCACCCGCGCGGGTGTCGGCTTCTACACCCCGGACAAGATGCACCTGCATCACCGGCTCCTCGAACTCGGGCATTCGCAGCGTCGCGTCGCATTGATCATCTACCTGTGGGTCGGTGTGCTGGCATTCTCGGCTGCGGCCGGTTCGTTGTTCTCCCAGGGTGTCGTCGCCCCGATCTTCGTCGGCGGACTGCTGCTGGCCGTTCTGGTCACCTTCGGGCCGCGCCTGCAGCGCCTGATGATCGGCCGCGCCCGCCGGTTGTCCGCCCCGGCGGGGCCGACAACCTGAAGCCCGGCGAGGTGCCGGGTAAGGAATGGGTAAAAATTCGTGTACTATGAGCTGTAGTAGGTCGCCGGTCACAGACGGCCGCGGCAGCCGGGGCGTCCACCACCGAAGGCCCCGGTACAGCAATCGGAAACGTCGCCTACCCCACGGTAGGAGTGTCGGACCGGGTTGATAAGGTCACTGCAAACGCAGGCGTATGCGCGGTCACTGACTGCTGCCATGTGTACGTTTGGTGACGTTTGCCCGCCGGGGGGTTGCTGTGGTGCGTGTGCGAGGAGGTGAGGCCAGGCCATGACGACGTCTACGCCAGATTCGTCTTCGGTGTACTATCCGGCTGCCCCGACCAGCCTCGTCCGCCCCGGCATCATCGCGGCCGCGGCGACGCTGATCGTCGCCGGGATCGCCGTCTACCTGGGGCACCCGCTCTTCGCGGTGTTCTTCGGCGTCGGGGTCGTCGCGGTCGGGGTGAACGCCAAGATGGTCACCCTGGCGGTCGCGAAGGTTGCCGCCGAGGACGATCCCCGCAAGAAACTGTTGGCCGTCAATTCGCTGCTCCGGCTCGGTGTGATCACCGCGCTGGCACTGATTGCCGCCATTCTGGTCCGGCCCGACGGGCTGGGCGTGATGTTCGGACTCGCTCTGGGCCAGGTCATCCTGGTCCTCAACACCGTGATTCCGGTGATGAAAGGACTTCGTAAGCAGCTATGAGCTCACCGTCGAACGACTCGGGCACCCTCTTTCTCGCCGAGTCCAAGATCGAGGTCGGCCACCACCGCCAGGCCGAATTCCTGGGCCTGACCTGGAATATCGACACGATCATCTCGGTGTCGATCGCCGCGGTCATCGTCCTGGCGCTGGCGTTCTACGTGAAGGCCAAGATCACCTCGGGCAAGCCCAATGCGGTGCAATTGTACTTCGAGGTTCTCACGGTCCAGATGCGTCAGCAGATCGAGAGCTCGGTCGGCATGCGCGTCGCGGGGTTCGTGCTGCCGCTCGCGGTGACCCTGTTCACCTTCATCCTTGCCGCCAACTGGCTGGGCGTGATCCCGTGGCAGTACGGCAAGGCCGACGGCTCGACGACCGAGGTCCTGATGACCCCGTCAAGCGATGTCAACTTCGCCTACGCTCTCGCGATCTTCGTCTTTGTCTGGTACCATGCCGCCGGCATGAAGCGCCGTGGCGTCGGTGGCCACCTGGTCAAGCTGGTGAAGGGGCACGCCGCCGGGTTGGCTCCGATCAACATCATCGAGGAGATCGCCAAGCCGGTCTCGCTCTCCCTCCGTCTTTTCGGCAACATGTTCGCCGGCGGCACGATGCTCGCGGTCATCGCCATGTTCCCGGCGTACATCCTCTGGGCGCCGAATGCCCTGTGGAAATCTTTCGACCTGTTCGTCGGCCTCATCCAGGCCTTCATCTTCGCGCTGCTGACGATCCTCTACTTCAGCCAGAGCATGGAAACCGACGACCACCACTAGAAACCACCTGAGTCCGACCCCGTACCGACAATCTCGGTGCGGACCACAGACCTGGCAATCGCAATTGCCAGTACCACCCGAAAGGAAAGATCTCAATGGATCCGAATCTGGTTAGCATGGGCGCGTTGATCGGCGGCGGCCTCATCATGGGCGGCGGCGCGATCGGTGCGGGCATCGGTGACGGTATCGCCGGTTCCCAGCTCATCGCCGGCATCGCCCGGCAGCCGGAGGCCCAGGGCCGCCTGTTCACCCCGTTCTTCATCACCGTGGGTCTGGTCGAGGCCGCGTACTTCATCAACCTCGCCTTCATGGCGCTGTTCGTCTTCGCCAACCCCGCGCAGACCTACGGCGGCTGATTCTCGTCGGCACAGCCAGTCCATCTGTAGAAGTTCTGCAATCCCGATAGGGGACATCCATCATGATGAGTCTCGCCTCAGCCGAAGAAGGCGGGGGAACGTCAAACTTCCTCATCCCGAACGGCACCTTCATCGCGTGCCTGCTGATCTTTGTCGTCGTGCTGATCGTCATCCGCACCTATGTCGTGCCTCCGATCGTGAAGGTCCTCGACGAGCGTGACCAGCGGCTCGCGCAGACGGCAAAGGACAACAAGGACGCGGCGGCGAGCTATGAGGACGCCGACCGGGAGTACAACGCCCGTATGAAGGCCGCGCGCGCCGATGCGACCGGCATCCGCGACGAGGCGCGCGCCAAGGGCAAGGAACAGTTGGTGGCGGCCAAGAACGAGGCCACCCAGGAGGCCGATGCCGCCCTCGCCAAGATCTCCGCGGAGCTCAAGGTCGAGGCGGACAACGCGGTCACCACCGCCAAGCAGGACGTGAGCCGGCTGTCGGAGACGCTGGCCGCTCGCGTCCTGGGAACCGATGTCGCGACCGTGCCGGTCGTGGCCGAGCAGACAGAGACGGTGAAGTAAGCACGTGGACATTTTCATCGGACAGCTTGTCGGGTTCGCGGTCATCGTGTTCCTGTTCGTGCGGTACGTCCTGCCGCCACTGCGGACTGCCGTGACCAAGCAGCAGGACACCATCGGTGCGCAGATCGCGGAGAGCGAAGCGGCCAAGCAGCGCGCCGCCGACGCACAGGTCGCCCATGACAAGGCGATCGAGCGGGCCAAGGTCGAGGCCGTCGAACTGCACGAGGGTGCGCTCGCCGACGCCAAGGCGATCGAGAGCGATCTCACCGCGCTCGCCGATTCCGAGGTCAGGCGGATCAGTGAGCACGGGACGAGTCAGGCCGAGCTCACCCGCACCACCCTCATCCGGTCGCTGCGGGCCGAGCTCGGCCTCACCGCGGTCGACGGGGCGGGCGAGATCGTTCGCTCACACCTGGCGACGGCCGACAATCAGTCGGCCGCGATCGACCGGGTCATCGTCGAACTTGAGGGCATGGTCGGTTCCCACCCGGAGACCGGCGTGCCGTCGAGTGCGGAGCTGATCGGGCTCCATTCGTTGCACGCCACGAGCCGGGACGCCGCCCGCGCGGTCGCCGCGGAGTTCGACGCGGCCGCGGCCGGCCTGGACGCCGAAACCCTCACGACGGTCGGCGACGGGTTGGCCTCGGTGGTCGAGTTCTTCCACGCCAATCCGGTCCTGCGCAAGCGGGTCACCGAGGACGAGGACAACCCGGCCGGAAAGAAGCAGCTGATCCACACGCTGCTCGACGGCAAGATCCACCCGGCTGCCGTCGACATCGTCGCCTCCGCAGCCACGCAGCGCTGGTCGACAAGCGTGGATTTCGTGACCGCGCTCCGCCGCCAGAACACCCTCGTGGTGCTGGCCGCGGCCGAACGCGACAACAGCATCGAGGCCGTCGAGGACGAACTGTTCCGGGTGGGCCGCGTGCTCGACGCGAATCCGCAACTGGCCTCCCTGCTCTCGGACTTCCAGCGATCCGCGGACAAGCGCATCGACCTCCTGGTCGGGCTCGTCGGCGGCAAGGTCGGCCCGCACACACAGACACTGCTGGTCAACACGATCCGGTTGCTGCATGGGCAGCCCGCCGAGACCGCTGTCAGTCACCTCGCCGAACTGGCCGCCGCACGCCGCGGTGAGACCGTGGCCCACGTCGTCTCGGCCGTGCCGCTGCAGGCGACGCAACGCACCCGCCTGGCGACCGTCCTGAGCAACATCTACCAGCGCCAGATCTCGGTGCAGACCGAGATCGACGAGGCGATCATCGGCGGCCTGCGCATCGGCGTCGGCGACGAGGTCATCGAGGCCGACATCGCCACCCGACTGGCCAAGGCGGCAGCGTCGCTGCCCCGCTGACCGCGGCATCAGCCGATCTGCGGATCGGCGCGCCACCCCCACGAACCACATACCGGACTGAGCAAGAAAGACGAGAACCATGGCGGAGTTGACGATCTCGGCAGACGAGATCAAGGGAGCGATCGAGCAGTACGTCGCGTCGTTCGAAGCCGAAGCCTCCCGTGATGAGGTCGGCATCATCACCGATACCGCGGACGGCATCGCCCATGTCAGTGGCCTGCCCGGCGCGATGGCCAACGAGCTGCTGAACTTCCCGGGCGGCGTGCTGGGTGTGGCGCTGAACCTGGACGAGGACGAGATCGGCGCGGTCATCCTGGGTGACTACGAGACCCTGGAAGAGGGTCAGCAGGTCAGCCGGACCGGCGAGGTGCTCTCGGTGCCGGTCGGCGACAAGTTCCTGGGCCGCGTCGTCGACCCGCTCGGCAAACCGATCGATGGCCTCGGCGACATCGAGGCCGAGGAACAGCGCGTGCTGGAGCTGCAGGCCGCCTCGGTGCTCGAGCGGCAGCCGGTTGAGGAATCGCTGGCCACCGGCATCAAGGCCATCGATGCGATGACCGCCATCGGCCGTGGCCAGCGCCAGCTCGTCATCGGTGACCGCAAGACCGGCAAGACCGCAGTCTGTGTGGACGCCATCCTGAACCAGAAGGCGAACTGGGAGACCGG
>JASGFO010000018.1:0-32599 GCA_047605505.1 Gordonia sp. (in: high G+C Gram-positive bacteria) | reverse complement strand
GTAGACGTCGAGATCGCCGGTGCCGTACTGCCGGACGCTGCCGTCAGCGTGGTATTTCGCGCCGCGGCCGTCCCATTCGAGGCCCACGGTGAGCACCCAGCTCGGGTCGCCCCCGGACTTGCGCAGATCGATCGATGCGGTCTTGCTCGCCGAGTCCTTGGTGATCGACACCTTGACCTTGGACATGGTGATCGGCGGGGCCGCCGGGTTCGCGGGCGCCGCCGGGGCCGGAGTGGGCGCCGGTACCGGTGTCGGTGCGGCGCGGGCCGGCTCGTCGTCGACGCTGATCCCGAAGTCGGTGGCGAACGCGGCCAGGCCGGCGCGGTATCCCTGGCCGATGGCGTCGAGTTTCCAGCCACCACCGCGCCGGTAGAAGGCGACGAGCTGCAGGACGGTCTCACTCGACAGATCCGGCGGGCGGAAGCGGAAATCCTGGCCGGGCGCCCGGACGGTCACCGCGAGACCGGTCGCCCGGGCGAAGGTCGCACCCTGCGCCTCCGTGCTCGCGGCCACCACCACCCGGTCGATCTCGGGTGGCAACGCACCGAGGTCGACCACACAGTGGGTGTCGGTGACACGGCTGACCCCGGCCGCCTGCGGGTTGTTGAAGAAGACGAGGTCGGCGTCGGTGCGGACTGTCCCGGATGCGGTGAGCAGCACCGCGATGAGGTCGACCAGGCCCGGGGCCGCGCCGTCGATCGTGACATCGAAGCGGGCAACGGTCAGTCCGGTCTTGGAGCCTTTGGGCACATCGGGCACAGGGCCGAGTAAACCAGATCTCGCGCGCCACACGATCGGATTGCTCGCGAAATCCGGCCGCAATGCGCCGCCCAGATCGGCGAAATATATGTCCGAAACGCCGCAATCAGGCGTCGTTCGTTGCATCGAGATAACGCGGCCGACACAGTTGATTAACGCGTGCCGACTGATATGAACGTCAGCTTTGGAAGCTCACGTGTACAACAGAGAGGTCGTCACTCATGTCCGAGCCACTGTCCGGAAAGATCGTCCTGTCCGGCAACCAGTACGGGAAAGCGGAGAACCGCGTCGTCCGTATCGTCCGCGACACCCCCCGCCACGAGATCCGCGATCTCAACGTTTCCTCGTGTCTGCGTGGGGATTTCACCGACGCCTACCTCACCGGTGACCAGAGCAAGGTGCTGCCGACCGACACCCAGAAGCACACCGCCTACGCCTACGCCAAGAAGGTCGGCATCAACTCGCCCGAGGAGTACGCCCTCGCGCTGGCGACCCACTACGTCGGCGACATCGAGCCGGTGGACGAGGCTCTCATCGAGGTCGAGGAGTTCGCCTGGGCGCGCGCCGTCGTGGACGGCGAAGAGCACAACCACACGTTCGTGAAGGCCTCGGCCGAGGTGCGCACCGTGGCCGTCACCCACAACGCCGAGAAGACCTGGGTGATCTCGGGCGTCAAGGACTTCGTGATCCTGAAGTCGACGGGCAGCGAGTTCAAGGGCTTCCTCGTGGACCCGTACACGATCCTCGAGGAGACCGACGACCGCGTGATGGCCACGTCCCTGGTCATGCAGTGGCGCCTCGTCGGCACCGATCCGGGCGAACTCGGCTTCGACGGTCTCTTCACCCGGATCCGTGAGATCGCGATCGCCAAGTTCGCGACCGTCCAGTCGCTGGCCCTGCAGCAGACGCTGCACCGCATCGGTGAGGCGATCCTGGAGGAGTTCCCGCAGGTCGCCGAGGTGCGCCTGTCGGCACCGAACAAGCACCACTTCGTCTACGACTTCACCCCCTTCGACGATGTCGAGAACAACAAAGAGGTCTTCCACGCCGACGATCGGCCCTATGGCCTCATCCAGGCCGCGGTCTCGCGGGAGGATGCGCCCGACGCCGGCCCGGCGTGGGTGCCCTACCGCAACTGGCTGGCCTGACCGGTCGCGGCAGGTGGCCTGGCGCGGGGTCGTCCGCGCCGGGCCACGTCAGTGCCGGGCGTCGTGAACCAGGATGGCCACGTGCAGCGATACCACCGACTCGGGGTCGGCCAGATCATGGCCCAGGAGGCCTTCGAGAGTCGCCAGCCGCTTGTAGAGCGCCGGCCGGCTGACGTGCAGGCGCTGTGCGAGGGCTGCCTTGTTGCCGCCCGATTCCAGATACGCGCGCAGGAGCGTGAGCAGGCCGGGATCGGCCGCGAGAACGGCGCGTAGCTCGGTCTCGGCGAAGGCCTGGACCCGGGGATCGTCGCGCAGCAGCGCGATGAGCCCGCGGAGCCGGACGTCCCGCGCGCGATAGAAGGCATGTCGACCCGGCTCCATCGCCGCAGCCACCTCGGCCACCTGCACCACATCGTCGAGTGCGGCGATCGTGGGCACCAGCAGTGCGCCCGGCTCACCCACCGCGATCGTGCATCGGGTGACACCGTCGAGTCGGCGTGCGGCGTCGTGGATTCGGCTCGCGATCATCGAGAGTTGTTGATCCACATCCCGATCCGAGAGAGCGATCAACGCGACGATGTCGCCGTCGCGCCGGGTCGTGAACAGGGCGGTGTGCCCGGCCCGCACGGCTTGGGAAAGGCCCTCCACCGCAGCAGAATTGCGACGTGTCATGGCCACCGGATCGGTGGTGTCGGCCGCTCGGGTGAGCCGGATGCTCAGCGGCAGGTAGGCCCGGGAGCGGGCGAGTCCGAGTGCATGCGCCCGGGCCGTGGCGTCGGATTCGCCGCTGAGCCGACGTTCGAGCACGTCGTCGAGCAACCCACTCTGCGCGCGCTGCTGCAGGCCGGTGCGGTCTCGCTCGATCATCCGGTCCAGCGCCAATGCGACGGCGGCCCGTTCCAGGACCATGCGACTTCGCGACGGGTCGGCGGGCCCGCGCGGCACGATCAACCGGCCCCACATCTCACCCCGCGGGCCGACGTCGACCGTCACCCACGGCTCGGCCCGCGCATGCGACGCGACCACCTCGCGGCGGGCCGGATCAGGGTGGGAGCTGCCCGGGCTGCGGCGGGAGCGACGCTCCCAGTCGGTCAGCACGGTCGCGGCCGGGCTGTCGGCGGTGACCGCGGCAGCGAGCACCTGGTGGGCGAGATCCTCGAGCACCACCGGCTCGTCGAGCATCCGCGATGCGGCGTCGACGATGCCGGTGGCCGGTGCCCGGTTCATGCTGAGTTCGGTGAAGGTCGCGTGGACCTGCCGGTCGAAGGCCACGGCGTCGTACTGTTCGGCGACGATGCGTCGATGAACCGCCTCGGTCACCTCGACGAACTTGATCACGCGGTGCAGCACGATCAGCGCCACGTTCTCGCGACGGGCCAGTCGCGCGACCCCGGACGGTAACCGATCCAGGGTGGACCCGAGTTCGACGATGGCCCCGATCGCCCCCGACGCCGACAGCGCCTCGAGATAGCGTTGCGGCCAATTGGCCAGTGCCGCACCGGTGGTCAGTACGAGCTCGCCGCCGGTGAGCAAGCCGGTCAGATCGGGGACGTCACTGATGTGCACCCAGCGGATCTCGTCATCCCAGCGGCGGTCCGAAAGCACCTCGGGATCGCCGCGCGCGATCTCCGGGAGCGCAACGACGTCGCGGACCCGCATGACCATTGACATAGTGTAAATCCGGGAGCGGAAATGGATACAGTTCGTATCTGCCGTGCAGGTTGCCGCAGCCCGACACTGGAGACATGGTGAACACGATCACGCATTGGGTGAACAACAAGTCCTTTCCGGGTGCTTCGTCGGTGACGGCACCGGTGACGAACCCGGCGACAGGGCAGGTGACCGGTGAGGTGGCGTTGGCGTCGGTCGAGGATGCCCGCGCGGTCATCGACGCCGCCGCGGCGGCCTTCCCGGCGTGGCGTGAGACCTCCCTGGCCCGGCGGGTCGCGATCCTGTTCCGGTTCCGGGAATTGCTCAACGAGCGCAAGGCCGAACTCGCCGCGATCCTCACCGCCGAGCACGGCAAGGTCCTCTCCGACGCCTTCGGCGAGATCTCCCGCGGCCAGGAGGTCGTCGAATTCGCCTGCGGCATCCCGCATCTGCTCAAGGGCGGCTACACCGAGAACGCCTCGACCAAGGTCGACGTGCACTCGGTGCGCCAGCCCCTCGGCCCGGTCGGCATCATCTCCCCGTTCAACTTCCCCGCCATGGTGCCGATGTGGTTCTTCCCCCTCGCCATCGGCGCCGGCAACACCGTCGTCCTCAAACCGTCGGAGAAGGACCCCTCGGCCTCGCTGTGGCTCGCCGAACTGTGGAAAGAAGCCGGACTGCCCGACGGCGTCTTCAACGTCCTGCAAGGTGACAAGACCGCCGTCGACGAGCTGCTCACCAACAAGGCCATCAAAGCCATCAGCTTCGTCGGCTCCACCCCCATCGCCCAGTACGTGTACGCCACCGGCACCGCCGCGGGCAAACGCGTCCAGGCGCTCGGCGGCGCCAAGAACCACGCCATCATCCTCCCCGACGCCGACCTCGACCTCGCCGCCGACGCGATGGTCAACGCCGGCTTCGGCTCCGCGGGCGAACGCTGCATGGCGATCTCCGTCGCCGTCGCCGTCGGCGACATCGCCGATGACCTCGTCGCCAAGATCACCGAACGCACTCTGCCCCTCACCACCGGCGACGGCACCCGCAACACCGACATGGGACCGCTGGTCACCAAGGCCCACCGCGACCGCGTCGCCTCCTACGTCGACGCCGGTGAGGCCGCCGGGGCCACGATCGTCGTCGACGGCCGGACCGTCCAGCCGGACGGTGCCGCCGACGGATTCTGGCTCGGACCGACCTTGATCGACCACGTCACCACCGACATGAGCATCTACACCGACGAAATCTTCGGCCCGGTGCTCTCGGTGGTCCGGGTGGACTCCTACGACGAGGCGCTGACCCTGATCAACGACAACCCGTTCGGCAACGGCACCGCCATCTTCACCAACGACGGCGGCGCCGCCCGCCGCTTCCAGAACGAGGTCGAGGTCGGCATGGTCGGCATCAACGTGCCGATCCCGGTCCCCATGGCCTACTACAGCTTCGGCGGCTGGAAGGCCTCGCTGTTCGGCGACACCCACGCCCACGGCACCGAAGGCATCCACTTCTTCACCCGCGCCAAGGCCATCACCACCCGCTGGCTCGACCCCAGCCACGGCGGCATCAACCTCGGCTTCCCCCAGAACGCCTGAGCGGTCCGGCCGAGACAGGAGATTCACGATGACCATCACCGACAACGTCGACGTCCTGCCGAACGGGCTGACCGTCGCGGAGGCACGTGCCGAGGCGGCACGCGCCTACGAGCTCGACCGCGCGCACGTGTTCCATTCGTGGTCGGCGCAGGCCGAGATCACCCCGATGACGATCACCGCCTCCGAGGGTGCCTACATCTGGGACGGAGAGGGACGGCGCCTGCTGGACTTCTCCTGCCAGTTGGTGAACACCAACATCGGGCATCAGCACCCGAAGGTGGTCGCGGCCATCGCCGAGCAGGCCGCCAAGTTGTGCACCGTCGCACCGCAGTACGCCAACGCGGCGCGGTCGGAGGCCGCGCGGCTGGTCACCTCGCACACTCCTGCCGGACTGAACAAGGTGTTCTTCACCAATGGCGGCGCCGACGCCAACGAGCACGCCATCCGGATGGCACGCCTGCACACCGGCCGCTACAAGGTGCTCTCCCGGTACCGCTCCTATCACGGCGGCACCGACACCGCGATCAACCTGACCGGCGATCCGCGGCGCTGGCCCAATGACCACGGCAACGCCGGCGTCGTCCACTTCTTCGGTCCGTTCCTCTACCGGTCGCGGTTCTTCGCCGAGACCGAGGAGCAGGAGTGCGAGCGGGCGCTCGCCCACCTCGACGAGGTGATCCGGATGGAGGGTCCGTCGACGATCGCGGCGATCATCCTCGAGACCATCCCCGGTACCGCGGGGATCATGGTGCCGCCGCCGGGCTATCTGGCCGGTGTCCGGGAACTGTGCGACCGCTACGGCATCATCTACATCGCCGACGAGGTGATGGCCGGTTTCGGCCGCAGCGGTGCGTGGTTCTCGGTCGACCACTTCGGGGTGGTACCCGATCTGCTGACCTTCGCCAAGGGCGTCAACTCGGGCTACGTGCCGCTTGGTGGCGTCGCCATCAACGAGGCCATCGCCGAGACCTTCGCGCACCGGCCCTACCCCGGTGGACTCACCTACTCGGGGCATCCGCTGGCCACCGCGGCGGCGGTCGCGACCATCACCGCGATGGAGGACGAGGACATCGTCGGCAACGCCGCGCGCATCGGCGCCGAGGTGATCGGCCCGGCGCTCGCCGAGATGGCGCAGCGGCACCCGAGTATCGGTGAGATCCGCGGTGCCGGCGTGTTCTGGGCGCTCGAGCTCGTCGCCGACCGCGCGACGCGGGAGCCGCTGGCCCCCTACGGGTCGAGCAGCCCGGCACTCAACGAGGTCATCGCGGCGTGCAAGACGAACGGTCTGCTGCCGTTCGCCAATTTCAACCGCATCCATGTGGTGCCGCCCTGCACCATCACCGCGGCCGAGGCCCGCGAGGGGCTGGCCATCCTCGACGGCGCGCTCGAGGTCGCGGACCGGCACGTCACCGAATAGGCCCACGCGCCTGCCGATGCGGCCATCACCTCCCGGACGGAGGTGGTGGCCGCATCGTCGTACGACTCGTCCCCGGTCTGCCGATAACCCGATCGCACGCTCGGTAGGCTTGCGGATCAGGACGTGAAGTGTGGGCGTCGTGCGGCCCAAAGGCACGCGCGATGCCCCGTCCGACGGGATACTGATAGCGCGGGGACACGCCGCCCACCGGTGACGTGCACTGACGACTGATACGAAAGAGCAGGGTATGAGCGCAGAGAAGCCGACCATCATCTACACGATGACCGATGAGGCGCCCATGTTGGCGACGCATGCCTTCTTGCCGGTCATCAGGGCGTTCACCGATGCGGCCGGGATCACTGTCGAGACCAGTGACATCTCGGTGGCCGCGCGTATTCTCGCGGAGTTCGGCGACTACCTCAGCGAGGATCAGAAGGTCCCCGACAATCTCGCCGAGCTGGGCCGCCTCACCCAGGATCCCGACACCAACATCATCAAGCTGCCGAACATCTCGGCGTCGGTCCCGCAGTTGCTCGCGGCGATCAAGGAGCTGCAGGAGAAGGGCTACAAGCTCCCCGACCTTCCCGGCAACCCGACCACTGAGGAGGAGAAGGAGATCCGCGCCCGCTACACCAAGTGTCTCGGCAGTGCGGTGAATCCGGTTCTGCGGGAAGGCAACTCCGATCGTCGGGCTCCGAAGGCGGTCAAGGAGTATGCGCGCAAGCACCCGCACAGCATGGGCGAATGGTCGATGGCCTCGCGCACGCACGTCGCCCACATGCGCCACGGCGACTTCTACCACGGCGAGAAATCGGCGGTTTCCGATACCGACCGCACGGTCCGCATCGAGCTGATCACCACCGACGGCGAGACGATCGTGCTCAAGCCCGAGGTGGAGCTCGGCAAGGGCGACGTCTTCGACTCGATGTTCATGAGCAAGAAGGCGTTGATCGAGTTCTACGAGGAGCAGATGGAGGACGCCTACAAGACCGGCGTCATGTTCTCCCTGCACGTCAAGGCCACGATGATGCGGGTCTCGCACCCAATTGTGTTCGGGCATGCGGTCCGCACCTTCTACAAGGACGCCTTTGCCAAGCACGGCGAGCTCTTCGACGAGCTCGGCGTCAACGTCAACAACGGCCTCTCCGACCTCTACGCCAAGATCGAGAAGCTCCCGGCGTCCAAGCGCGAGGAGATCGTCGACGATCTGCACCGCTGCCACGAGCACCGGCCCGAGCTCGCGATGGTGGACTCCGCGCGCGGCATCTCCAACTTCCACTCCCCCTCCGACGTGATCGTCGACGCGTCGATGCCGGCGATGATCCGGGCCGGCGGAAAGATGTACGGCGCCGACGGCCGCCCCAAGGACACCAAGGCGGTCAACCCGGAATCGACGTTCTCCCGCATCTACCAGGAGATCGTCAACTTCTGTAAGACCAACGGCGCGTTCGACCCGACCACGATGGGCACGGTCCCCAACGTCGGCCTGATGGCGCAGAAGGCCGAGGAGTACGGCAGCCACGACAAGACCTTCGAGATCGCGGTTGACGGCGTCGCGAACATCGTCGACAACGCGACCGACGAGGTGCTGCTGAGCCAGAACGTGGAGGCCGGCGACATCTTCCGGATGTGTATCGTCAAGGACGCGCCGATCCGCGACTGGGTGAAACTGGCGGTCAACCGGGCCCGCAACTCCGGCATGCCGGTGGTGTTCTGGCTCGATCCGTACCGTCCGCACGAAAACGAGCTGATCAAGAAGGTCGAACACTATCTGACCGAGCACGACACCGAGGGCCTCGACATCCAGCACATGTCGCAGGTCCGCGCCATGCGGTACACCCTCGAACGGGTGGTGCGCGGGATGGACACCATCGCCGCGACCGGCAACATCCTGCGTGACTATCTCACCGACCTGTTCCCGATCCTGGAGCTGGGCACGAGCGCGAAGATGCTCTCGATCGTCCCGCTGATGGCCGGTGGCGGCCTGTACGAGACCGGCGCCGGTGGTTCGGCGCCCAAGCACGTCAAGCAGCTCGTCGAGGAGAATCACCTGCGCTGGGACTCGCTCGGGGAGTTCCTGGCGCTGGCGGTCTCGCTGGAGGATCTGGGCACCAAGACCGGGAACGCGCGGGCGACGCTGCTGTCGAAGACCCTTGACGACGCGACCGGCAAACTGCTCGACGAGAACAAGAGTCCATCCCGCAACACCGGTGAACTCGACAACCGCGGCAGCCAGTTCTACCTGGCGCTCTACTGGGCCCAGGAGCTCGCCGCCCAGACCGAAGATCCTGATCTCGCAGCGCATTTCGCGCCGCTGGCCGCCACGCTCGCAGAAAACGAGCAGACCATCATCGCCGAGCTCGCCGCCGTCCAGGGCACACACGCCGACCTCGGCGGCTACTACGCTCCGGATCCCGAGAAGACCGACGCCGTGATGCGTCCGAGCGCAACCTTCAACGAGGCGATCGACACGCTGTAGGACACTCCCCCGCAGACATGGTGCGTTCTGCTCCGGATTCCGGAGCAGAACGCACCATCTGGTTGGGCGGTGTCGCAAGAAACGTGGCTAGAACTGTTTGCCGGTGCCGAGTAGGACCGGAAGATCGGCCGCTGCCGGGGGCGGCCCCGGTAACGGCGTCCGCCCCTCGGCACGGAGACCGTCGAGCAGGAGAATCAGGTATCGGCGCCAGAGGTGGCGGTGCACGGTCCGGCTCATCGCGTAGGCGGGGCCCAGCAGGGCGAACACGGCAGCGATGTCCTCGGCGACCGCATCGGCGCGGAGGGTCCCGGCCTCGTGGGCGCGGTCGAACAACCGTCGGACGGCCACCACGATGCGGGGCCAGATCTCGGCCTGCGCGTAGCGGTCTCCTTGTCCCGTCAGCGTTTCGTAGAGTCCGCGATCTGCTGCCTGGCGTTCGGCGACCCGTTCGAAGAACTGCACGAGCGCCGACCACGGATCAGCAACGTCCAGGGCCTCGTGGGCGTCGGTGACGATCTGCTCCGTCGCGTCCCGAAGGACCTCCGCGGCCAGGGCCTGCTTGTTCGGGAAGTGGCGATAGGCGGTCCCGGTGCCGAGGCCCGCGTGACGGGCGATGTCGTCGAGGGTGGCCCCGAAGCCGCGTTCGGCGAAAACCTCACGCGCGGCTTCGACAAGCAGTTGCCGGTTCCGCACCGAGTCGCGTCGCACCGGCCTGCCCTTGGATGTGCTCATAGAGCGATCCTGTCACCCTCAGCAGCGCACGGTTGCCCACGCACCTCGAAGGTTTTCGACGGACCCGCAGACGCCGCGCATGGGGGCCGGCACGAGTACTCACGACGCGGCTCCGTGCGCGATCAGGCTCCTGGCACAGTCCAGGACGGTCTCCTCGGCCGGCCGGGGCACCCAGCCGAGTAGTCGCTCGGCCTTCGCCGTGCTGTGGCGGTTGCGGCGCCCGAGCGAGATGGTGATGGCCCGCAAGGACGGATCGAAGACCGACGCGATCCGCACCGCCGTGTTCGGCAGCGTCCGGGTGGGAACCTTCGCCGCAGCGTCACCAAGCCGGTCCTTGAGCACATGGGCAAGGTCGCCCAGCCAGATGAACGGGCCGGTCCCGAGGAACCGTTCGCCCGCCGCCGCCGGCGCCGTCATCGCCCGAATATGCACATCGACCAGATCGCGCACATCGACGACCTCGAGGCCGATCCGTGGCGCGCCGGGCATCGCGCCCCGGAGCATTCGCTGCACGATCGACGTCGTCCCGATGTTGTCGCCGGTCAGGACGGGCCCGAGGACCGCTCCGGGCAGCACCGTCGTGAGCTCGGGCGTACCGGGGTGTGCGGATACGAACTCCCACGCCGCCTTCTCGGCGATCGTCTTGGACCGCCGGTAGGCGGGCAGCGACGGACTGTCGATCGTCCACAGTGTTTCGTCCGTCACCCCCTCCGACCGGTACGAGGCGGGACTCGCGGCATTCGCCGCCGAGGTCATCACGACACGTCCGACCCCGGCCCGGGTCGCGGCCCGCAGCACCCGGAGCGTGCCGTCGCGGGCGGGCACGATCAGCGCGTCGGCGTCTCGCGAGCGCCGCTCATCGCCGAGAGGTGAGGCAACATGCAGGACGTAGTCTCCGATTAATGGCGCGCGTCGGGCGATTCGCCCGCCGATCCCGGGTGAGTAGTCTCACGAGGGCGTCCGTGGCCACTCCCGGATGACCGCGTCTACTGTCGAGTGGTGCACGACTGCGTCCGGCAAGGTGCGCCAGACGTGGGGTCCGGACAACGGCAGGAAGCAGTGATCGAGGCCATGGCCGATACGACAGACCGGGACCGGCCACACGGCTGGCAGTACCTCAGATATGTCTACGGCGCCAGGCTGCCCGATTCGATGCGCGCCTGGGTGGCCCGCGATCTCACCGGCCGGTGGGCGCCCCTGCGCATGGTCGGCTGGTGGCTGATCCCGTGCGTGCTCCTGGTGCTGCCGTTCCTGTTCGTACCCGCCGACTGGTTCACCCGGATCACCATGTTCGCGCCGATCCCGATCGCGTTCGTCTTCTTCACCGTCGCGCTCAACGTCGTCTACCGGCGGCATCGCCTCGCCCAGCACGGGCTCGACCCCGATCTCACCAAACACCGGGAACGCGAGCGCAACGCCGACCTCTACGACGAGTACCACCGCAAGTACCGCGGCCGAGTGTAGTCGGGCCTGATCTCCCGATTCAGAGCAGCCGCTGCCCGGAGGCCCGGCGCACCTCGGTGAACGCCCCGATCGTCGTCGACGTGGCCGTGGCCACCGGGCGGCCGTCGGGATCGTCGGCCTTGCTGACCATGATCACGTTGTCCACGTAGGGCTGGATGGTGCTTGTGTTCTGCACGGTCGCCACGATGATCAACTGGAACCCGAACTTGCGGAACGCCGACAGCGCCTGCTGCGCGAACTGCGGATCGGACTTCGAGAACGCCTCGTCGAGCATGAGCTGGGCGAAGATCGGCCGGTTGTCGGTGCCGTCGGGACTCGCCAGATTGAACGACAGCGCACCCGCCAGGCAGAATGCCATCAGCTTCTCCTGCTCACCACCGGAATTGTCCCCCGCATTGCTGTACGTGCGCAGCGTCGCGCTCGCCCCGGCTCGATGTCCGGCCGCGGCGTCGTGCTCCTCGCAGTAGAAGTCGAACCGGTTGCGGACGTCGAGCGCGTCGCGCGTCCACGCGCGGTCCTCCGGGGTGGCGCCGGCCAGTCGCTCCCGCAACATCAGGATGTCGGCATACTGCTCGAGGATCGCCTCCTCGTCGCCGAAGGCGACGGCGGTCGCACGCTGGGAGATCTGCCGTGCCTTCTCGGTGAGCTCGGCGACCGCCGCCACCGTCTTACGTCCCGGACACAGGCGCAACCGCGTGCCCTGGTTGAAGGCCACCGCACCCAGCCCGGTGTTGACACGCTCGATCTGTTCGATGATGCGCCGCTCCTCGGCGTCGGCGGCCATGTGCAGGTTGAGGATCGCGCCGGGTGCCTGCTCGGTGATGAGGCGCCGCATCCGCTCATACGCGCCGGGCAGTTCCCGCTCGTCGATCCGCCGGCACACCGCGACGTAGTCGTGGACGCGCTCGTCGAAGTCGTCGCCATCATTGGGGACGGCGTCGGGGAACTCCTCGTCATAGGCCGCCAGAATCCGCGACAGTTCCTCCCGGCTGCGCCGGGCGTCGGCCCGCATCCGGTCCCGGTCACGGGCCACCGCCTTGAGCAGCTCGGCCCGGTAGGGCTCGGGGGCGAGGACATCGAGGGTCGCCGCGCACTCCTCCCGGAAACCGTCCAACGCCGCCGACACGGCGTCGCCGATCGGTTCCGGCGTCAGCCGGTCGACGAGGTCGAGCAGCTCGGTCCGTCGACGATCGTGCCCCGCAATCCGGTCGCGCACCAGCGCGGCGTCGGAGATCGCGGTGCGCATCTGTTCCCAGATTTCCTCAGACTTGCGTTGCAGCGCATCGATATCCGGGTTCTCGGCCATGAGCAGCTCATACTGTTCGGCGAACTGGTCGGCCCGCTCCTCGGCGGTGTCGACGTCGAGCTCGCTGAAGCGGGTGAACTGCTCGCACACCGCGCGGTAGGCGTCGCGGCGCTGTGCCTTGTGGGCCCGGTCGCGCTCCAGGGTGACGCAGACCTGCCGGGCCTGATCGTGCAGCTCGGTCTCGTGCTCCAATTCCTCCCGCAGCGCCGCGATCGTGGCCTCGCCGGTGCCGACGAAGACGTACTGCGAGGCCCGCAACGCGCTGCGGTCGTCCTTGACGGCCAGCCGCGCGGAATCCTTGCGCAGGCCCGTGTCGGTGACGGCCCGCGCATGCCGGGGGAAGTCCGCGGTCGAGTCCACGCACATATAGTCGCCGAGCCGCGCCAGGATCGACACCGCCTCGGTCGAGCTCGGATGGGTGGGATCGACGGCACGCAGGGTGGCGCCCAGCGAGCCCGGCCGCACCGGGGCCGGCGATCCCGCCGCCGCACCGCCCACCTGGTGGAGCTGAATCCGCCCTCGCATGTCGTGGCTGTTCACGAACCGCAACGCGGCGCGGAAGTGCTTGTCGGGTACCAGGAGTCGCAGTCCCGCCGTCCGCAGGACCTTCTCCACCGCGAGCCGCCAGCGTTCCTGCTCTGGATCCAGTTCGACGAGTTCGGCGACGTAGCGCAACTCCCCCGCGTCGACCTGCAGCGCCTCGGCGAGGGCGCGGCGCATCTCGTGTTCGGTCCGCGGCAACGCCGACCCGGCCCCGGCCATCCGCTCGAGTTCTCCGGCGGTGGCGTCCCGGCGCCGCCGGGCGGCGACCTCGCGGGCGAGCGCGTCGGCGTAGTGAGCCTTGCCCGCCTCGAGCTGATCGTCGAGGTTCGTCGCGTCGGCGAGCAGCGATTCCCGCAACGCCCAGAACTCCTCGGCGGTACCCGGCGCCGACAGATCCAGCGCCGACAGCTTGGCCTCGTACCCGGCCCACCGCATCGACACCTCGGTGGCAGTCCGGCGTGCGGCCCCCAACTGTTCCTGCAGCGGCGCGAGATCGCCGGTGGTGGACGCGATACGCGAGAGCAGGTGCGAATGATCGGCGCGCAGCTGATCGTGCTGATCGGTCAGGGCGGCGAGATCGGCGTCGAGACGAGCGATGGTGTCGTCGAGGTCGGCGATCTCCGGCGCGGCCCGGGCGATCCGCAGATTGGTCAGGTAGGCACGCACCGCCACGGTGTCGAGGGTGTCGAGGACGCCGAACTTGGCCGACTCGGCGGCGTAGCGCTCCTGCAGCGCCTCGATGTCACCGAGGATGGCCCGTTTGCGGCGTGCCACGTCGAGCAGTTCGCGGGCCTCCACCAGCGGGTCGATCTGCTCGAGTGCGTCGGCGATGCCGGCGATCGACGTCGGCTCGTCGAGCATGTACTCCCGGACGAACTGGGCCAGGCCGCCGACACTCTTGAGCGACTTGGCCTTGCCGAGAAGCTGCTGTGCCGCGTCGGATCCGCGGATGCCGATCAGGGAGTACAGCGTCGCGAGATACCGCCCCTCGCCGGGCCCGCCGCGCCACCCCGCCGCCCGCAGCCGGGCCGAGTTGTGGTTGCCCTGCGCCCAGGCATTGCAGACCTCGACGATGTCGGCGTCGCCGTCGGTGATGAAGTACGCGCTGTGCGCGTCGGTCAGCTTGCCCGCGGCCAGCCATTTGAGCACCAGACCGGTGATCGACGCGCCCGAGGTGGCGGTGTAGGTGACCGCGATGGCCGCCCACGCGGGCCCGGTGCCGCGCAGGTACATGATCTCACGGGCGGCGCCGGCGGCGTCGCGCCGCTCACCCCACGCACCGCGGACGTACTTGCCGACGGTGCGCTTGCCGCTCGACGAGCCGGCGGCCGTGGCGTCCCCGGACGCGTTGAAGTTGCGCCGGTGATCGGGCAGGAAGGCCAGCGAGATGGCGTCCAGCAGAGACGACTTGCCGCTGCCGGACGAGCCGGTGATCAGCGAGCCGTTGGGGCTGAATCCGATCGAGTGGTAGCCGTCGAAGACTCCCCAGTTGATCAGTTGCAGCCGCGACAGGTGGTACTGGTCGGTGGTCGTGCTCACCAGGGATCTCCCTCGCTGTCGGCCTCGGCAGCCGGTTCGGGCAGCCGATCGGGATCGGCGTCTCCGGTCTCCCCGGCCCCGATGAACTGCTCGAACTGCCGCTGCAGATCGGTGATCACCGACGCCGTCATGATCGCGGTGATCACCGGGCTGACGGTGAAGGTGTCGGGATCGTCGCGGTGCGGACACAGGATCTCGATCTCGTCGAGCTTGTCGATCGCATGATCGATGCGCTTGTCGAAGAGTGCGAGATCGCGGTCGATCGTGTTGGACACCCCGGCAAAGAGCTCGTGGATCTCCTCGCGGGTGATCAGCGCCCGCTCGTCGCCCACCGTGCGCACATACTTGGCCAGGTGCAGCGCCAGGATCGCGTCGTAGGTGTTGATCGTCTCACGTTTGAGCAGCTTTCGGCCCCACCGGGAGTCGTAGCCGACCTGCTCGACGAAGGCGACCTCGAGCTCGTCGACGACGCGGAGCCGCAGATCGAGCTCGGACAGCCGACCACGCAGGTCATCGGCGTATTCGGTGACCCAGGACCACAACTGCGGATGCCGGTCGCCGCTGACGTAGCGGCGGGTGAGCAGATTCTGCAGGGCCCAGCACGCGCGGTCGGGCAGCGCCGAGGTGTCGCCGTCGAACCGCGGCACCCGGTTGTCGGCGACGCCGCGGCCACCACGCCGCACCGGGGGCAGGTCATCGAAGCCCGCGTATTCGGCGGGGGTGTCACGGTTGTTGTCGGACATCAGGCGTCGACCTCCGCGGTCGGGATCGGTTCGGTGAAGGTCAGGGCGGGGATCTCGATGACGCGATCGGTGCCGTCGAGGGAGCGGAACCGCACCGCCGTCGAGGGGGCCGGCGTGGCGGGTGCCGGCTGGGTGAGTGCCCACGACCACAGCACGATGACGTGCCCGAGATAGGGATCGGGCAGGGCGTCGATCACCGCAGGCAGCGACACCGGTCCGCGCGCGACGGTGGCGTTGACCAACTCGGTGAGCTCGGTGGTGTCGACCTGCCCGGCCAGCGACGCGAAGGCGTCGAGGTCGGCGGTGCCGGTCGCCGGCAGTGCCGGAGCCGGTGGCGCCGGGGTGCGGATCTCGAAGGCGAGCCGCCCGGCGGAGACCAGCGCAGGCGTCGACAGCGGGATCTCGTGGCCGAGCCGGCGGTCGGTGAGCGACTCGCGCAGCACCTGGTTGGCGGTGGCGAGCGCGTCGTTGAGCTGGCGGGCGATGCCCCGGCTCTGTTCCAGGGTGCCCGACGCGACGAATCGGCGGATCCGGCGGGCGCACCGCTGGCGGATCCGCCCGACCTCCCCCATCTGCTCGGTGACCAGGCCGAAGAAGTTGTCCATCACCGCCCGCAGTCCGGGCTCGAGGTCGGGCAGCCGTGCGGTGACCGTCTCGATGTCGTCGATCAGGCGGGCGCGCTGCGTCGGATCGCCGATCATCCGCGCGAAGGCGTGATAGGAGGCGCTCTGCGGCGAGCTCAGCAGTGCCTCGTAGTCGTCGAACATCTGCCGTTGCCGGTCGCGGTAGGTGGCGTCGGAATCGTCCGGGTCGTCGAGCAGTGCGGTGGTGATGGTCTCGAGCATGCTGCCGTACTGGCCGATGTCGGAGATCATCTGCTCCATCTGGTAGGCGATGGCGCGGGCCTCGTCCTCGGCGGCCCGCAGGTCGGGTTCGGCGCGCCGCCCGGCCGCCAGCTCGGCCAGTTCGGCGTCGAGCTCACTGATCTGCGCCTCGAGGTCGGCGCGGATCGTATCCGGATCGTCGGCGACCTGCCCGGCCACCCGGTGCAACCCGGCCGCCACCCCGCTGATGGAGCCGCCGGTGGCCACCGAGTCCGCCCGCCGGAGCCGTCGGACGAAGTCGAGCACCGACCGCGCCTCCGGCGTCAGATGGCACAGGTTACGGGCCGGGACCGCCGGATCCGGGACACGATGTACCCAGCCGTGGCGGGCCCACGACTTGATCAGCTCCAGGCCGCCGGCCACCTCGCCGGCGTCGAGTGCGGCAAGGTCACGTTCGAGGCGGACGGCCAGATCGGTCTCGGTGGGCCGTGCCCCGACGTCGAGGTGACGCTCCATCAACGTGAGGTACAGCGCCGAGTTGGTGGCCGCGAACAGGCGGACCGCCGCCGACCGCTGGATCGACCGGTTGGCCTCCCACGCCTGGCTCAGGGTCGGTTCTGCGGGACTGGACACCGGCGCGAGTCTACTCAGCGGCAGTCCGGCCGACCGCATCGCGACCCGCGGCGCTACCGCCGCAGCGCGGCGGGTACTACCGTCGAGGACGGGTGATCGGGTGCTTCGGCGAGAGGAATGATGCCGCGTGAAACTGGGACTGCAACTGGGCTACTGGGGCGCCGCGCCCGTACCGAATCACCAGGAGCTGGTGATCGCGGCGGAGGCCGCCGGTTTCGACGCGGTCTTCACCGCCGAGGCCTGGGGATCCGACGCCTACACACCGCTGGCCTGGTACGGCTCGGCCACCGAGCGGGTCCGGTTGGGCACTTCGGTGCTGCAACTGTCGGCACGCACGCCCACCGCCTGCGCGATGGCGGCGCTGACGCTCGATCACCTCTCCGGTGGCCGCCACATCGTCGGGCTCGGGGTGTCCGGGCCGCAGGTGGTGGAGGGCTGGTACGGGCAACGCTTCCCCAAACCCCTGGCCCGCACCCGCGAGTACCTCGACATCATGCGGCAGGTGTGGGCCCGCGAGGCACCCGTGACCAGCGCCGGTCCGCACTATCGGCTGCCCTACACCGGCCCGGACGCGAGCGGACTGGGCAAACCGCTCAAGCCGATCACCCATCCGCTGCGCGCCGACATCCCCGTGATGCTGGGTGCCGAAGGACCCAAGAACGTGGCCCTCGCCGCCGAGATCGCCGACGGCTGGCTGCCGCTGTTCTACACCCCGCGCATGGCCGAGGTCTACAACGCCTGGCTCGACGAGGGCTTCGCGCGGCCCGGGGCGCGGCGGTCGCGCGCGGACTTCGAGGTGTGCGCGACCGCGCAGATCGTCGTCACCGACGATCCGGCCGCCACCCGGGCGGCCATCAAACCCTCGCTGGCGCTCTACATGGGCGGCATGGGCAGCGAGGACACGAACTTCCATGCCGACGTCTACCGCCGGATGGGGTACGCCGACGTCGTCGACGAGGTGACCGCCCTGTTCCGGTCCGGGCGCAAGCAGGAGGCGGCCGCGATCATCCCCGATGAGGTGGTCGACGATTCCGCGATCATCGGTGACGTCGAGTACGTCCGCGAGCAGGTCACGCTGTGGGAACGGGCCGGGGTGACGATGATGGTGGTCTCGCCCCGGAGCCCGGCCGAGATCGCGCAACTCGCCGATCTCGTGTTGTCGCCCGCACCGATGCGCTGACCGCGCGTGCCGACATGCGCGGGAACATGGTGACCGCGCGCGAGGGGCAGGCAGGTAGCCTCGGGGACCATGCGAAGGTCTTCGGTGGTGCTGGCAGCGCTCGGCGGTGTATTGGCGATCGTGGTGAGCGCGTGCGGATCGTCCGACGACGGCGACGGGTCGGGGTCGACCACCCTCGGCGATCTCGGCTCGCTCACGATCACCACCCCCACGGTCACCAGCCCGGCCACCCTCAATCCGGCCGACTACCCCGGCGAGCCGACGAGGTTCGACGGTGCGACCGGCTCGGTCGCGGTCACGTTGGCCAACCGCCCGAATGTGGTGCCGCGGATTCAGGTGAGCACCCCGTTCACGGTGACCACCACCGAGGTCCATGTCCTCAAGGCGGGCACCGGGCCCGTCGTGCCGTCCACCGCGACCGTCGAGGTCCACTACCTGGGCGTCAACGGCCGCGACGGGCAGCCCTTCGACAGCAGCTACCAGGGCGGTGAGCCGGCGTCCTTCCCGCTGGACGGCGTGATCCCCGGCTTCACCAAGGGCATCGCCGGACAGAAGGTCGGTTCGTCGGTGCTGGTCGCGGTGGCACCCGCCGACGGCTACACCCAGGGTGAGCCGAGCGCGGGGATCGAGCCCGGCGACACGCTGATCTTCGAGATCACGATCCTCGACGCGGGGTAGCTGGCCGGGTGTGCCGCCTCAGCCGCCGGCGACCGCCACGTACTCCGCGAGGTGTTTGCCCGTGAGGGTGCCGGCATCGGCGACCAGGTCCGCGGGGGTCCCTTCGAAGACGATCCGTCCGCCGTCGTGGCCCGCGCCCGGGCCGAGGTCGATGATCCAGTCCGCGTGGGCCATCACGGCCTGGTGGTGCTCGATGACGATGACCGACGTGCCGCCGTCGACGAGCCGGTCCAGCAGTGTCAGCAACTGCTCGACGTCGGCGAGGTGCAGGCCCGTGGTCGGCTCGTCGAGGACGTAGATGTCGCCCTTGTCGCCCATCTGCGCGGCCAGTTTGAGGCGTTGCCGTTCCCCGCCCGACAGCGTCGTCAAGGGCTGCCCAATCCTCAGATAGCCCAGGCCGACGTCGGCGAGTCGGGTCAGAATCTTGTGTGCGGCGGGGATTCTCGCCGGTCCCGACCCGAAGAAGGCCGCGGCCTCCGCCACCGGCATGGCGAGCACCTCGTCGATGTTGACGTCGCCGAAGGTGTAGGCGAGGACCTCGGCAGCAAAGCGTTTGCCCTCGCAGACCTCGCACACCGTCGCTGTGCCGGCCATGATCGCGAGATCGGAGTAGATCACGCCGGCGCCCTTGCAGCCCGGGCAGGCGCCCTCCGAGTTGGCCGAGAACAGCGCAGGCTTGACGCCGTTCGCCTTGGCGAAGGCCTTGCGGATGGGTTCCAGCAGGTCGGTGTAGGTGGCCGGGTTGGAGCGCCGCGATCCCTTGATCGCGCGCTGGTCGATGGTCACCACGCCGTCCCGCCCGGCGACCGAACCGGTGATCAGGGAGCTCTTGCCCGATCCCGCGACGCCGGTGAGCACCACGAGCACGCCCAGCGGGATGTCGACGTCGACGTCGCGGAGATTGTGGGTGGTGGCTCCGCGGACCGCCAAGGTGCCCGTGGCCTTCCGTACGGAGTCCTTGACCGCGGTGCGGTCGTCGAGGTGCCGTCCGGTGACCGTGTCGGCGCTGCGCAGCCCCTCGACGGTGCCCGCGAAGACGATCTCGCCGCCCGCCGATCCCGCGCCGGGACCGAGGTCGACGACGTGGTCGGCGATCGCGATGGCCTCCGGCTTGTGTTCGACGACGAGGACCGTGTTGCCCTTGTCGCGCAGGGCAAGCAGGAGATCGTTCATCCGGGCGATGTCGTGCGGGTGCAGACCGATCGTTGGCTCGTCGAAGACATAGGTGACGTCGGTGAGGGCGGAACCCAGATGCCGGATCAGCTTGGTGCGCTGCGATTCTCCGCCGGACAGGGTGCCCGAGGGGCGGTCCAGCGACAGGTAGCCCAGGCCGATCTCGACGAAGGAGTCCAGCAGCTCCGACAGCGAGGTCAGCAACGGTCCGGCCGACGGCTCGTCGAGCGCGGCGACCCACGCGGCGAGGTCGGTGATCTGCATGGCACAGGCATCGGCGATGCTGATCCCCGCGATCGTGGCCGATCGCGCGGCCTCGGTGAGCCGGGTGCCCCCGCAGTCGGGGCAGGTGGCGAAGGTGATCGCCCGGTCCACGAACGCCCGGATATGCGGCTGCATGGCCTCGCGGTCCTTGGCCAGCATCGACTTGCTGATTTTCGGGATCAGCCCCTCATAGGTGACATTGACGCCCTCGACCTTGATCCGGGTGGGTTCCTTGTACAGCAGATCGTCGAGCTGGCGTGTGGTGAACTCCTTGATCGGCGTGTCCGGATCGAAATAGCCGCAGCCCCGGAAGATGCGCCCGTACCAGCCGTCCATCGTGTACCCGGGGATGGTCAGCGCCCCCTCGTTGAGGGACTTGTTCTCGTCGTAGAGGGCCGTGAGATCGACATCGGAGACCGCTCCCCGCCCCTCGCAGCGCGGACACATTCCGCCGAGGATGCTGAACTCGCGGCGCTCCTTGGTGGTGCGGCCGCCGCGCTCGATCGTGACCGCCCCGGCGCCGCTCGCCGAGGCCACGTTGAACGAGAAGGCCTGCGGCGGACCGACATACGGCTTGCCGAAGCGGCTGAACAGGATCCGGAGGAGGGCGTTGGCGTCGGTCGCGGTGCCGACGGTGGACCGCGGATTGGCACCCATCCGTTCCTGGTCGACGATGATCGCGGTGGTCAGCCCCGCCAGCACGTCGACGTCGGGGCGGGCCGGCGACGGCATGAATCCCTGCACGAACGCGCTGTAGGTCTCGTTGATCATCCGCTGGGATTCGGCCGCGATCGTGCCGAAGACCAGCGAGGACTTCCCGGAACCCGAGACGCCGGTGAACACCGTGAGGCGACGTTTGGGGAGGGTGACGTCGACGCCCTTGAGGTTGTTCTCCCGCGCCCCGGTCACCTGGATCGAGTCGTGGGTGTCGGCGGGGTGGACGGTCATCAGGCCTCCGGTTTCGGCTTCTGGTTGATGCGCAGCAGGTTGCCGGTGGGATCGCGGAAGGCGCAGTCGCGCACTCCGTAGGGCTGATCCATCGGCTCTTGCACGACGTCGGCGCCGGCCGCCTGCAGCGTCTCGAAGAGTCCGTCGAGATCGTCGGTGGCCAGGGTCAGTGCACCATAGCTGCCCTTGGCGATCAGTTCCAGGATGGTCTGACGCTCGGCGTCGGTGAGTCCGGGTTCGACCGCGGGCGGCGTGAGCACGATCGCGGTCTCCGGCTGATCGGGCGGGCCGACGGTGAGCCAGCGCATGCCGTTGTAGCCGACGTCCTTGCGCAACTCGAAGCCGAGGAGGTCGCGGTAGAACGCCAGGGCGGCGTCGGGATCGGTGTGGGGCAGGAAGGCGTAGGCGATGGTGACGGTCATGACGGCCACGTTATCGGCGTGATCGGCCCGCGGCTTCTCGATTCCTGACCGGTTTCGTGACCTGTTTGGCGAGGCAGGCGGGGATACCGTCGATCGTGATCGCGGCGTCGGCGGCCGCGGCCCGTCGGCGGAACTCGCTTGGCGGCATGCCGACCAGCTCGTGAAAACGAGTACTGAACGTGCCCAGCGACGAACACCCGACCTCGAAGCAGACCTCGGTGACGCTGCGGTCGCCGCGGCGCAGCAGGGTCATGGCACGCTCGATCCGGCGGGTCATCAGGTAGGAGTACGGCGACTCGCCGAAGGCGCGTTTGAACTCGCGGGACAGGTGACCCGCCGACAGGTTCGCGTCCGCGGCGAGGGCGGCGACGTCGAGTGGCTGGGCGTAGTCGCGGTCCATCCGGTCCCGGATGCGCCGGAGCACGCGCAGATCGGCGAGGCGCTGTTGATCGGGTGTGCGGGTCACGCCGACGATGGTAGTGGCCGGGTCCGCACGTACGCCTCGACGTCGGCGCGCAGGACCAGCCGGCCCGACCGATTGACCAGGCCGCAGCTGTAGGTGATCAGCGCACGACCCTGCCCGACCTCGATGGCCTCGACCACCAGCCAGCCATCGAGCACGTCGCCCGGGCGCACCGGCGCCCGGAACTCGATGTTGGTCATCCGGCGGCCCGCGATGACCGCCCAGCGACCGACTGCCCCGAGGACGCTCAACCGCTGCAGGATCGCCAGGGAATGCAGACCGCTGGCGATCACGCCGCCGAACGGACTCCGTTCCGCCGCCGCCGGCGCATCGACGTGGAACCATTGCGGATCCCAGTCGGCGGCGAAGCCGACGATCGCCGACTCGGTGACCTCGTAGGTGCCCAGCTCCCAGCGGGCGCCGACGACGAGATCGTCGGCGTAGACGGGTTCTTCGCTCATCTCCCGATGTAACCACGCGTGGCCGCGGTCGTGCGCTGACTATTGGTGACTGGCCGTGACGATGGTCAGGCATGGGCGCCACCGACATCCGGGGCGCCGTGGGACCTGGCGTGCACACCAGGTCACGAGCACGCACCTGGCCAATTCCAGTGCACATATGTACACTCAAATGTCATGACGCCACCTGCTCCGCGCCATCGGGACGACGCCGGTGAGGTCCGGGCACTCGCCCACCTCGGTCTGCTCGAGTTGTCCAAGGCCACCATCGGCGTCGCGCAGGTCCACCGGGCCGTCTCGGCGACGGTCTTCGGCGTCCTCAAGGCAACCCTCGGACGGCCGAGCGTGCCGGTACGGGTCCTGCACGACGCGATCAGCGAGTCGGTCTACTCCACGATCACCGGGGTCCTCGAATCGGCGGCCCTCGTCGCCGACAGCCTGCCCGAAACGCGGCGGCCGCCGACACAGACCGCGGCCGGCGCCGCGGTCATCGGTGTCCTGGACGGCCTCATCGGCGACGCACTCGCCGCCGAGGGCTCGCCGTTGGCGCCCGAGTTGGCCGTGCGCGTCGACGGTGCCCCGGTCCCGCTTCGCCCGGCCGACCTCGCCCGTGCCTACCCGGCCGCCACCGATCACGTCGTGGTCTTCCTGCACGGGCTGATGGAGACCGAGCATTCCTGGGGCAATCCCGGTCGACGCCCCACCTACGGGTCCCGGCTGGCCGCCGACATCGGCGCCACCGAGGTGGCGATCCGCTACAACACCGGCAAGACCATCGCCGAGAACGGGCGCACCCTGGCCCGGGCGCTGACCGCGCTGACCATGCAGTGGCCCGTGCCGGTGCGACGTCTGACCCTCATCGGGCATTCGATGGGCGGGCTCGTCATCCGCAGCGCCTGCCACACCGGCGCGCTCGACCATGCACCCTGGGTGCCGTTGGTCGGCGAGACGGTCAGCCTCGGATCACCGCATCTGGGTGCGCCGCTGGCCCGCGGTGTCCACGTCGCGTCGGCGGTGCTGCGGGTGCTGACCGTGACGCGGCCGTTCGGCGAACTGCTGCGCCGTCGCAGCGCCGGGGTGCGCGACCTGTTCCACGGGACGATCGTGCCCGACGGCGTGCCGCTGCGTGACCCCGACGGCCCCTGGCAGGGCCGCGGCATCGACGTGGACCTCCTGGCATCGGCGCGGCACCTGTTCGTGACCGCCACGATCACCCGCAACCCCGACCATCCGGTCGGTCTGATCGTCGGCGACGGGCTGGTCCTGACCCCCAGCGGCCGCGGCTTCAACCGGTCACGCCACCTGGGCTTTCGCGCCGAGGACGGCATGCACCTGGGCGGGGCGAACCACTTCACCCTGCTCAACAACGACGTCATCTACGCGTGGATGCTCGACGCGCTGCGGCCGCGGCGGGCCCTCCCGGCCTCCCGGCCACACCCCTGACCACCACACCCCTGCGCATCATGGCCCTTGACCGCCGCCGGGCCCCGAGGTCACCGCCGTCGCCGACGCCGACCCGGTCGCCACTGCTCCTCGTCGCGCGGCGGACTGCTGGTGATGTGCCAGCTGCCGCAGTCACAGCGATACCACCGAAGGTTCGGCGCGGCGCGACCGGATTGGCGAATCCGGTCGATGCCGCCGCGCGCGGCGCCCTCCGACCGGAACGCCTCCTTGCCCGGTGTCGGACAGGCGCGGTGTCGGGAGGTGCTGCCGCGGCGGCGTTGCGGGGTCAGCGCGGTGCGGATCTCGATCTGTCGGTAGAACTCCTCGAGCTCGTCATCGGCGAATCCACCGCCCGGGGGGTCAGCCACATCAGCGAGCCATCCACAGCCGGCGCCGGATCACCTCACGCATCCGGCGCAGCTCCGAGCTCGTCAGCGTCGACGGGGGGTCGGCGTCGACGAGCTCCTTCACCTCGGTGAAGAAGTCGCGGTCGGACAGGCCGAACTGCTCGGTGATCTCTCGGGACGAGCCACCGCCCAGCGAATACCAACTGGTCTCGAAGTCGAGCATCTGCTGCTGCTTGCTGTTGATGGTCACAGGCGTCCCCCAAAGACAGTCACGGTGGTATACGGCACAGTCCGGCGACCGGCGCGGTCCGGCGTCGGCGGATGGTTGACGTCCTTTGTACACCCCGACGATGACGGTGCACAGAGATTTGGGCGCACATGACGCCAACCCCGCGGTCAGTCGGGGGACCTGTCGTCGTAACGCGGCACGATCGCCGACACCGTCAGCTCCCGCGGCACCCCTTTTGCCCGGAATCGGCGGCGCCGGCGCCGCGTATAGCGGTCGGGGTCGAGGTCGGCCAGGGTGACGTCGCTGACCAGCAGCTCACCGCCCTTCGCGGCCGCGGCGACCCGCGCGGCGATGTTGACGTCGACGCCCAGGAAGTCATCGCCGACGGCTCGCGGGGTGCCGGTGTGCAGTCCCGCGCGCAGCTGGGGGCGGTACCCGTCGACGGTGAGTGCGCTGACCGCGCAGATCGCCTCATACCCGGCCGCCACCGCCTCGGCCGGGTCACCGAACACCGCCATCACCCCGTCGCCGAGATGTTTGATCGTGCGGCCGCCGTGCCGGGTGACCACCTCTGCGGTGGCGGCGTTGACCTCCCGCAGCAACCGCAGCACCTGATCGTCACCGGCGGCCAGCGCCCACGTCGAGAAGGCGACGAGATCGGTGAACAGGATCGTCGCCGGCACCGGGTCGGTCGGTGGCCGCTCGCGACGGATCACCGCCTGCCACAGCGCCACCGCGGTCAGCCCCAGCTCTCGCGACGCACTCTCCTGCTCGGGTCTCGACTGCGCGATCAGGTGCGCGAGCCGGCTCGACGCACGGCCGGCCGAGATCTGCGGCGGCGTCGACGGCACCAGTGTGCGGGCGGCCCGGACCGCGCGCAGCGCCACCGGGTGGGCATCGACCCGGGCGAGGACACCGGCGCCCGGCGAAGCCTCCGGGCGGCGGGCCGGGCGCCGGGAATCGTCCTCCGAGGCATTCGGGATCGCGTCGGACATCAGCGGAGCCGCTCGGCGTCGTGGGCAAGCATCATCAGGGTGTCGGTGAGGCCGGCAAGCGTTGCGTGATCAGCGGCTTCACCGACCGCCGTGGCGAGATCCTCGGCGGCGCAGCGCAGGGCGAACATGCGGTCACCGAAGTCGGCAACGTCGGCGGGCGAGAGGATCACCGCGTCGCCGGGAATGGTCGACCCGGTCAACGACGCTCTCTGTTCATAGGCACGTTGTCGGCAGGACCGCTTGCAGTATTTGCGGCGGCGACCTGTCTTCGAGTCCACCATCGCCGACCCACACCACGCGCACGCATAGCCACGTTGTCGCCGGGTTGTCTCCACGACGACGACGCTACCGGGTCAGGCGTCACCTGGGGCGGGCAGCACCTCCGGCCGGCAGCGTAGTATGGATCCGTTCACAGTAGGCCTGGTGTCCAGCATGAGGCCGGGAGGAAGGCAACATGGCAGATCGAGTACTCCGGGGCAGTCGCCTCGGTTCGGTGAGCTACGAGACCGACCGCGATCACGATCTCGCACCGCGGCGGATCGTGCAGTACCGCACCGACAACGGCGAGATCTTCGATGTCCCGTTTGCCGACGACGCCGAGGTGCCGTCGAAGTGGCCGTGCAAGAACGGCATGGAGGGCACGATCCTCGAGGGCGCCGAGCCCGAGGAGAAGAAGGGCAAGCCGCCGCGCACGCACTGGGACATGCTCCTGGAGCGTCGCAGCGAGGAGGAGCTCGAGGTCTTGCTCAACGAGCGTCTGGAGCTGCTCAAGCAGCGGCGACGCGGCCTCGGGAACTGAATCGACGGGAACGCGCGAGGTCTCGCCCGGGGATTTCCCCGACGAGACGGCACGAGTTCCTACCGTCGGAGGTGTCCCATCTGATCCAGCCGATGCTGCAGACCCCAGCGCGCCACCATCAGGAATGATTCGGAGATCACTCCCCCACTCATCTTGGAGACGCCGATCTCGCGTTCGGTGAAGGTGATCGGCACCTCCCGCACCACGAAGCCGGCCCGGACCGCGCGCCAGGCCAGATCGATCTGGAAGCAGTAGCCCGCGGACTCGATGGTGTCGAGGTTGATCTTCTCCAGCACCGCCCGGCGGTACGCCCGGTAGCCCGCGGTGATGTCGTGGATACCGGCACCGAGCGCGAGTCGCGCATAGGTGTTGGCACCCAGGGACAGCAGCTGCCGCCGGCGGGGCCAGTTGACGAGCTTGCCGCCGGTCACGTAGCGGGATCCGATGACGAGGTCGGCGCCGTCGTTGATGGTCGCGAGCAGCGACGGCAACTGTTCGGGCGCGTGGCTGCCGTCGGCATCCATCTCGACGAGGACCTCGTAGTCACGGGCCAGTCCCCACGCGAAACCGGCGAGGTAGGCCTTGCCGAGGCCGTCCTTCTCGACACGATGCAGCACGTGGAGGGCGGCGTCGTCGGCAGCGAGTGCGTCGGCGACCGCACCGGTCCCGTCGGGGCTTGAGTCGTCGACGACGAGGATGCCCACGCCGCCGAGCGCGCGGCGCAGCCGCGCCACGATGAGCGGCAGATTCTCCCGCTCGTTGAAGGTCGGGATGACGACCAGCGCACCCGAACCATCGGCGGCAACCACCGAGCCCTCACTGTTCGTCACCGGCGAACTCCTCCGATTCCTGTTGATTGTCGACTGTGGCCGAGCGGTCTGCGCCCTCGGTGTCTCTGATGTCCGGGTCAGCGGCCTCGCCACCCGCGGTCGTCTCCCCGGCCACGGTGTCGGCCGGGCACGCCCCGCCGCGGCGGCCCGTGAACCAGCTCGTGAACCAGCTCGTGAACCTCTGAGTGAACCTAGTACGCGTGGCCACCGCGGACAAAAGCGCACCCACTGCGGCGAGTACGATCAGTCGTTCCGGCCACGGCCCGAACCGCGTCGCCAGGGTGGTCGTGGCGTGCAGCGGCATCCGGCTGCGCAGGATCGCGGGGGTGAAGATCCCGGATTCCTGGGTGATCGAGCCATCGGGCTCGACCAGCGCACTGACCCCGGAGGTGGCGACGACGATCACCGCCCGTCCGTGTTCGACGGCCCGGAACTGCGACATCGCCAGCTGCTGATAGGTCATGTCGGTGTGACCGAAGGTTGCGTTGTTGGTCGGCACGTAGAGGATTTGGGCGCCGTCGTCGACCGCTGAGCGAGCCGCCCGGTCGAAGGCGACCTCCCAGCAGGTCGCCACCCCGACGGTCACCTCACCGAAGCGGCCCGGCACCGGCAGAACGGACGGACCGGTGCCCGGCCGGATGTCCCCGGCCAGATCGGCGTAGGAGGAGAACCACCGGAAGAAGGACCGCCAGGGCAGATACTCGCCGAACGGTTGCACGATGTGCTTGTCGTACCGGGCGATCGGCCCATGCTCGCCGTCCCAGACCAGCACGGTGTTGGTGGGCCGCCCGTCGGGATCGCGCAGCAGGGTACCGACGAGAATCGGCGCCCCCACGGCCTTGGCGGCCGCGGTGATCTCGGCCGCGGCATCGTCGTTGAGGAGCGGATCGATGTCGGAGGCGTTCTCGGGCCACGCCACGAAGGCGGGTTGCTCGATCTGGTGGCCGCTGATCTCGTGGGCGAGGGTCGTCGTCACCCGAACATGGTTGTCGAGGACCGCGCGACGTTGGGCATTGAAGTCCAGACCGAGGCGCGGCACATTGCCCTGGACGGCCGCGACCGGTGTCGATGCGCTCGCCACATTGCGGTCGAGGGTGTCGGGGGTCAGGGCGATCGCGGTGACCGGCCCGACGAGCGCGAGGACGACCGCCAGGGCGGTCGGCCGCACCCAACCCTCGGCCGGACCACGGCCGCGCACCCGGTCCACGCCGATGTGAACCAGCCACGCGACGGCGGCGCCGAACAGGGCGACCGCCCCGGAGACACCCGGCGCTCCGAGCACCGAGGCGAGGGGCAGCAGCGGACCGTCGACCTGGCTGAACGCGGCCCGTCCCCACGGGAAGCCCCCGAACGGGAACGAGGAGCGAGCCCATTCGACGAGAACCCACATCGCGGCAAACCACACCGGTGGCAACGGCAGCCGGGTGGTCAGGGTTGCGGCGAGACCGAACAGCGCCAGGTAGCCGGCCAACACGACCGACAGGGCCAGCCAGGGCAGCGGGCCGACGTAGACACCGATCCAGGGCAGCAGCGGCACAAAGAAGCCCAGGCCGAAAACGAAGCCGGTCCAGGCGCCGGTCCGCGCGCGGGGCGACCCCGCGGTGAGGGCGGCGTAGAGCAGGCCGAGGGAGACCACGGCCATGAACCACCAATTGCGTGGGGGGAACGCCGACGCCATCGCCAGACCACTCACGGCCGCGGCGCCGGTCCGGACCAGCCAGGTCGGGATCGCCCTCACCACGTGGATCCGGTGAAGATCGGTGTGCCCGCACGCACCGTTCGGACGCAGCGCGGGAGTTCGGTGCCGGGCGCGAGGTCGGGCAGCGCGGGGACCCGGGACCGGGGATCGGTGGACCAGCGTTGCACCCCGGCGTGCGAGCCGGCGACCGTGTACTCGCCGACCTCCCAGATCGCGTAGTGCGCGGGGGCGCCGGGCTCGAGGGTCCCGGTCAGCCCGTCGTGGATGCCGCCGGCCCGCCAGCCACCGCGGGTGACGGCCGCGAAGGCGGCGCGCGCCGAGATCGCGTGCTGCGGCAGGTGCGGGTGCACGGCTGCGCGGACGGCGGCCCAGGGGTCGATGGGCGTCACCGGCGAATCCGAGGAGAACGACAGCGCAACACCGGTTTTCGCGAGCATGGCGAAATCGTTGAGGGTCGCGGCGCGGCCGTGGCCGAGACGGTTCGCGTAGAGGCCGTCGGGGCCGCCCCACGCCGCGTCGAACAGCGGTTGCATGCTCGCGATGACGCCGTAACGGGCCAGGATGCGTGCGGCGTGACCGTCGACCATCTCGGCGTGCTCGACCCGATGTGCGCAGCGCGCCAGTGCGGGCCCGCCGAGGTCGTCGGCGACCGCGGCGAAGGCCTCGACGACGACGTCGGTCGCGGCGTCGCCGATGATGTGGAAGCCGGCCTGGATGCCGGCGAGCGTGCACGCGCGGACATGGGTGTAGACCGTGTCGGCGTCGAGGTAGACCCGGCCGCGCTCGGCGGGCGCATCCGTGTACGGTTCCCGCAGCCGGGCGGTGTGCGAGCCGATCGCGCCGTCGACGAAGAGGTCACCGGCAAGGCCGTGGGCGCCCATCTCGTCGCGGAGCGCGCGGGCGTGGTCGGGGTCGGTGGCGGCCTGTCCCCAGAGGCGGCGCACCGCGACCGGGTGGTCGAGCCGGGCGAGCGACCGGAAATCGTCGACACCGGAGATGTCGGGGCCACCGTTCTCGTGGACGGCGACGACACCGGTCGCCACGGCGGCGTCGAGGGCCCGGCGCTGAAGCCGTTCGCGCTGGTCGGCGCCGATCAGCGCGCGCGCGGCGGCCCGCACCCGATGGTGGTCGTCGGCGACGAGTACCTCGGGCAGGTCGCCGTCGATCCGGTGGCGCAGCGCGCTCGACGCAACTGCCGAATGTTCGTCGATCCGGGCGAGATACACCGGCCGATCGCCGACGATCTCGTCGATCTCCGCGGTGCTCAGGCGGCAGTGATCCGCCCACCCGGTGCCCCAGATGAGCTCGCCGGGGGCGCCGGCCGCATGGGCGGTGGCCAGCCGGGCGCGGGCCTGCGCGGGCCCGGTGGCGTCGTGCAGGGTGAGGCCGTCAAGAGCCAGGCCGGTCGACGTCAGGTGCACATGCGCATCGACGAACGCCGGTGCCACGAAGCGCCCGCGGAGGTCGGTGACCGTGGCATCGGGGTGCAGGGCACGTCCGACGTCGTCGGTGCCGACCCACACGACGACGCCGTCGGTGACGGCCAGCGCGGTCGCGTCGGGGTTGCCGGACGAGTACACCGCACCGCCCAGCAGGAGTTCGGTTGCCACGAGCGTCTAGTCTGCCCTGTGCTCGCCGATCGGGTTCTCAGTGCCCCCGCGGGAGCTGGGGCGGTGTCGCCGACCAGCGGGTCTCGTCGGCGAGGTGGGTCGTCCCGTCGCTGCGCTCGACGACCGTGCCGTCGATGACGTCGGCGCGGGGGTAGGTGCCGGTGGCCGACAATCCGTTGCGCTCGACGAGCGTGACGATCGTGCGGGCGCCGAACGCTGTGACCACCGGACGCAGCGCGCGACGGGCGGGCGGGGCGAGCAGAATGATGCCGAGCACCGTCGCCACGACGCCGGGGATCACGAGCAGGACCGTCGCGACCGCCACGAGGGCGCCGTCGGCGAGGGCACCGCCGGGTGCGGTCTCGTTGCGGGATGCGCGCCGGAGCTCACCGACGACCTTGGCCCCCTGCCGGCGCAGCATCACGAACCCGGCCAGGGCCGCGGCCAGGTTGATCAGGACCGCCCAACCGAATCCGAGCGTCAGACACAGTGCGACGAACACACCGATCTCGACGGCGAGGTAGGTCAGGACAGACACGAGGCGCATGTCGGGTGAACGTCCAGAGCACCCGATTTGTCCCCGCGCCGCCCGGGCGGCGTCCCGGGGCCGCCCGCGGCGGGTAGGTTGGGCAACCATGTCCGACCCCCACCTCGCCGCCGGGCGGTGTCCCGGCGTCTTCACCACCGACGATGCCGGCGACGTGACGGCCCGGATCCGGTTGCCCGCGGGGCAGATCTGGCCGGATGCCCTCCAGGCACTCGCGCAGGTGGCGGCCGACCACGGCGACGGATTCCTCGAGATCACCACCGACGGTGGCCTCGCGCTGCACGGCATCACCGACGTTGACGCGGTGGCGCGGGTCGTCATCGATTCCGATCTGGTCCCGGGTTCGACGGTCCCGGATTCCGGGGCGGTGGCGGCGGGCGCGCCGCGCGTCGGCTGGTTCGACCGCGACGACGGGCGGGTCCTGGTGGGAGCCGTCGTCGAACGCGCCCGGATCCCGGCCCGGCCGGCCGAGTTCCTGGCCGCGATCGGCATCCCGGTCACGTTCACCCGGGCGCGCGGGATCCTGCTCGACGGCCTGACCGAGGGAGTGGCCGAGACCGTGGTGCGGGTGCTGGCACCGATGGGACTGATCTTTGACGCGGAGTCGCCGTGGGCGCAGGCCGATGGGCCGATCGGCGAGGCCGTTGCCGACGACTAGGGCGGCGTGACGGTCGCTGTTCAGCGCGGCAGGCGCCGCCAGATCGGCCGGGGCAGCAGCCGCATCACGACGAACAGTGGGCGCAGCAGCCACGGAATCCACACCTCGCCCTTGCCCGCACGGTAGGCCGCGGCGACGGCGTCGGCCACCTCGTCGGCGGTCCTGGACAGCGGTGCGGGCCGGGTGCCGCCGGCCATCAACTCGGCGGTCATGTTCCCGATCACGAAGCCGGGACGCGCCAGGAGCAGCCGAACGCCGGTGCCGTGCAGCGCGTCGGCGAGACCCGACGCGAAACCGTCGAGCCCGGCCTTGGTGGAGCCGTAGACGTAATTGGCGCGGCGCACCCGGACACCGGCGACCGAGGAGAACACGATGATGGTTCCCGAGCCCTGCCGGCGCAGCGCGGTGGCCAACGGTGTGAGGACGCTGATCTGCGCGAGGTAGTCGGTGTGCGCGATCTGGAGGGCGTGTGCGACGTCGTTCTCGGCGCGTTGCTGATCGCCCAGGATGCCGAAGGCCACGATCGCGGCCCCGATGGGCCCGTGGTCGTCGACGATCTGCTCGATCAACGCGGGGTGGGCGGCGGTGTCGTCGGCGTCGAAGCCGATCGTCGACACCGCGGTGGCCCCGGCGGCCCGGAGCGCGGCGGCCTCGGCGGCGAGATCGTCGGGGCGGCGCGCGGCAAGCACCACCCGGTGATCGGGGGCCAGGCGCACCGCGAGCGCGACCCCGATCTCACTGCGCCCGCCGAAGACGACGATGCTGCCCGCGGTCGGCGTCGGGGTACCGGGCACGGCTAGAGCACCGTCAAATCGTGGGGGCGGGTGTTGAGCGACTCGTGGCCGTCGTCGGTGACGACGACGATGTCCTCGATGCGGGCACCCCAGTGACCCGGGAAATAGATGCCCGGTTCGACGCTGAACGCCATGCCCGGCCGCAGCGGCAGGTCGTTGCCTGCGACGAGGTAGGGCTCCTCGTGCACCGCCAGGCCGATGCCGTGGCCGGTGCGGTGGATGAAGCGGTCGGCGAG
>JASGFO010000017.1:0-32883 GCA_047605505.1 Gordonia sp. (in: high G+C Gram-positive bacteria) | reverse complement strand
CGCAGATGCTTCACCAGGAACCAGTGCAATGACCGATACCCGGCCTTACGGAACAGTTCCCGATCCGAGACTTCCACAATGGGTTGCGTCGCCACCGCTTCCACTCGACGATTCGCCCGCTCAAGGGATTGTGTCAGCGCAATGACCTCGGCGTCGGAACTCCTGCCGAGATCGCCGTCGCCGATGGCGGCGGTCATCCGATCCAGCACGTCATGCAACTCAGCGACAAGTCCCGGCAGCGCGGCAACCGACTCGCCCGCTGATGGCGCATCAACCGTCATGTGAATCCCCCCTCGCGATGATGGTACTGCCATACGTCGCTTATATATTCGATTATACCGAGAGAGGGTGACACATGCAACCCCCGACCTCGACTTTTTCGTCAATCCGCAGAGGCGAGAATCGGGGCCCACTCAAGCGAGCTGTGCTCGTTTTCTACTAGCGGCGGGTAACGATCGGTATCGGTCCGGGCGCCGTCGTGTTCTTCGTCCAGCATCACGAACCTGGCTTCGAGACGGGCACCCCTGGATGGGAACTCGCGATCTCACCCTCCGGCCCCGAGCGAATCGCGTCGAAGGACACCGCTGACAGCTTCGTCGACACGGGCGTGGACGAGCTTCTGCACTCCACCGGTCGACGTCCCGAGCAACTCGTGGTGTCTAGCGCGTTAAGAGCGACTAGTGAAATGCATGGCCTCGTGAGGACAGATCAGCGCCATCCCGCATGCCGTTACGCGAAAAGAAATCATCCATAGCCACCATGCAGTCCGTCGCCTCACAGCCGAGATCCCCGGCTGATCACCGAACTCCGTCATCACGTCGCGGCGCGGAAATCACTCGGCAGAAGGCTAACCGACGTCGCCATCCTTCTCGTCGCCACCGGTCTCGTTGCCCTCCGCATCCGCGCTCACTGGTCCCTCACCGGTTTCCAGGAGGAGTTTGAAGCCGGCCTCGTCGAGGATCGGCACTCCGAGTTGTTCGGCCTTGGCGGCCTTGCTGCCCGGGGAATCGCCGATCACCACGTAGTCGGTCTTCTTCGACACCGATCCCGATGCCTTCCCCCCGCGCACGAGGATCGCCTCCTTGGCGCCGTCACGGGAGAAGTCCTGCAGCGATCCGGTGACGACGATGGTCTTGCCCTCGAGTGTCCGCGGGATCGACGCGTCGCGCTCGTCGGCCATGGAAACACCTGCGGCACGCCACTTCTCGACGATCTCGCGGTGCCAGTCGACGGTGAACCAGTCCCGGATGCTGGCCGCGAGGGTTGCTCCGAGACCTTCGACGCCGGCGAGGTCCTCGACGCTCGCGTCCTCGATGGCCTGCAAGGAGCCGAACTCGGTGGCCAGCGCGCGTGCCGCGGTCGGGCCCACGTGACGGATGGACAGTCCCACCAGCACCCGCCACAGCGGCACTGTCTTGGCCTTGTCGAGGTTGGCGAGCAAGCGTTTGCCGTTCGCCGAGAGTGCGCCGCTCTTGGTGGTGAACAGATCGGTCTTGATCAGGTCGTCGGCGGTCAGCGCGAACAGATCGCCCTCATTGGTCAGCGCCCCCGCGCTCAACAGGGCAGTCGCCGCCTCGTAGCCGAGCGCCTCGATGTCGAAGGAGCCACGGCCGGCGAGATGAAACAGCCGCTCCCGCAACTGGGCCGGGCAGGACTGCTGATTGGGGCAGCGGATATCGACGTCGGAGTCCTTCTCCGGACGCAGCGCCGCACCGCATTCGGGACAGTTCTCGGGCATGACGAACGCGGTCTCGGTGCCGTCCCGGAGGTCGACGACGGGGCCGAGCACCTCGGGGATCACATCGCCGGCCTTTCGGATGGTGACGGTGTCACCGATCAGCACACCCTTGCGCACGACCTCGGACGCGTTGTGCAGGGTCGCCCGCGCCACCGTCGAGCCGGCGACCAGGACCGGCGCCAGCACCGCGTAGGGGGTGACCCGACCGGTGCGGCCGACACCCACCTCAATGCCGAGCAATGTGGTGGTGACCTCCTCGGGCGGGTACTTGTAGGCGATCGCCCACCGCGGGGCGCGGGAGGTGGCGCCGAGACGGCGCTGCTCGGTCACGTCGTCGACCTTGACCACGATGCCGTCGATCTCATGCTCGACGTCGTGGCGATGCGCGCCCCAGTGATCAATGGTGTCGAGGATGGTCTGCGCACCGGTGACCTTCGTGGTGTGCGTCGACACCGGCAGTCCCCAGGCCCCCAACGCGAGGTAGGCGTCGTGCAGCGACGTCGGCCGCCAGCCTTCGGTGTGCCCGATCCCGTGACAGAGCATCCGCAGCCGCCGGCGTGCGGTGACCTGCGGATTCTTCTGCCGGAGAGAGCCCGCCGCCGAGTTCCGCGGATTCGCGAACGGCGCCTTGCCGTCGGCAACCAGCGAGGCGTTGAGGGCCGCGAAATCCTCGAGCCGGAAGAAGACCTCGCCGCGTACCTCGAGCACGGCCGGGATCGGGTACTCGTCGGTCGCAGTGAGGCGGCCCGGGATGTCGTCGATGGTGCGGGCGTTGAGGGTGACGTCCTCCCCGGTCCGTCCGTCGCCGCGGGTGACCGCGTGATCGAGGATTCCGTCGACATAGACCAGCGCCAACGCGACACCGTCGATCTTCAGCTCACACAGATACGCGGTGCCGGCGCCCACCTCGTCCTCGACGCGTGTGGTCCACGACCGCATCTCGTCGGCGTCGAAAACATTGTCCAGGGACAGCATTCGTTCCAGATGCGCGACCGGGGTGAACGCCGTCGAGAAGCCGCCGCCGACGAGTTTGGTCGGCGAGTCGGGTGTTGCGAGCTCCGGGTATGCGTCCTCGAGGTCCTGCAGACGCCGCAGCAGCGCGTCGAACTCGCCGTCGGCGATGATCGGCGCATCCTTGACGTAGTAGCGGAACTGGTGATCGCGGATCTCGTCGGCGAGTTCCGACCACTGGTCCCGGACATCGCGGGACGCCGACGCCGGATTCTCCACCTCTTCTGCCACGCAACGAGGGTATCGGAGTGCACCGACAGCCCCCGCCGATCACCGCCCACCACCGGAGCGGCGCACTACCCTCGATCCCATGCCGCATCCGATCATGTTCGACGACGACGATCCCTACCTGATCCGCGTCCGCGAGATCGCGTTGGCGCTGCCCGACACCACCGAGGTGATCGCGCACGGCTGCCCGACGTTTCGCTGCGGCACGATGTTCGGCACCGAGGGAGCGTGATGCGGCCCACGCTGGCTGGGGCTACTGCCGCATCCATTCCTATGTACAGGCTCAGCGGTGGCGGATCGCCATAATTGTCGTGGCGTTGCTCTGCGCCTGTACTTACGCCCGCAAGGCTAGGCACGCCCTACTAGCCTGTTTGCGCCGCGCGCGATGCAGGGAACGCAGTGACCGAAGAGCGGTGCTTCCCAGGCAAACACACGCGCTGCCGGAGCAGCGCAGAGTTACAGCGCGTCGGGGTCCGTTGCCAGCAGTTCGCCGGTCTTCGCGCACGCGGCCAGTACTCGGGTGGCCCACGCGGCGGAGACATCCGCGAGACCCGTTGTGGGAGTCACGATCACATTGTCGGACAGGACTTTTCGTGGTAGGCCGATCCGGTCGGTGACGGCGGCCACCCGGAGTGCGAGGGTCTCGGTGTCGAGTGGGGCGCCCACGCGCGCGGGGTCGAGGACGCCCGCCACCAGCACGTCGCCGCGCTCGATGAGCCGGCCGATGCCGTCGAAGGTCGCCGTCGGCAGAGTCGATGTGCGTACGTCGACCGACTGGGCGACGCCGGGCAGCCGGTCGGCGAGTTCCCACCGGGGGGTGGCGCCGCCGCGCAGGATCGCCGGGACGCCGACCTGCGCGATCACCGACGCGAGCACGTCGGCGACCTCGGGTGCCGGGAGCGGCGCGATCGGATCCAACCGGGTCAGGGGGGTCACCGCGCCGTCGAGGACAGCGCCGACGAGCGGCTCGTCGAGCTGTAGGAGGACCTGCGCGCCCAGGCGCCGCCGCAGGTCGCCGACGAGTGTGCCGAGCCCCTCGGCCGCGGAGGCGGCGAGGTCGCGCCAGGCACCTCGATCACGGATCACCTTGTGGCCGTTGGGTAGTTCGAGGGATGCCGCGAGGGTGAACGGTCCCGCGGCGGTGACGGTGAACGGACGCGACATCCCCAGGAATCCGGCGCCGTCCCAGATCTCCTCAACGGCGTCGAGATCGGCGCTCAGGAAACCGCGGGCCCGGCGGGTCACCGACGAGCCCTTCGCCCCGAGGCGGTAGCCCCAGGTGGACGAGTCGATGGGCAGGTCGACGAGGATCGCGGCCATCCGGCCGATGAGGTCGGCGCCGATCCCTCGTGCGGGCAGGACGGGCAGGTGGGCGAGATCGAGCTCGCCGTTGACGATGGCGGCGGCCGCGGCCGGATCGGTGCCGGGCATCGACCCGGCGCCGGTCCCGACCCCGGTCGGCATCCGATTCACTCGGACACCGACGCGCTGAGCGGGGCCACCGACGAGGTCGCCGCGATCCGCCCGGAGCCGAGGACGAGATCACCGCGCTGCGCGTCGGGCAGGTACAGCACCGCGGCCTGCCCCTTGGCGACGCCGGTCAGCGGCTCGGTCAGGGCGATGTCGATCCCGGGTCCGTCCGGCGTCTCGATCGGTGTCGCGACGGCGGCCGCCAGCCCGCCGTGGGCGCGCACCTGTACCACGCAGTCGACCGGGCCGTCCGGCACCCGGCCCGAGGTCCACACCGCGCGGGCGGCGGTGATCGACCACACCGCGAGCTGATCGGTCGACCCGACGCGCACGGTGCCCGACGCCGGATCGATGTCGGTGACGTAGCGGGGCTTGCCGTCGGCGGCCGGGGCGTCGATCCCCAGGCCCTTACGCTGTCCGATGGTGAAGCCGTGGACACCGTCGTGGTCGGCGAGGCGCTCGCCGGTGGTGGCGTCGACGACGGCTCCCGGACGCACCCCGATGCGCGCGCCGAGGAAGGCGCGGGTGTCACCGCTCGGGATGAAGCAGATGTCGTGGGAGTCGGGCTTGGCGGCGACGGTCAGGCCGAGTCGTTGCGCCTCGTCGCGGATCTGGGGCTTCGGGGTGTCGCCCACCGGGAACATCGCCCGCGCGAGTTGATCGTGGGTCAACACGGCCAGCACGTAGGACTGGTCCTTGTCCTCGTCGACGGCCCGGCGCAACTGACCGTCGGCGAGCCGCGCGTAGTGTCCGGTGGCCAGCGCGTCAAAACCCAGGGCGAGGGCTTTGTCGGCGAGGGCGGCGAACTTGATCTTCTCGTTGCAGGTCAGGCACGGATTCGGGGTCTGCCCGGCGGCATAGGCGGCGACGAATTCGTCGATCACGTCGTCGCGGAACCGCTCGGCGAAGTCCCACACGTAGAACGGGATACCGAGCACGTCGGCCACTCGGCGCGCGTCGGCGGCATCCTCACGCGAGCAGCAGCCCCGCGAGCCCGTCCGCAGCGCGCCGGGCGCCTCGGAAAGGGCGAGGTGGACCCCGACGACGTCGTGGCCCGCGGCAACGGCCCGGGCGGCCGCGACCGAGGAGTCGACGCCGCCGCTCATCGCGACGAGTACCCGCATCAGCGGACCTCCGCCCGTGACGACACCAGTCCGGCCACCCGGGCCCGCTCGACGACCTCGCCGATCACATCGGCGACGGTCTCGATGTCGGCGGGAGTGGTGGTCGGTGCGAGCGAGAAGCGCAACGAGCCACGTGCGCCGGCCACGTCCATGCCCATTGCCCGCAGCACATGCGACGCCTGCGCGACACCGGCGGTACAGGCCGATCCGGTGGAGCATTCGACGCCGTGCGCGTCGAGCAGCATCAACAACGAATCTCCCTCGCACCCCTCGAAACTGACGTGGACGTTGCCGGGCAGCCGCCGCGCATCCCGCGGCCCGTTGGCGTGGGTGCCGGGCACGTCGAGCAACACCGAGAAGAGCCGATCCCGCAGCACGGCGACCGTGGCCGTCGACTCGGGCAGGGCCGCGGTGGCCGCGCGCAGTGCCGCGGCCATGCCCACCGCGCCGGCCACGTCGGGCGTTCCCGAGCGCACGTCGCGTTCATGGCCACCACCGTGCAGGAGTGGCTCGCACGCCACGTCACGGCCCAGCAGCAACGCCCCGACGCCCTGTGGGCCGCCGAACTTGTGCGCGGCCAGACTCAGCGCGGACAGGCCGCTGGCGCCGAAGTCGACGGGGATGTGCCCGACGGCCTGGATGGCGTCGGAGTGCATCGGCACCCCGAACCGGGCGGCGGTCGCGGCCAGCTCGGCGACCGGCTCGATGGTGCCGACCTCGTTGTTGGCCCACATCAGCGAGATCAGGGCGGTCTCCTCGGCGTGCGCCTCGAGCTCGGCGGCGAGATCGGCGGGCGAGATGAAGCCCTGCGCGTCGACGGGCAGGACCACGAGCTCGGCGCCACGCCCGGCCAGCCACTGGGCGGCGTCGAGGATCGCGTGATGCTCGATCGCCGAGATGATCACCCGCCGCCGTCGGCCATCGGCGGCCTGTCGCGCCCAATACATGCCCTTGACCGCCAGATTGTCCGACTCGGTGCCGCCGCCGGTGAAGACCACCTCCGACGGCCGGGCACCGACGGCGGCGGCGACCGACTCCCGGGACTCCTCCAGGAGCCGCCGCGACCGGCGTCCCGAACCATGCAGCGACGAGGCATTCCCCGGATGGGCGTGGACACCGGCCATCGCCTCGACGGCCAGCGGGTGCATCGCGGTGGATGCGGCGTGGTCGAGGTAGATGGCGCGGCGTGGGCGCCCGAGGGTCGGTGCAGGCGTGGTCATGTCGATGCCAAGGATAAACGCGGGATGGGTGGCCACCAATTCCCGTTCGGCGTCAGGCGGCCGAGGCCTGCACGGCCGCGTGCCCACCGACGATCAGTTCGTGGCAGCGGGCGGCCAGTTCGCGTCGGTCCGCCGCGGGCGGCAGGGGCTCGTGGACGCGGACGGTGATGGTGAGATCACGCATCCTCAGCACCCGGCGAAGGGTATCGCCGAATCCGTCGTCGCCGATGAAACTCGGTGCGGTACAGGTTATTCCGCCACTGTTGGTGAAGTCGAGGCGGATCGGCAGGATCGGGGCGCCGGCATCGATGGCGGCCTGGAAGAACGCGGGCCGGAAGGCGGTGCCGCAGGCCGCGTGGTGGCGGCGACCGCAGCGGGTGGTGCCTTCGGGGAAGACCGCGACCGAGTGGTCGGCGGCCAGCCGGTCGGCCGCGGTCGCCACCGTCGCCGGCAGACCACGCAGCCGGCCGCGGTCGACGCCGATCACCCCGAACCACCGCACCACCACCGAGACCACCGGCAGCACGGTCACCTCGGACTTGGCGACGAAGTGCGCGGGATCGACCGTCGCGAGTGCCAGGACGTCCAGGTAGGAGATGTGGTTGGCGACGATGAGGCCCCCGCGGGTGCCACGGCACCGGGTGTCGGCGGGTGGTCCGCGATGGTCGTCGACGTGCACGGCGACACCCAGCGCGGTCAGCAGCGCACCCGCCGACCACCGCAGGTAACGGCGGCGCAGCCACACCGGCAATCCGGCGACCGCGGCCCCGGCGGCGGCCACCGAGCCCACCGTCACCGCCAGCCGCGCGATCCGCAGGCAGTGACGGAATCCGCCGACGCCCGGGCTGTGCCGGTGATCGAGACAGCCCGCGGTGCACGGGCTGACCGGATACCAGGGATGGCGGCGCGGCACGGGAACCGCGGTGGGGTGCGCGAGGCCGGCGGTCACCGGCCGCCGCCCAGTCGTTCGATGGCCCCGCACAGCCGGTCGAGGTAGCGGCGGTTGGCGCCGTCGCGGTCGATGACCGTGAGAAAGTCCGCGACGTCGAAGACCTCGTCGATCGCGGGTTCGCCGCAGACCTGCGCACCGAGGCGCAGATAGCCGCGCAGGAGGGGCGGGATCACCGACTTCTCGGCGGCCGGGATGTGATCCAGGGCGATACCGTCGACCCGGCAGGAGGCATGCGGGAACACCGACCACGGTGCGGCATGCTTGTCGCGCACGAGATTCCGGACACCGTGCAGGTCGGCACCGCGGGCCCGGCCGGTGCCCACCGGCGCCCCCAGCGGCATCGACACGCACCCCATCAGGTAGCGGTGGCCGCCGGCGTCGACGTACTGGAGCACCGCGGCCCACATCAGCGCGGTGACCGACCCGGACCGGTGGTCGGCGGCGACGCACGCGCGGCCCATCTCGACAGTGGACGCGGCGATCTCCGACAGACCCGCGGTCTCGAACTCGCCGTCGGAGTACCACCCGCCCGCCACGATCGCGCGGTCCGGCGGCAGCAGCCGGGCACAGCCGACCATCCCGTCGTCGTCGTGGATCACGACGAGATGATGGCAGTACGCGTCGAAGCGGTCGGCGTCAGTCCGGGTGAGCGGGTCACCGATCGCGTCGGAGAAGCCCGGCTCGTCGGCGAAGACCCGGTAGCGCAGCCGCTGCGCGGCGACGATGTGCGCGGGATCGTCGGTGACGAGTACCCGCAGCGGGCCCGCGACCAGCATCGTGGTCGTCCGGGTGGTGGTCGGGGCCTGGCTGGTCTGGGCCGGGACGACGAAGGAGTCCATGCCCGGAATGAAAGCCAGCCGGGGCGTCGCGCCGCCTACGGTGGTGTGTCAGGCCGGGGCCGCTTCGGTGAACTCCCGCGGCCCCGCGTGAACACCTGCCCAACCCGGCTGTCGTCGGCCGGGACGACAACGGTCCCTGTGGGCGGATCTCGGCGGGACTGTGCCCGACCGACCCGCTCACGGGGACCGTTCTGCGTGCAGTCACTCCTGCCGGCCATGACGCCGGCAGGGTGTCACTTGCGCTTGTTGACCTCGTCGGTCAGCTGCGGGGCGACGTTGAACAGGTCGCCGACGACACCGAAGTCGGAGATCTCGAAGATCGGGGCCTCTTCGTCCTTGTTGACCGCGACGATGGTCTTCGAGGTCTGCATGCCGGCGCGGTGCTGGATGGCACCGGAGATGCCCAGCGCGATGTAGAGCTGCGGCGAGACGGTCTTGCCGGTCTGACCAACCTGGAACTGACCCGGGTAGTAGTCGGAGTCGACGGCGGCCCGCGAGGCGCCGACGGCCGCACCGAGCGAGTCGGCGAGCGCCTCGACGACCGAGAACTTCTCGGCCGATCCGACACCGCGACCGCCGGAGACGACGATGGAGGCCTCGGTGAGCTCGGGGCGGGCACCGCCGACGTTGGGCTCGACCTTGGTGATCTTGACGGCGTTCTCGGCCTGCTCGGGGACCTCGATGTCGATGCGCTCACCCGCGCCGGCGGCCGGGGCGGCCTCGACCGCGCCGGGACGCACGGTGAAGACGGGCACGTCGCCCTTGGCCTGTGCCTCGACGGTGAACGCGCCACCGAAGATCGAGTGCACGCCGACGCCGCCCTCGCGGACCTCGACGACGTCGGTCAGCACGCCCGAACCCAGGCGGACGGCCAGGCGGCCGGCGATCTCCTTGCCGTCGGTGTTGGCGGCGACGATGATCGCGGCCGGCTCGGCGGACTCGGCGAGCGCGCCCAGTACGTCGACCTTCGGCGAGATGAGGACGGTGGCTGCGTCGTCGGACTCGGCGACGTAGATCTTCTCGGCACCGGCGGCGGCGAGGTCACCGACGATCGCGTCGGCGCCACCGGGCGCACCGACGACGACGGCCGACGGCTCACCCAGGGAGCGGGCGGCGGTGATCAGCTCGGAGGTGACCTTCTTGAGCCCACCCTCGGTATCCCGCTCCACGAGAACGAGTACTTCAGCCATGATGTGTTTCTCCTATTGAGGTGTGCGTTTGGCGGCGATGGTTCAGGGGTGACCGGCTCAGATGATCTTCTGCCCGACGAGGAACTCGGCGATCTTCACGCCGCCGTCACCCTCGTCGACCACCCGTTCACCGGCGGCCTTCGGCGGCTTCGGCGTCACCGAGGTGACCTCGGAACCGGCGTTGGCGCCACCGACCTCGTCGCCCTCGACCTCGATCTCCTCGAGGCTCAGGAGTGTGATCTGCTTCTTCTTCGCGGCCATGATGCCCTTGAAGGACGGGAACCGCGCCTCATTGATCTTCTCGTTCACGCTGACGATGGCCGGCAGCTCGGCGGCCAGGCTGAAGATGCCCTCGTCGGTTTCGCGCTCACCGGTGATGGTGTCGCCGTCGACGCTCAGCGAACGCAGCGAGGTCAGATGCGGGAGTTCGAGGTATTCGGCGATCATCGCCGGGACGGCACCGACGCGGCCGTCGGTGGCCTCATTGCCCGCGATGACCAGTTCGACACCTTCGACGGTGCCGAGTGCGCGCGCGAGGACGTAGGCGGTCTGCACGGCGTCGGAGCCGGACAGCGCGTCGTCGGTGATGTGGATGGCCTTGTCGGCGCCCATGGACAGTGCCTTGCGGATGGCGTCGGTGGCGCTCGCGGGACCGGCGGTCAGCACGGTGACCTCGCCGCCGCCGGCCTCCTTGATCTGGAGGGCGGCCTCGACGGCCTTCTCGTTGATCTCGTCGATCACCGGATCGATGGCACGATCCAGGGTGAAGTCACCGTCGTTGAGCTTGCGCTCCGAGCCGCTGTCGGGCACCTGCTTGATGAGAACGACAATGTTTGTCATGGGTCTTCATCGACCTCCTGCGTCGGGTTCTCACATCTTACCGCCCGGTAAGTTGTGAACGGTCTTCCTCACTTTAGCGTCTCCGATCAGGTCGCCCCACACCGACTACCTCACTTTTTGCCGTCTCGGCACCCGGAGTCGGCGGCGTCCTCACTCGCCGGTACCGGTGCCGACTATCGTCGGTGGGATGACCGACGGAGACCGGACACTCGAGACCCTCGACACCGACGAGCAGCTCGCGCTCACGGGCGAACGCACGGTGCCCGGCATCCCGGCCGAGAACTACTGGTTTCGCCGCCACGAGATCGCCTACACCCACGTCGTCGACCGCTGCGCAGGCCGGGACGTACTGGAGGCCGGGTCCGGCGAGGGCTATGGCGCGGCGATGCTCGCCGCCACCGCGGCGTCGGTCACCTGCGTCGACTACGACGCCACCGCCGTCGAGCACACCCGCCGCCGCTACCCCGGACTCGTCGTCCATCAGGGCAACCTCGTGGATCTGCCGCTGTCCGACGACGCGGTCGAGGTCATCGTGAACTTCCAGGTCATCGAACACCTGTGGGATCAGGGTGCGTTCATCGCCGAATGCCGTCGCGTGCTGCGCCCGGCCGGTGAGCTGTTGATCGCCACGCCCAACCGCATCACCTTCTCCCCCGGCCGCGACACCCCGCTCAATCCGTTCCACACCCGTGAACTCGATGCCACCGAGCTCACCGATCTGCTGGTCGCCGGCGGTTTCCGGGTGTCGGCGATGCTGGGCGTCTATCACGGGCCGGCGTTGGCGCGGCTCGACGAGAAGTGGGGCGGCTCGCTGATCGACGCGCAGATCGAGCGGGCCCTGGCCGGGGTCGACTGGCCGGCCGAGCTGGTCGCCGACGTCGCCGCCATCGCCACCGACGACTTCGTCGTCCTCGACGCCGCGGCGCCCGGCGTGGACATCGACGCGAGCCTGGATCTGCTCGCGGTCGCGGTGCCCGCCTGATGTCGACGCACTCGGGGGTCCCCGGCCGCTTCGTGCTGGTCCTGCACTCGCACCTGCCGTGGCTGGTCAACCATGGCCGGTGGCCGGTCGGCGAGGAATGGCTCTATCAGTCCTGGGCGGCGTCGTATCTGCCGGTGTTCGCGATGCTCCGCCGCCTCGCCGACGACGGCTTCCGCGACAGTCTCTCGCTGGGGATCACCCCGGTGCTCGCCGCCCAGCTCGACGATCCGCAGGCGGACGCGTCCATGCACGAGTGGCTGGCCGACTGGCAACTGCGCGCGGTGGCCGCCGCGACGTCGGACGACGCTGCCCGCCGCGACCTCGGGCATCGCGAATACCGCAGTGCCGCCTGGGCTCTCGACGATTTCGAGCAGCACTGGCGCCACGGCGGGGCCGCGCTGATCCGCGCGGTGGTCGATGCCGGGGTGATCGAACTGCTCGGTGGCCCGCTGGCCCATCCGTTCGCGCCGCTGCTGCATCCGCGGCTGCGGCAGGTGTCGCTGACCGAGGGACTCGCCGATGCCCGGGCCCGGTGGGGTTCGACGCCGGCCGGGATCTGGGCGCCCGAGTGTGCCTTCACCCCCGGCATGGAGGCCGAGTACGCGGCCGCCGGGGTCGGCCACTTCCTGGTCGACGGACCGACACTGCACGGCGACACCGGCCTGGCGCGACCGGTGGGCACCTCCGACGTTCTGGCCTTCGGCCGGGATCTGACCGTCAGCTACCGCGTGTGGTCGCCGAAATCGGGCTATCCCGGGCACGCGGCCTACCGCGACTTTCACACCTATGATCACGAGACCGGACTCAAACCTGCCCGTGTCACCGGGAAAACCGTTGCCGCGCAGGACAAGAAGCCTTACGACCCGGCGCGCGCCGCGGCGGCGGTCGAGCAGCATGCCGAGGACTTCATCGACACGGTGCGGCGTCGCCTGATCACCGAGTCCGAGCGCATCGGCCGGCCCGCGCTGGTGGTGGCGGCCTTCGACACCGAGCTCTTCGGGCATTGGTGGCAGGAGGGGCCGGCCTGGCTCGAGCGGGTGCTGCGGCGACTGCCGGAGGCGGGTGTCGACGTGGGCACCCTGGCGTCGGCGGCGCGGGACGGATTTGTCGGCGCGCCGGTCGATCTGCCGGCGTCGTCGTGGGGTTCGGGCAAGGATTGGCGGGTGTGGAACGGTCCGCAGGTCGCGCACCTGGTCCAGCTCAACGCCGAGGTCACCGAGACCGCGCTGGATGCGCTCGACAAACTGCTCCAGGACGGGACCGGCCGGCACCCGGTGGCCGATCAGATCCTGCGGGAGACGCTCTTGACATGCTCGAGCGACTGGCCGTTCATGGTGTCCAAGGACACCGCCGCCGAGTATGCGGTGCGGCGCGCGCACACGCATGCGCACGCCACCCGCGAAATCGTGGACGCCGCGGTCCGGGGCCGCGACGGCCAGGCGGAGATGTTGCGCCGCAATTGGTCTCGCGCCGATGGCCTGTTCGCCGATCTCGATGCCCGCCGGTTGCGCAGGCAGGGGCCGCTGCGGTGAGGGTGCTGCTGGTCTCGTGGGAGTACCCGCCGGTGGTGGTGGGCGGGCTCGGCCGGCATGTCGGGCATCTGGCGGTCGATCTGGCCGCGGCCGGCCATGACGTCGTGGTGCTCTCGCGGCAGCCGTCGGGCAGCGATGCGCTGACCCATCCGACGACCGATCGCGTTGACGAGGCGAGCGGGAATGTCGGGGCAAGCACGGTGCCGGGGGGGTCTGCGGTCCGGGTGATCGCGGTGGCCGAGGATCCGCCCGAGTTCGCCTTCGGCACCGACATGATGGCGTGGGCGCTGGCACTGGGGCATGGTCTTCTGCGCGCGGGGCTGACGATGCTGACCCGGGACGGCTGGACGCCGGAGGTGGTGCACGCCCATGACTGGATCGTCGCGCATGCGGCGGTCGCGTTGGCCGAGATCTTCGATGTCCCGTTGGTGTCGACGATCCATGCCACCGAGGCGGGCCGGCACAGCGGCTGGGTGTCGGGGCGCATCAATCGGCAGGTGCATTCGGTGGAGTGGTGGCTGGCGAATGACTCCGACGCGGTGATCACGTGCTCGGAGTCGATGCGCGACGAGGTGCGTCGGCTGTTCGATCCGCCGGGGGAGATCACGGTGATCCACAACGGGATCGACGTCGATCGCTGGCCGTTCGCGCCGCGGCGGCCCGCGGCGGGCCCACCGGAGTTGCTCTTCGCGGGCCGCCTCGAGTACGAGAAGGGCGTGCAGGATCTGATCGCGGCGCTGCCGCGGATCCGGCGCACGCATCCGGGGACGACGGTGACGGTGGCCGGTGACGGCACGCAGCTCGACTGGCTGGTCGAGCAGACGCGCCGCCATCGGGTGAGCCGGTCGGTCGAATTCCTCGGCGCGGTCGATCATGCGGGTCTGGTCGAACTCATGCACCGGTGTGCGGCGATCGTCTTGCCGAGCCGGTATGAGCCGTTCGGCATCGTCGCGTTGGAGGCCGCCGCGACCGGGATTCCGCTGGTGACGTCGACGGCGGGAGGTCTGGGTGAGGCCGTGGTCGACGGGTCGACGGGGCTGACGTTCGCGCCGGCCGACGTCGCGGGGCTGGCGGCCGCGGTCCGGGGGACGTTGTCGCATCCGGCCGAGGCGGCGGCGCGGGCGCGTCGGGCGCGGGCGCGGTTGTCGACCGATTTCGCGTGGTCGGATGTGGCCGCGCGGACCGCCACGGTCTATGCCGGTGCCAAGCGCCGGGTGCGCGTACCGATCGGGCGGCCGGAGATCCCCCTGCGCCCGTTGCCGGAGCGGGATCCGAACAGTCCCGTCGACTGACCCCCCACCCCCTACTGCCCGCGCTGCGCGGCGGCCTTCTTGCGTTCGATGTCGGCGAGCGCGCGTTCAAGCTCGGCGCGTTGGGCGGCGCCGGCGGCCCACGCCTGTTCGCGGTTCTTGACGACCTTCGCGGGTGCGCCGACGGCAATCGAGAAGTCCGGGATCTCGCCCTTGACCACCGAGTGCGCACCCAGCACGCAGCCGCGGCCGACGATGGTGTTGCGCAGGACGCTGACCTTCGCGGCGACCCAGGTGTCCGGGCCGATGCGCACGGGTCCCTTCACGATGCCCTGGTCCTTGATGGGCAGGGTGATGTCGTCCATCTTGTGGTCGAAGTCGCAGATGTAGCACCAGTCGGCGACCAGCGTCGACGCCCCGATCTCCATGTCGAGGTAGGAGTTGACGACGTTGTTGCAGCCGAAGACGACCTTGTCGCCGATCCGCAGGCTGCCCTCGTGCGCGCGGATCGAGTTGCCGTCGCCGATGTGCACCCAGCGGCCGATCTCCATCCGCGACAGCTCCGGCGTCGCATGGATTTCGACGTCCTTGCCGAGGAAGACCATCCCGCGCAGCACGATGTGCGGATTGGCCAGGCGGAATCGCGCGAGACGGAAGTACCGCACCAGATACCAGGGGGTGTAGGCGCGATTGCGCAGAACCCAGCGCAGCGAATCGAGGGTGAGAAACCGCACCTGCGCCGGGTCCCGCCGCCGCCCGGCCCGCCGGCGGGAGCGATAGCTGGCGTTCCACATCGTCGTCATGGCGACACACGCTACCCGGCGCGCCCGCGGGGACAGCCGGGAGATGAAGGCCTTGCCCCTCGGGTGCGCGATCGGGCACACGATAGTCTCTACCGTTGGCATGGCCGTTCGCCGCGGACGGCCGCCGAGAGCCCAAGGAGTGTGCATGCCCCAGGCCCGACGACGGCGCGTCCCGACGATGGTTGCCGGGGTGGCGGCCGCGGTGATCGCACTGGTCCTGTCGTCGTGCTCCGATGGGCACATCGATGTGCGGTCGATCCCCGGCGCGGGCTGGTCGAGTTTCGGCGGCAACGCCGCGAACTCCAACTTCGCCTATCCGAGCGTCCCGGACGATCTCGAGCTGAGCTGGACCCGCCCGACCGGCGGCACGGTCACCGCGCCGGTGACCATCTCGGGCGCCGGGAACGTCGGCGTCACATCGAATTCGGCCGGCTGTGACCTCCTCGTGCTGTCACCGCAAAACGGGCGCAAGAACTTCTGCAAGAACATGCGCGACGGCATCAGCTCCAATGCGCTGCTCACCGATCAGTACGACCAGCCCTACATCGGCGAGTCGGCGACGCTGCTCGCCTTCAACGCCGGTGGGGCCATCCGCTGGCGGATGCCGACGATCGGGGTGCCGGTCTCGGCCAAGTTCGCCGCGCCCGGCATCGTGCTGATGGTCACGACGCAGGGCCAGATCCTGCTGCTGAGCTCGCAGACCTCCGACTTCGCCGCCCCCGAGGTCCGGTTGCGGCCCGACGCCGATCCGGCCGACCCGCTCTTCGGCTTCGGGGACTGCGTCACCAACGGCCCGCGGTGTGTGGTGCCGGCACCGCCTGCGGTGGACACCGCCGCGTCGCGGTTCTTCCTGAACGTCTGGCCGACCGGCCAGATCGCCAGCGAGATCCGGGGTTTCGGCTATGGGGAGGTCAACGGTACGCGCACGGTGCGCGAGCTGTGGAAGGCGCGGGTTCCCGGCGGGGTGATCGGCCCGCCGACCGTGTCGGCGGACGGCGCGACCGTGTACGCATTCAGCCGGCTGGGCCAGATCGTGGCGCTCGACGCCGCGACCGGCACGACCCGCTGGACCTACGACAACGGCGGGTACGGCTTCGCGACCATGTCGGTGTCACCCGACGGGCTGATCATCCCCACCGGGGTTCTCGGTGCCCCGCTGACGTTGCTGCGCGATCGGGGTGATCATGCCGAACGGGTCTGGCGACGCACCGACCTTGCCGTGGTGAGCCTGTCCACGCTCACCGCGGCGGGCACCGCCTGGACGGTGGTCCGCGATCCGGGCAAGAACTCACTCTCGCTGACCGAGGTGTCGACATCCGACGGGGCCACCCGGCGACGCCTCGCACTGCCGGATGCGGTCGGTTTCACCACCGGGGTCTCGGTCTCGGGGAGCGGGCAGATCGCCACCGCCACCAACCTCGGCGAGGTCTACTACTTCGACAGCCGCGCCAACATCCCGGGGCGGTGACGCCGGGCGGGAGTTCCCGGCGCGGGACCCGCCCTACCCGGACCCGCGGACACCCGGCTCGCAGAGAAAGGCGACGCCCTTGCGCCCGATCCGCGTCAACACCAGCGCCATCGGTTGGGTTCCGCTGAGCCGCAGTCTCTTCCGCAAGACGTCCGGGTCGGTGTCGAGTCCCCGCGCCAAGATCTCCAGGCTGCCGCAGTCGTGCGCGGCGAGCGCCTTGCGCAGCGCCTTCTCGCCGGTCCCCGGCAGCCGCTCGACGATGCGGAATCCCCGCTCCCCCGCCGGAATCGCCGGCCCGGTCAGGTAGGCGATCTGCGGGTCGAGCTGCCAGAGGCCATGCCGGTGGGCATAGTGACGCACGAGACCGGCGCGGACGACCGCGCCGTCGGGGTCGATGAGAAACTCCCCCGGCGCCCCCGCTGTGACGATGGTGTCCGGGGTCTCGTCGGTGATCTCGTAGCCGGTGAGTCCGCCCGCGGCATCGGTGCGCAACACGGTCGCGCGTCGCCGTTCGGCGACGCCCGGCCCACTCCACAGGCAGGCCTCCCGGACGCCGCCGTTCAGCGACACCAACTGCACCTCGCCGACAAAGCCGAAGCGATCACGCAACAGCAGATGATCAAGTCCCGGAGCACATTTGACGACGAGCGGGCGGCCCGCATACACCATCAGCACGTCGAGCAGGGGCGGGGTGAGCTGATCGAGCCGGAATACCCGGGACGAGCCGGTGCGGCGGCCCGGGTCGGCCAGGACGACGTCGGCGGTCGACGTGGGAGCCAGCGCATCGGCCACGAGCAGCGTCGGCGGCCGGCCCGGCCCCGGCGCGACGTTGTGCGCGGCCATCGCCAGCCGCACCCGGTCGAGGTCGCTGCCGAGAACGGCACTGATGCCCGGTTGCGCAGCGAGCTCGACGAGTTCGGCGCCGATCGAACAGGTCACGTCGTGGACCACCGCGCCGGAAAACCGCCGGGCAATCTCGCCGGCGCGGCGGGCCGCGACGATCGACGTGGTCGCCTGCTGCAGCGCCTCCTCGGTGAACAGTCCCCGCGCCCCGAATCGCAGACGTGCGGCCGCGCGTCGACGGCAGGTGACGGTCTCGACGAGGGCGGCATCATGTGGTGCGTAGCGGCTGCGCGCCTCGGCCACGTCGGTGAGCATCGTCTCCGGCGTCAACGCCAGGGCAGCAAGCTCCTCGAGTGCCTCCTCGCCGTGGCGGGAGCGCAAAAAGCGGACGTCGTCGAGGGTGAATCGGTAGCCCATGGTGCCCCCAGCTTCCCACATCGACGCCTGCGGACCGGCGCCGGACCGCTATCCTCCGGGGGTGAGCGCGAGCGATGCCAAACCTGAGGAGCTCAATGGTTCCCCCGCCGTGCGGGCGACCTGGTGGACGGCCCTGGCCGCCGACGAGCGGGCGCGCCTGGTCACCGCCCACCCCGAGTGGATCGGCAACTCCGACGGCATCCTCGCCGTCGACCGCGACCGCGCGAACCGGGCGCTGCTGCCCCAGGTCAAGGCGCAGTTGCAGGGCGAGAGCGAGGCGCTGGGCCGCACCCTGGCCGACAACCGGTTCGGCGGCGCCTTCACCGCCGACGACACCCGCAAGTGGTATGTCGATCAGAAGCTCGCCGACATCGGCCAGCTCGAGCGCGAGTTGCGCGGCAGCACCGACCGTCGGGAGAAGCGCCTGCTGGTGTCGCTGGACATGCGCAGCGGTGAACGCGGGCATGCTGCGATCGCCGTCGGCGATCCCGACACCGCCGATCATCTCGGCATCACCACCCCCGGCCTGGGGACGACGATCAACCGCTCGCTGACCGGCGAGCTGCGCTATCAGGGCATGGTCGGCGAGTCGATCCTGCTGCGCGAGGAGGCACTGCGCCAGCTCGGCTGCGCCGGACGCGCACGCGAATCGGTCTCGACGGTCGCCTGGATCGGCTACGACACGCCGAATCTCGATGGGCCGAGCCGGATCTCGACGGCGCGGGGGGCCTTCCACGTGGCCACCGAGCGCAAGGCCCGAGACACCGCACCGGTCCTCGCCCGCTTCTACGCCGGGATGCGCGCGGCGTCGGATCGCCGGCCGCACCTGGTGGCCTTCGGCCACTCCTACGGTTCCCTGGTGACCGCGGAGGCGCTGCGGCTGACCGACCGCCTCGTCGACGACGCGGTCTTCTACGGCTCGCCTGGGCTCGGCGGCGACCGCGGCTACGACCTCGACTACAAGCCCGACGACTTCCACCTCACCGAGGGCGGCCGCGCGTACGTCCTCAAAAACGACGGTGACGGTGTCGCCGAACTCGGCGTGTTCGGCAGCGATCCGCTGTACTCGCGGCAGCTGGTCCGACTGTCGACGCATGCCGGCGTCGACCGCACCGGAGTGTCTCGGGTGGGGTCGGTCGCGCATGCCGGTTACACCCGCGACGTCGAGGGCAAGGCCCCGATGGCGCAGTACAACATGGCCGCGGTGCTGGCACGCCTGCCACAGTTCCTGGTGACCGGCGAGTGACGTACCAGGTTGACTGTTGAGGGAAGCCTAAGCACAGCTCTTGGCTGTTCCCCGACTGAGGTCGGCGCCAAAGCTCCGGAAACGGAACGAAAATCCAGCGGCTGCCGGGGATATCCCCGGCAGCCGCTGGATTTTCGGTGGTTTGTCGGAGCGGTCGCCTCACATCGTGGGCTTCACACCCGTCACGATGACGTTGTAGAAGAAGCGTGGCGGCACCACCTTGCGCAGGACGTTCTCGTCGAGCCAGGTCATCCGCTTCCAGCCACCGAAGGCGAAGCCGGCCCAGCCCCAGCCGAGCTTCTCCGGTGGCACCGCAGCCTCGAACGTCCGGACCGGCCAGCCCAGCATCGCCGCGGCCAGTTCCTCGGTCGCCGTCTCGACGCGATCAGCGCCGGCCGACCGGGCGATCCCGGCGAGCTCATCGGGATCGAAGGTGTGGATGTCCACGACGGCCTCCAGCGCCGCCGCCCGCGACGACTCGTCGAGTTCGGCCTGCGGACGCCGCCAGGCCTGCAGCGGCCCGAGCTTGGTGAGGTTGGTCGTCGCGAACCAGGTGGCGCGACTCATCCACCGTGCATAGAAGTCACCAATGGTCGACGGCTCCCCCGCGAACAGGAACCGGCCGCCCGGCTTGAGCACCCGCAGCACCTCGCGCAGCGACTGCTCGACATCCGGGATGTGGTGCAGAACCGCGTGTCCGACAACGAGATCAAAGGTGTCATCGGCGTACGGGATTTTCTCCGCGTCGGCCACCCGACCGTCGACGTCGAGGCCCAGATTCTCGGCATTGCGCAGCGCGACCTTCACCATGCCCGGCGACAGGTCGGTCACCGACCCCGTGGTGGCCACCCCCGACTGCATCAGGTTCAGCAGGAAGAAGCCGGTCCCGCAGCCCAGTTCCATGGCCCGCCCGTAGGGCAACGGCTCGGTCGTGACCTTGTCGAACCGGCCGCGCGCGTAGTCGATGCAGCGTTCGTCGAAGCTGATCGACCACTTCTCGTCGTAGGTTTCGGCCTCCCAGTCGTGGTAGAGGACCTGCGCGAGCTTGGTGTCGGTGAGCGCCGCGGCGACCTCCTCGGCACTTGCGTGCGGATTCGGCGCGGGATCGCCGGTGGTGGGCTCTGCGGTGGTGTTGGGGTCTTCGGTGTTGGGCTCTTCGGTGGTCGTCATCTCCTGCTCCCTCACTTCCCCGTGAAGACGGCCTTGCCCGGCCCGTTCTCCACGAATGACTGCATCCCGATCACCCGATCCTCGGTGGCGAACAGGCTCGCAAACAGCTGTTCCTCGATCTTCAGGCCGGTGTCCAGATCGACGCCGAGCCCCTGGTCGACGGCCTTCTTGCCGGCGGCCAGCGCCAACGACGCGGCATTGGCGAATTGGCCGGCCCACCTCAGTGCCGCGTGATAGACCTCATCGGGCGCGACGACCTCGTCGACCAGCCCGATCGCCAAGGCCTCGTCGGCCTTCACGAACCGTCCGGTGAAGATCATGCTCTTGGCCTTCGACGGCCCCACCAGCCGCGCCAGCCGCTGGGTGCCGCCACCGCCGGGGATCACCCCGAGGAGGATCTCGGGCACCCCGAGTTTGGCGTTGTCGCCGGCAATCCGGTAGTCGGCGCCCAGCGCGACCTCCAGACCGCCGCCGAGCGCGTAGCCGGTGATCGCGGCGACGGTCGGCTTCGGGATCTCCGAGACCGCGCCCAGCGCCCGCTGCAGACGACCACCGACCTTGCTCATCTCGGCGAAGGAGAGGTCGTTCATCTCCTTGATGTCGGCGCCGGCGGCCAGCACCTTGGGGCCGCCGTAGACGACGACCGCCTTGATGTCGTCACGGAGTGCGGCCGCGTCGGCGGCGGCGACCAGCTCGGTCTGCACCTGCCGGTTCAATGCGTTCATCGGCGGTCGGTTGAGCAGGATGGTGCCCACACCGGGGTGGTCATCGGACGTTTCGAGCGTGACGAACTCTGGCATGTGCGCAGACTACAGTGTGATTGTGAGCGCCTCGGCCGGTGAGCCCATCGAACTCGTCGTCGGCGACCGCACGGTCCGGCTGTCGAGCCCCGACCGCACCTATTTCGCCGAACGCGGCGAGACCAAGCTCGATCTTGCCGCCTATTATCTCGCGGTGGGTGACGGCATCGTCCGCGCGCTCCGCGACCGGCCCTGCATGGTGCACCGCTACCCCAAGGGCACCGGCGGTCCCAAGGTGCATCAGAAGCGCCTGCCGGCGGGCGCGCCGGACTGGATCGAGACCACCGAGATCTCCTTCCCCCGATACGGCCGCACCGCCGACGAGCTCTGCGTCACCGAGCTTGCCGCGGTCATCTGGGCCGTGCAGATGTCCACGGTCGAGTTTCATCCCTGGAACTCCCGGCGCGGCAACGTCGAATGTCCCGACGAGTGGCGCATCGACCTCGATCCCATGCCCGACTGCGATGTCGCCCGGATCCGCCGCGTCGCGGGGGTGGTCCACGAGGTCCTCGACGACCTCGGCATCCGGGGCTACCCCAAGACCTCGGGTGGGCGCGGACTGCACGTCTACGTCCGCATCACCGACGACTGGGGCTTCACCGACGTCCGCCGGGCGGCGCTGGCGTTCGCCACGGAGGTCCAGCGCCGCGCCCCCGCCGACGTCACGACCACCTGGTGGCGCAAGGACCGCGACCCGGCGGCCTGCTTCATCGACTACAACCAGAACGCCCGCGATCACACGATGGCGGCGGCCTACTCGGTACGCGGGAATCCGCAGGGCACAGTGTCGGCTCCGGTGACCTGGGACGAGATCGACGAGGTGGCGTCCGACGATTTCACGATCGCGACGATGCCTGCCCGTTTCGCGGCCGTCGGCGACCTCCATGCCGGGATCGACGACGAGGCATTCCGGCTGGACACGCTGCTCGAGTGGGCAGAGCGCCTCGACGACGGGTAGGCGCAGCGTGCCCCGCGGCCGGTCCTCAATCGCAGATGTCTTGCGGGGTGCCGCCGATGGCGAGGGTGCGGTAGGCCAACACCCCGTTGCAGTCACCGAGGTCTCCGGCCTGCAACGTCGCCGGCACCGCCCGGATCCCCAGCTCCCCGGTTCCGGTCGCGGTCGGGCCGCCCCAGGACTCCCAGACGATGCCGCCGACCGTGTTGGTGGCCGACCCCAGCGAGATGAGGCTCGGCCGCTCGGTGCCGTACCCGCTGCCGTTGACCCCTCCGGACGAACCCAACACCACCACCGGTGTCGATGTGGTCGTCGCCGCGGCGACCGGGGGAACGGTGGTGGTCACCGTGACGGTCGGTATCGACGTCGACGCGACCGTCGGGGTGGCCTCGGTGCCGGCCGACGAGCATCCGCCGACGAGGACGGCGATCACCGCGGCGACAGCGGCGAAGGGGCCAGAGCGCGTGTGCATGTTGCCCATCCTCACCGATCGGCGGCCGACCGCGCCGCAGGCCGGGCCGGATTCGACCGTTCGTACCACCCCGGCACCGATGAATCTCAGCTCCCGCCTCGCAGCCGCTCCAGCCGGCCGTCGGCGAGGGCGGCGACGTAGTCGTCGTATCCGGCGAATCGCAGGCCGAGGATCCCGGCACCGCTCGATGCCACCTCGGGCTGGAACGGCCGGATCGTGCGCTCGGCGGCCAGCGCCGCCGCCACGGTGTCGTAGGCGAGCAGCTCCCGCAGTTGCGTCCACGTCGGTGGCAGCAGGAAATGCTCGCCGGATTCCCAGGCCCGCAGGGCGGCGGCCGGGGTCAGCCAGGACACGTCGGCGGCCTCGGTGGTGGCATCGTCGGCGGTCTGCCCGTCGGGCACCGCCGCGAGGAAGAACCGGGTGTCGTAGCGGCGTGGCTCGGTCACCGGCGTGATCCAGCGCGCCAGCGGCCGCAGCAGGTCGGCCCGCAGGGTCAGGTCGTGTTGGCGCAGGAACCCGGCCAGCGACAGGCTCTTGTCGACCAGCGCCGCGCGATCGGCCGCAAACCCGGTGGTGGCGCCCACGACGCCGGCATCGCCGGCACTCGCCAGCAGGACCCCGCACTCCTCGAAGGTCTCGCGTACCGCGGCGGCCACGAGCGAGCGTGCCAGCGCCGGGGTCGCGGAGAAATGGTCGGCCCACCACGACACATCGGGGCCGGTCCACGAGAAATCGGCGTCGGCGTCGCGCGGGTCGACACCGCCGCCCGGGAACACCGTCATGCCGCCGGCGAAGGCCATCTGGGCGACCCGGCGTTGCAGAAACACCTCGATGCCCTGCTCGCCGTCGCGGAGCAGGACGACGGTCGCGGCATCGCGCAACGGAACAGTCGTGGGGTGTTCGGTCATCGTCGACCTCCTCGTCACCGGAGTTGGTGAATCGACATTAACGCGCGGCGCGCCGGTGGCCGCCGGCGCGTCGCCGCCGCCGCGCGAAGAACCGGCCGCCGTTCTTGGACAGGGTGATCTGCTGACGGAACGCCGCCGACAGGTGTGCGCTGGTCAGCACATCGGTGAGCAGACCCTGCACGACGACCTGCCCCTCCGACAGCAGCAAGGCGTGGGTGAATCCGGCCGGGATCTCCTCGACGTGGTGGGTGATCAGCACGATCGCCGGCGAGTCGGGGTCGGCGGCGAGGATCGCGAGCCGTTCGACGAGTTCCTCGCGGCCGCCCAGGTCGAGGCCCGCGGCCGGCTCGTCGAGCAGGAGCAGCTCCGGATCGGTCATCAGGGCCCGGGCGATGAGAACACGTTTGCGCTCACCCTCGGACAGGCTGCCGTAGGCCCGGTCCGCGAGATGCTCGGCGCCCATCGACTCCAGGGACTCGATGGCCTGCATCCGATCCTGCTCGTCGTAGTTCTCACGCCAGCGGCCGATCACCGAATAGCCGGCCGAGACGACGACGTCGGAGACCACCTCGGAGTCCGGGATACGTTCGGCCAGAGCCGCACTCGCCACCCCGATCCGGGTCGAGAGCTCACGCACCTCGACCTTTCCGAGTGCCTCGCCCAGCACGAATGCGGTGCCGACGCTGGGGTGCAGCTCGGCGGCGGCCATCCGCATCAGCGACGTCTTGCCCGCGCCGTTGGGACCGATGATGACCCACCGTTCATCGAGCTCGACCTGCCAGTCGAGCGGCCCGACCAGGGTATGGCCGTCCCGCACCAGCTGCACGCCGCGAAAGTCGACGAGGAGGTCCGGGTCGGTGGTGGGTTCGAGGTCGGCGGCAACGGGATCGTTCGCGGTCACGGGCTCTATCGTGCCCTACCGTCTGCGGACCCGCGGGCTGTCCGGCAGACGTGTCCCGGCCCGCCGATGTCGGCGTCGTCGATGCACACCGGGCGGCACCCGGGGTCGGCCGGGTGCAGCTCACACCGCCCGACGTGGAAACCTGGCAGGAGCTGATCGACAGGCCGCCCCGGGTGACGGGCGGCGACGCAGAAGGAGTGACCCGTGGACGAGACGCCCGCCAGTATCGCCGACATCGTCGGTATGTCCGTCGTGTCCAAGGACTTCTACGAGGTCGGCCGGGAGGAGGTCCGGACCTTCGCCCGGACCGTCCACGACACCAGTCCCCTGCACGTCGACGAGGCCGCAGCGCACGCGGCCGGTCATCCGGCGCTGCTGGCACCGCTGACCTTCTCCGCGGCCATGGGTGGTCCGATGGCGCAGAAGGACATCATCGACTCGGTCCCCGGCAACTATTCGCTCTCCCAGATGCTGCACGTCGAGCAGCGTCATGTCTTCCACCAGCCGCTGTATGCGGGCGACCGGATCTGGCGGGTGGGGTGCATCGACTCATTCCGCCCCTCCGATCACGCGGACCTGTTCGTGATCAAGACACAGTTCGTGCGCGCCGACGGCGAGGTTGTGCAGACCGTCTGGGTCTCACTGCTCGCGCGCAGCGGTGGCGGTGGTGGAGGCGAGGTGGCCGACGAGCTGGAGACGGCCGCCCGGCGGGTGATGATGGTGACTCCCGGGGTCCCCATCGCCGACAGCCCCGGTCCGACGCCGGACATGGTCCACGACGCGGTCGACGCCCGACGCTTTGCCGCCACCGATCCGGCCGCGGCACAGTGGACGGCAGGTCAGCAGCTCCCCACGGAGTCCTTCGCGGTGTCCCGCATCGATCTCGCCCACTACTCCGGCGTCGCAGGCGATCCCAATCCGATCCACTTCAGCGAGGAGATCGCCCAGATCGCCGGATTGGACACCGTTGTTGCCCAAGCGATGCTGACCATGGGCCTGGGCGCGTCCTATCTGGGTGACCGCGTCGGCGATCCGGCTGCCGTGCGCGAATATCGGGCACGCTTCACCAGCCCCGTCCTCGTGCCCGCCGGTGAGCTCGCCACGGTGGATTTCGGGGCGAAGGTCAAGAAGGTCGGCGACGGGCAGGCCGAGCTGGCACTGACCGCGACGCATCGCGGCAAGCGGGTGCTCGGCCGGTGTACGGCAGTGGTGAACATCTGAGCCCCGCGACGCAGGCGATCCGGGTGCGGCCGACGCCCCGGGGAATACCGCGCCGCACGGAATCCTTGGTGCTGACATGGCTGTCCCCTTGTCCATTCTCGATCTGGCGCAGGTCTCTCGCACCGAGACGGTCCGCGAATCGCTGCGGGCCTCCACCGATCTCGCGGTGCGCGCCGAATCCTGGGGCTACGAACGCATCTGGTACGCCGAGCACCACAACATGGCGGCCATCGCGTCGTCGGCGCCGGCGGTCCTGATCGCGCACATCGCCGCGGCCACGTCGTCGATCCGGCTCGGCGCGGGTGGCGTGATGCTCCCCAACCATTCGCCGCTGGCGATCGCCGAGCAGTTCGGCACCCTCGCCGAACTGTATCCGGACCGTATCGATCTGGGTCTCGGCCGCGCGCCCGGCGGCGATCAGCACACCGTCGCCGCTCTGCGCCGCGACATCTCGGCCGCCGAACGGTTCGGCGACGATGTTCTCGAGCTCCAGGGCTATCTCACCGGCGATTCCCGCGTCCCGGGGGTCGCCGCCACACCGGGTACGGGGACAAACGTCCCGCTCTACCTTCTCGGTTCGTCATTGTTCGGCGCGCAGCTGGCCGCCGCCCTGGGACTCCCCTACGGCTTCGCGTCGCATTTCGCGCCGGCGGCCCTCACCGACGCGGTCGCCCTCTACCGCGAGCGTTTCCGCCCGTCGGCACAGCTCGCCGAACCGTATGTGATCGCCGGGGCATGTGTGATCGCCGACGACGACCCCGACCGCGCCCAGGCGCAGTTCCGGGCGGCCAAACGCCGGCGGGTCGATCTCCTCTACGGGCGTGGCCGCAGGTTCACCGACGCGGAGGCCGACGCGATCCTCGCGCTGCCGCAGGCACGCCCGATCGACGAGATGTTGCACTACAGCGGCGTCGGCACACCCGCCGAGGTCCGCGAATACCTCGACTGGTTCGCCGGACACGCCCGGGCCGACGAGGTGATCGTCGCCTCGATCGCCCCCGACCGCGACGTATGGTTGGGCACCCTCGAACACCTCGCACCCGCGCATCGCCCGGTTGTGGCGGGGAGCTGACGGGGGGCGCGCCACACTCGGCGGCGGATCACTCGCCGAGCAGCCGGAAATCCGCGAAATCGAACCCGGGACCACAACGCAACTGACCAACGATGCCTCGTCGCCGGTGCAGCGGGCCCGCTGCCAGTGTCCGGGCGCCACGAGCGCCTGCGGACAGTGGCCGCGCTCCAGATCCGGTCCGACGACCACGGTCTCCTCGTCCGCCGGCGCCCCGCCGTCACCGCCCAGGCCGAGTTCGACGGGTGCCCCGCGATGGTAGAGCCACAGTTCGGCACCCCGAACCGCGTGCCAGGCCGATTCCTCGCCGGGCCGCAGCAGGAAGTAGATCGCGGTGCCCGCCACGCGGGCGGAGTCGTAGCCCGGCAGCACCGACTCCGGTAGCGTCAGCCCCGACCGCCACGTCTCGGCGTACCAGCCGCCCTCAGGATGCGCGATGAGCCCCAATCCCTGCGCCCAAGTCGGCAATTCGTCATTCATCGAGCGCCTCCGCAATCACCGTCACCGAACCCGGCGCGATCTCGGTGAACCCCGCGTCGCGCACCGCGACCGCCCGCCCCGCGGCATCGGCCGCCATCAGCGATTCCCACCGGGTCGCCGACGCCTGACACACCGCCAGCGGGCAGCCGGCATCGCGCCACGCCCGCGCCGTGTCCTCATCGTAGAGTCGCACCGCCAGCATCGACGCGTGCCCGACCTGCGCGGCGAGCTTGCCCACGCTCATCTCCAGTCCCGGATTGACCCAGAGACACAGACCCGGCCCCGCGGGCGCCGCCGGCAGCACGCCCTCGACGTCGGTGCCACCGATCTGCAGCCGGGAGATACGTTTGTCCACCGCGCCCACCCGACCGGGCACGAGAGCACGGGCCTGCGCACCACCGGCGTCGACGGTCACCCCCCACACCTTCTGTGCCGCCGACCACTGCCCGCCGCGGGCCCGCCGCGCGATCTTGCGGATGCGGGCGTCACACCAGCGGTCCATCGGTGCCGCCCAGGGCCCGTCCCCGCCCGAGCGGTCGTCGAGGCAGAGCAACGCCACGGCCCGCGCCGCCGCGACGAGCAGCCCTACCCGGGACGGCGGATCGGTCTTCTCGATGCGCACCACCATCTGCATGGCCTGGACCTGCGCCGGATCGGCCGGATCCGCGTGATCGCCGTGATACGCGGTCAGCCGGCGATAGCAGTCGGTGAAGGCCGCGCCCGCGTCCCCGGGAGCATCCTCGGCGGCGCTCATGTCAGCGGCACGCGCCGCAGCACCCCGTCGGCGGCGTCGGCGGCCTCGATCTCGTCGCGCGTCACCCCCAGGATGAACAGCACCGCGTCGAGGAACGGATGGCTCAGCGCCGCGTCGGCCACCTCACGCAGCGCCGGCTTGGCGTTGAACGCGATACCCAGGCCGGCGACGGACAGCATGTCGATGTCGTTGGCCCCATCGCCGACGGCGACGGTCTGCTCCATCGGCACCTTGGCCTGCTCGGCGAACGCGCGCAGCGCGCGGGCCTTGCCCGGGCGGTCGACGATCTCCCCGATCACCCGTCCGGTGAGGACGCCGTCGACCACCTCGAGGGTGTTGGCGCGGACGAAGTCCAGTTCCAGCTCGTGGGCGAGGCCGTCGATGACCTGCCGGAACCCGCCGGATACGAGCCCGCAATGGTAGCCGAGCCGGTGCAGGGTGCGGATGGTCGTGCGGGCACCGGGTGTCAGTTCGAGGGAGGCGGCGACCTCGTCGAGGACCGACGCATCCAGGCCGGCCAGCGCGGCGACCCGCCGGTGCAGTGATTCGGCGAAGTCGAGTTCACCGCGCATCGCGGCCTCGGTCACCGCCGCGACCTCGGCCTCGCGGCCCGCGTGGGCGGCCAGCATCTCGATGACCTCGCCCTGGATGAGCGTCGAATCGACGTCGAACACGATGAGCCGTTTGGCGCGCCGGGCCAACCCGCCGCGCTCGACGGCAATGTCCACCTCATGTTTTCCGGCGACCGCCGCCAGCCCCTTGCGGAGCGCGGCGTCGGCGGCGACGTCGTCGTGGCCGACGCTGACCATCAGTTCCAGACCGGTCAGCGGATAGTCGGCGACGCCGCGGATCGAGTCGATGTTGCCGCCCTGTCCGGCCAGTTCGGCCGCGACGGCCGAGAACGCGCGCGCCGTCACCGGACTGCCCAGCAGGACCACGGCGTGGGAGGACGGGTGATGCCCGTTGCCCGACGCGTCGGCCTCGACGTGGACGGTCATCCCGATCGAGTCCATCGCCTGTTCGACGACGTCCTGGACGTGCTCGGGATCGCCGGTCACCTCGATGAGCACACCGAGGGTGAGGCGATCATGGATGACGACCTGCTCGACGTCGAGCAGGATGACGTGCGCCCCGGCCAGCGCCCCCATCAGCACGGACGTGACCCCGGGCTTGTCCGGGCCGGTGACTGTGATCAGCATCGTGGGCCTCATACGGTCGGCAACTCCCATCGCTGTACTCGCCAGCGCACCCGGACCGGTGGGAACCGACCCGGGTGCGGAGGGTGTGGAGTTGGTGCGTGCTCAGGCGTGCTCGAGCGTCTTGTCCTTGTCGCCGCCGTGGCCGCCTCCGACGTGCGCCTCGGCATGGATCCGCTCGATCATGTGCGGGTAGTGCAGCTCGAAGGCGGGACGCTCGGAACGAATCCGCGGCAGCTCGGTGAAGTTGTGCCGCGGCGGCGGGCAGCTGGTGGCCCACTCGAGGGAGTTGCTGAAGCCCCACGGGTCGTCGACGGTCACGACCTCACCGTAGCGGTAGCTCTTGAAGACGTTCCAGAGGAACGGCAGCGTCGAGAGGCCGAGGATGAACGCGCCCGTGGTGGAGATCATGTTGAGCGTGGTGAAACCGTCCGACGGCAGGTAGTCGGCGTAGCGGCGGGGCATGCCCTCGTTGCCGAGCCAGTGCTGCACCAGGAACGTCATGTGGAAGCCGACGAAGGTCATCCAGAAGTGCCACTTGCCGAGGGTCTCGTCGAGCATGCGGCCGGTCATCTTGGGGAACCAGAAGTAGATACCCGCGTAGGTGGCGAACACGATGGTGCCGAAGAGGACGTAGTGGAAGTGGGCGACCACGAAGTAGCTGTCGGACAGGTGGAAGTCCAGCGGCGGACTGGCCAGCAGCACACCGGTGAGGCCACCGAAGAGGAAGGTCACGATGAAGCCGACGGAGAAGAGCATCGGCGACTCGAAGGTCATGTGCCCCTTCCACATCGTGCCTATCCAGTTGAAGAACTTCACCCCGGTCGGCACCGCGATCAGGAAGGTCATGAAGGAGAAGAACGGCAGCAGGACCGCGCCGGTGACGTACATGTGGTGGGCCCACACCGCGACCGACAGGGCGGCGATGGCGAGGGTCGCGTAGATCAGGCCCGTGTAGCCGAAGATCGGTTTGCGGGCGAAGACCGGGTACACCTCGGAGACGATGCCGAAGAACGGCAGCGCGATGACGTACACCTCGGGGTGGCCGAAGAACCAGAACAGGTGCTGCCAGAGGATGACGCCGCCGTTGGCGGGATCGTAGAGGTGCGCGCCGAACTGCCGGTCGACCTCGAGGCCGAGCAGCGCCGCGGTCAGCAGCGGGAAGATCAGCAGGATCAGCACGCTGGTGACCAGGATGTTCCAGGTGAAGATCGGCATGCGGAACATGGTCATGCCGGGCGCGCGGAGACAGACGACGGTGGTGACCATGTTGACCGCGCCGAGGATGGTGCCCAGACCCGAGACGCCCAGACCCATGATCCAGAAGTCGGCGCCGACGCCGGGTGAGTGGATGGCGTCGGTCAGCGGGGTGTAGGCGGTCCAGCCGAAGTCGGCGGCACCGCCGGGGGTGATGAAGCCGCCGATCGCGATGGTGGAGCCGAACACGAACAGCCAGAAGCCGAACGCGTTGAGACGGGGGAATGCGACGTCGGGCGAGCCGATCTGCAGCGGCAGCACGAAGTTCGCGAAGCCGATGACGATCGGTGTCGCGTACATCAGCAGCATCACGGTGCCGTGCATGGTGAACAGCTGGTTGAACTGCTCGGTCGAGAGGAACTGCATCCCCGGGTGTGCCAACTCGGCACGCATCAGCAGCGCCATCAGGCCGCCGATCAGGAAGAACGCAAAGCAGGCGGTGATGTACATCATCCCGATCAGCTTGTGATCGGTGGTGGTGAGCATCTTGTAGAGAAACGAACCCTTGGGCTGATAACGCTCCGGGTACGGACGCTCTGGCGTCACCTGCGTAGTGGGCTGGTCTACCGCGGTCACAGATCCTCCTCTTGCCACACCGGTCTTTCGGGATGCGTTCCCCCGGCTGGCACATGAACAAACCGAGCGCTGGTTACCGATCCTAAACCCTTGAACCCCGCCCGGCCGAGTGGGTCCTACGAACTGTCGTACTCAATTGTGGTGGCACCGATCACCGCTGGTCAACCGGGGGCGTCACGACAGCCGCGGGTGCACTGCTAGGTTGTGCTCGTGCATCGAGGCGGCCAGAGACCAACCCCGTGGGGATCGTCGTCGCTGATGGTCGCCGCGCTGGTCACGGCGCTGACAGTGGGCGGGTGCGCGCAGGACGATGCCCAGTTGCGGACTCCCGACGGCCGGGTCATCTCGACCTCGACCACCCGGGTCGCCGAGGTCAATGTCGTCTCCGCCGACCGGAACGTCGATCGGACCTGTCTGGCCCCGACCGCGGCGAACGATCCGCGCACCGATCCCGCACGCATCGTCGTCACCGAACCGGCCCTCCTCGACGACCTGTGCGCGCTGGGGCTGGGGACCAAGGTCACCGCCGTCGCCGCCGCGGCGGGCAGCGTCCCGGCCTATCTGGGACGACAGCTGACGTCGGTGCCGACCATCGGCACTGCCCCCGACGCCACCGCGGTCACCGACGCCCGACCCGATCTCGTGCTGACCACCGCGGCCACCGCGGCGGCCGGCCGCGCCTTCGGAGCGGTCCGCTCGGCGAGTATCCCGACCGACGACTGGCGCGCCCGGTTCACCGCGGTCGCCAAGGCGGTCGGACGCGGCGGCGAGGCCGCCCGCCTGCTGTCCGAGTTCGCCGACGAGGCCACCAAGACCGGCCGGCGGCTCGATGCCGCGCACAGCCAGGTGTCGCTGGTCCGATTCGGCGCGGGCAGCGAGACCATCGCCGGGACCGGTACCTTCGCCGGCGGGCTCCTACAGGAGATCGGCGTGCAGCGCCCAGCCGTCCAACGCCACGCCCATTCGGTGCCGGTGACCGACGCCACCTTCACCGACGCCGACGCCGACCTCATCTATGTCAGTTTCGACGGCGAGGCCGGGCTGGCACACGGCGAGGAGGTGCTGCTCTCGGACCGCTGGCTCGACATGGGGGCGCCCACCTGGAAGCGCGTCCTCCTGGTCGACGACGCGATCTGGTACCGCACCTCAGGGCTCGCAGCCGCCTGGCTGGTGCTCAACGACGTGAAGGGCTCGCTCAACGGCAATTCCTGATCGGGGCACACCTCTGATCAGGCAACCCCCGTCCGGTAGCCTGCAGCGCCGGGCCAGCTCACGGCCATCCCGGGGCCGACGGGATCGAACCGTCGCCGACCGCGGCCGCCAACTGAGCGTGATCGCGCTGGGTCTGATCGGCGTAGGCGTGGGCAAAGCGGACCGCCGACTCCTCGGCCGTCGCCGACTTTCCCAGATAGTCGGTGATCGCTCGCGCGTCACCGCTGCGGGCGTGGGCGCGGGCCAGCACATGCCCGCAGGCCGTCGCGAACGCCGGCAGCCGGGACGCGATCGTCGGCCCGTCGGGGATGACCTTGCCGTCGCGGAACTGCCGGACGTAGAAGTCCCACTCCCTGATCCGGGTCCAGCCCAGGAACATGTCCGCGGCGCTCTGGATCAGGCGTTGCCCGTTGACGACGCGCTGACCGTGATTCGGGTAGACGCTCGGCTCGAGGTACTGCTCGTAGACCGACGGCCCGGCCTGCTTGATCTGGAGGAAGAGCGGGTCACCGCTCTGATGTTCTTCGGCGAGTTCGAGGAACACCCGCATGCCGACGCTGCCCACCCCGACGACCTGCTGGACCACGTCGACCAGATCGAATCGCCGCCACAGGGCGGCGACGTTCTCCGGGATCGACCGGTAGTAGTCGGTGATGACGTCCTCAACGAGGTCGGTGTAGTCGGCGAGCGCGTGCACCCGGTAGGGCGGGTCGTCGATGATGGTGCGGCGACCGTCGACGAGGTGGGTCAGCTTCTTGC
>JASGFO010000016.1:0-33740 GCA_047605505.1 Gordonia sp. (in: high G+C Gram-positive bacteria) | reverse complement strand
TTTCGTGGCTGATCGGAACTATGCGCGGGCAGTCGTGACGGCCCGCCGTAAGGTGGGCTTGTCAATCTTTCCGACCGGATTCTTCGGCAGCCCGTCGATAATGGTGATCTCCACGGGCAGCTTGTATTTCGCGAGCGACGCACCCGCGTGGGCCAGGATCTGCGCCGGTTCCAGGTGTTGCCCGGAGTTCAGCGAGACAAAGAGCACCGGCACCTCGCCGTACTTGTCGTCGGCGCGGCCGACGACGGCCGCCTCGGCGACCTCGGGAAGCTGGTAGACGACGGACTCGATCTCCTTGGGGTAGATGTTCTCGCCGCCCCGGATGATCATGTCCTTGGCCCGGTCGACCAGCGTCAGGTAGCCGTCGGCGTCGAGGACGCCGATGTCACCGGTCCGCAACCAGCCGTCATCGGTCAGCGTCTTCGCGGTCTCCTCGGGCCGGTTGAGGTATCCGCGCATCACGTTCGGTCCGCTGATGAGGACCTCACCGGGCTCGCCCGGGCGGCCGTCGGTGCGGATGGTCACGCCGGGCAGCGCGGGACCGACGGTTCCCGGCTTCTGCGGCCCGGCGGGTGGATTCACCGTGGCGACACAGGTGCACTCGGACAGCCCGTACCCCTCGACCAACGGGAACCCGAACCGGCTCTCGACCTTCGCCAGCAGTTCGACGGAGGCCGGGGCGGCCCCGCAGATCCCGAACCGGATCGACGAGGTGTCGGGACTGACGTCGGCGGGCAGGTCGGCGAGCATCGAATAGATGGTCGGGACGGCCGAGAAGTAGCTGGGCCGGGCCTTTTCCACCAGGTCGAAGAAGGTGTCGGGCCGGAACCGCCCCGCGACCGTCGCCTGGCCGCCGGCCAGCAGCGGTGACAGCGTGCCGACGATGATCCCGTTGGCATGGAACAGCGGCAGGATCAGCAGGCTGTGCTCGTCGGCGCCAAACCCCAGGGCCTTGACGACCATCTCGCACTGGGCGCTGAGATTGGCGTGGTCGAGGCAGACGCCTTTGGGACGGCCGGTGGTCCCGCTGGTGTAGATCAGCAGGGCGAGATCGTCGGGGCTTGTGTCGGGTGCGTCGGGCTCGGTGTCAGCGCCGTTGTCAGCGCCGTCCGCGCGGAACAGATCGTCGACGGCGGCGACCGGCGCCCCCACGTCGTCGGTGCGGTCGGTGACCACGACGCGCGCCGCCGCGTCACCCACCTGGTAAGCGACCTCGTCGGTGGTCAACGCCGGATTGATCGGGGTCACCGCGGCACCGAGTCGCCACGCCGCGAACAGCGTCAGGATCAGGTCGGCGGTATTGGGCAGCAGGATCGCCACGACGTCACCGCGGCCGACACCGTGCGCCCGCAGCGACGCGGCGCCTCGGCGTACGGCGTCACGGAAATCCGTGTTGTCGTAGGTGTGGGCATCGTCGGCGATGGCGGGCCGGGCGGGATCGCGCGCGGCGCGGACATCGGGAAGTAGGGCGAAGTGCATTGCGTCAGTCCCTCAGGTCAGCGGTGTGAGATGCACCTGCAAACCTACGAGGGAGTGATCACCACCACACCGTCCTGCGGAACCAAGTTGCGTAGATTCCTTGTCTGCTGTCGACAAACCAGCAGGTCAGAGCACCTAATCAGGCGAGCAGGCAGCTCAGAGAGACGCCCCCACAACGACAATCGACACAAACGGAATAAAGATGACAATCGGCGGTGAGCGGGCAGCACCGTGTCCTCTCATCGGATGGCGGTCACGATCCGGCGGTGGGCGATCCGGCGCTGGCGATCCGGTCGGCGACACTCGACGGGATCGGTCGCGGTCAGGCATAGTCGACCAGACGATCAACTCCGAAGGTGGCGGCCTGTGCGACGGATGACCCTCGATGAGCGCCGCGCCGAGCTGATCGACGCCGCGGTCCGGGTCATCGCGCGCGACGGCCTGGCCACGGCGACCACCCGCGCGATCGTCGCCGAGGCCGGGATGCCGCAGGGCGCGCTGTTCTACGCGTTCGCCTCCCGGGATGCCTTGATCGACGCCGTCATCGAGCACATCACCGACCAGGAACGTGTCACCGCGCTGCTCGGGGTCGCGCTCGCCGCCCCGGCCGCCACCCTCGCCGACGTCCTGACCACCGCGATGGACGGCTACCTCCGGATGCTCGAGACCGATCCGGCCCGCGAGATGGCGCTGCTCGAGGTCGCCACCCACGCCATCCGGCACAATCCCGAGGCCGTGCACGCCCAATGGGTGACCTACCGGTCGGCGGTCGCCGACGGGCTGCGCTACCTCGCCGAGGTCATGTCCCTGCGCTGGACGATGCCCGTCCACGAGCTCGCCCACACCGTCACCGCCACGCTCGACGGCCTCACACTCTCCTGGCTCACCGACCGCGACAGCGTGGCCGCGCGCCGCAACATCGGCGTGTTCGCCGCGGCCTTCGCGGCGCTCGCCGAACCCGTCCCGTCCGCCGAGGAATCCACGCTGACACCCCAACCGCCATCAGAGGAACCGCCGTGCCGCAATCACCCCACCCCAGCCGGTCTGTCCCGCGGCGCGGATTCCTCGGCGGCACCGCGGCCGCGGGAGCCGTCGGTCTGGGAGCGCTCACCGCCGGACCGGCCGCCGCCACCGCGGGCAGCGGATATCTCGTCGGCGCAGGCAAGGCCGACATCACCGGGGTGATCGCCGGTCAGGGCATGATGGGCTACTCCGACCTCGAACAGGTGGCCACCGGTCTGCGGCAACGAGTCTGGGCTCGCGCCTACCTCATCGGCGACACCGGGTCCGGTAAGCGGATCGCCTTTGTCAACGTCGACCTCGCGTGTGTCTTCGAATCACACCGGGTGGGCGTCGTCGACGCGCTGCGCAGCCGCTTCGGAAACCTCTACACCGACGAGAACGTCAACATCAACGCCACCCACAACCACAACTCCTGCGGCGGGACGGCCTGGGACTACGCCTATGTCCTTGCCGCACGGGGACATCGGGAGAATTCGTATCGGGCCGAGGTCGACGGTATCGTGGCCGCGATCGTCGCCGCACACCACAGCCTGCGGCCCGGGACTCTCGAGCTCGGGCACACCGAACTCCACGACGCCAGCGCCAACCGGTCCATCCAGGCATTTCGGCTCAACCCCGAACCCGATCGGCGACATTTCCCGCAGCACATCGATCCGCAGGTGACGGCACTGCGACTTCGGCAGGGCGGCACGGTCATCGGTGAGATCACCTGGTTCGCCACCCACGGCACCTCGCTGACCGACGCGAACACACTGATCTCCACCGACAACAAGGGCTACGCGTCGTACCTGACCGAATCGACCAATCCCGGTGTGATCGCGGCATTCCCGCAGACCAATGCCGGCGACATGTCGCCCAACCTCGATGTCCGTCCGTTCCACCCGAGCGGGCCAACCGACGATCACCGCGCCAACTGCGCCATCATCGGCGGCCGGCAGGCGAAGGCCGGTGAGCGGGCGTTCGGTGCAGCCCGACGACTGACCGGCGCCGTCGACTACGCCTACCGCTTCGTGGACCTCACCGACCTCCGGGTCGACGGGCAGTACACCCCCGACGGCCGACCCGCGCGCACCAGCCCGGCCATCATGGGTGCCGCCGCGGCCGCGACGAGCCGCGAGGAGAACACCCGCAGCCAGCTGTCCTTCCTCGACGAGGGCATGGTGTTGCCGTTCGCCGCGGCACTCGGAGTGAGCCCGCACGCGACCCCACCGGCGTGGGTGATGCAGGTACAGGCCCCCAAGGTGCCGTTGTTCCCGCTGGGCTACCTGCCGCCACACCCGTGGATTGCGCAGGTCCTGCCGATCCAGCTGATCCGCATCGGCGACCTCGTCCTCGCGGGCTGTCCCGCCGAGTTCACGATCGTCGCGGGGCTGCGGGTGCGCCGCGTGGTCGCCGACGCACTGCGCGTCCCGCTGGAGAACGTGCTGCTCCAGGGGTACGCCAACGGCTACAGCCAATACGTCACGACCCCCGAAGAGTATGTCTCACAACAGTACGAGGGCGGCGAGACCGTGTTCGGGCAATTCACGCTGTGCGCGTACATGCAGGAGTTCGACCGACTCGCCCGGGCGATGGCGGCCGGCCATCCGCCGGACCGTGGTCCGGTGCCACCGGACCAGCGCGGTCCGCAGCCCGACCTGCTGGCTCCGGTCCCCGCCGACACCCCGCTGCCCGGCCGCCGGTTCGGTGACGTGGTCACCGCGCCGACGCCGAAATACGCTGCCGGGCAGACGATGTCGGTGGCATTCTGTGGCGCGCACCCGGCCAACCGGGTACGTCGGATCTCGGTCACCGGCGGCGCGCCCTCGGACGGCTACTTCGTGGTCGAGCGCTTCGACACCGGACGGTGGGTCACCGCCGTCGACGACGACAGTTGGGACACCGAGTTGACCTGGCGGCGCCCGGACGGGACTGCGTCGGCGTCACTGATCACAATCGTCTGGCGAATCCCGCTCGGCACCGCGGGCCGCTACCGGGTGCGCTACTTCGGCGACGCGAAATCCGCTGGCGGGTTGACCACATTCACCGGCACGAGCCCCGCATTCGAGGTGCGGCGCTGACGAAGCACCCTATGTGCAGGCTCAGCGCGATGCCATCACGATTATTGTCGTGGCGACCCGCTCAGCCGGTAGATAGGACGTGTCGCGGCTACTCCCTCATCGGGTACTCGACGCGCTTGCCCTGCACGTACACCTGCGCGATCGCGGGCTCACGCAATCCCATGAGCAGCGCGAAAAGCGTTTGATCCCGGGCCATCTCGTCATCGTCGGCCCGGATTCCATGCGCCAGCAGCTGGGCGAGCGGCGGCCAGCGCCCGGGTTCGATCACCAGGAAGTCGGCCTCCTTGCCGACGTCGAAATTGCCGAATCGGTCCTCGGCGTCGAGTGCCCGCGCCCCGGCCAGGGTTCCCGTGAACAGCAACTGCGCCGGATGCAGCGAGACACTCGCATCGCCGGGCTCGGAGATGTGCACCTTGAACGCGTCCGACAGCACCCGGGAGATCAGCCATTCGTCGCCCGCGCCGCAATCGCTTCCGGCCGCGACGGTCACCCCGGACGCCACGGTCCGCAGCCACGGCATCGTGCCCGAACCCAGGAACAGCTGGGAGGTCGGGCAATGCGCGATCGATGTCCCGGTCTCGGCCATCCGCGCCAACTCGGCGTCCGTGCAATGCACCGCGTGCGCGAGGATCGTACGTGGCCCCAGCAAACTCTCGCCGCCGCGCGCCGAACCCGGCCGGAATCGGCCGTCGTAGGTGTCGAGGTAGGAGTCGACGGCGAAGAGCGCTTTCACCGTGTCGATCTCGCCGGTGCCGGGCCGGTTGTTCTCGTTGAGGTGGGTGTGGACGTACACGCCGCGCGCGGCGACATCGGCGTAGAGATCGCCGAGAGCCGCCAGCGTCCGGGTGGTCACCGACAGCGTAAAGCGGGGCACGATCGCCGTGTGCAGCAGGGCCGTGGCCGGGTCGCCGGTGTCGGCGGCATGCCATCGCTCGATCTCGGCGGCGGTCAGTGCGATCGCATCGTCCTCCGACGTCATCAGCGGCGCAGCCGATTCCGGCCCGGTGGTCTGGATTCCGCGCCCGCAGACCAGGCGCAGGCCGGCACGCGCGGTCTCGGTGAACAAGGCGTCCTGGGCCACCGGGAAGGCCGAGCCGAACACCATTGCCGCGGTCGTGCCCGTGGCGACCCGGCGCGCGGTGAAGTCCCGGGCAATCTGCTGGGCGAACCCGGGATCGGCCAGCCGTGCCTCGGCGGGAAAGATACAGGTGCTCAACCACTCGAGGAGTTGCCCGCCGCCATAGGCGTCGAGCGAGTAGGTCTGCGGGAAATGGATGTGGGCATCGACGAAACCGGGGATCAGAAAGGCGTCACCATGATCGATGACCATCCCGGTGCCCGCAGGCAACCCGGCACGGGATCCGCAGTAGTCGATCACCCCGGTGGCGTCGTCGATCCGCAGCGCACCATCGGGGAGATCGACGAGGGCCTCGACGCAGCCGTCGACATCTGGCCGGCCCGCTATGTGGATGACATGTCCGAGGTGCGTTGTCGTGCTCACCGGCACTACCCAAGCACACCACGGTACTTCCGGCGCGCCGAGCGGAACCTCAGATCTGGTGGCCGTCCCACTCGTGATCGTGCATGAATCCCTCGGCCAGCCCGACGCGGTATTTGACACAGCTGCGCAGGATTCCCGCATACGCCAACGGCAGGATCAGACCGGGGCGACGGTCGCCACCCACCGAGATCACGTCGTCGTAGCGGCGCAGGTCACGCAGGTACTGCCGCATCGAGCGGCCCTGCCGCGCGTCGGCCCGCCAACCGTAGAGCAGCATCCCGAGCTTGATCATCGACGCGACGTCGGCGTCCGGGGTGATCAGCTCGGGATTGGTACCGAGGAAGGCCTCGTCGATGTGATTGTGCGGCCGGAACATCATGATCCCACTGGTCGCCCGCGGGTTGCACTCGATCGTGTAGAGGCCGCGTAGCGGATGGTCGATGAAGTCCAGGCCGATCTGCCCGGTGAATCCGGTCGGCGCCAACAGATCCATCACCCAGCGCAGGATGCCGGGGTGGTCGACCTCGGTGAACGACAGACACGAGCTGCCGCCGATGGCGTAACCCACCGGGTAGGTCGCATGCGCCCGGACCACCCCGTCACGCACCACCGAATAGGTGCAGTAGCGATCACCGTCGAGCCACTCCTGCGCCAGCCAGGGATTCTCCGGGTCGTGCTCGAGCCAGTCCAGCGAATCGCCGGGGTAGACCTTGTGCACCTTCTGGGAGCCGCGCGAGTACACCTGCTTGAGCGCGAACGGTCCGTCGAAGTCCAGCGTTGCGACGTCCTCGGGACCCCGGAGCTGAGCGAACCCGAGCGTCGGGATCTGCCGCTCGGCCAGCATCACCTGATACTCGAACTTGTTGTGCAGCCGGTTCTCCAGCTCGAAATCGGAGAGGAACAGCTCACACTCGGGTGGAAACAGGCCCCGCATCATCGACAGGATGTCGGTCTCCTCGTGGATGGGGATGACCAGATCGACCTTCTCGTCGACGACGATGCGCGCGAGCTCCCGGCAGTACTCCTGCGGCTCGAACTTCGGTGGCGGGACCCGCCGAAAGCCGGTCACCGCGTGCGAGGCCCGGGTGATTGCGAGGCCGATGCTGTCGACCGTCGTGACCCGGTGGCCGGCCGCGGCAAGCAGTCGGGCGAGGTTCAGCGACAGAAACGATCGGCCAAAGGTGATGAGCACATGCTTGCCGGAAGGGACCACGTGGCGAGTCTAGGGTGTGGATGCACGATTCCTCGGCGAGGGATCACCGCTGGCACGGTGCCGCGGAATACGGGAAAACCCGGAGGCGTTGACAGCACCGAGATTGCTAGTTTGAGTACAGGCCACGGACAGTCTCGTCACAGCGACGGTCTCCTCACCCGGGGCAGTCTCGTCACTGGTGCCGGAGGCTGCGTGATCGCGACGTCATGGGGCCGGCGAGGCGTCTGGGGCAACCACGCCACAGACGGTTCGGGCGACATCGGGTCGCCCGGCAGGTTTGTCATGGACAGGTAGACAAGGGGTGCGCGATGCTGTTTGTGCTGGGTGTGATCTCGGCCAGCCTGGCCGCTCTCGCGTACGGTATGTCCACCGTGCTGCGGGCGTTGGGCGCGCGTCGTGTTGCCCAGACCGCGCGGGAGGAGGGCCACACCGACACCAACGGTGCCGGTGGGCCCAGCATGGCCTCGACGCTCTCGACGCTCGTCGACCCGTCGTTCATCCTCGGCACCGTCATGGTCGTCATCGGCTTCGCCGGCGGGGCGGTCGCGGCACGGTTCCTGCCACTGTTTCTGTCGCAGACCATCGTCTCGGCAAACCTCGTGGTCACCGCGCTGCTGGGCACGATCATGCTCAATATCGCCCTGCACACCCGTGACTGGGTCGCGGTCTGGCTCGTGGTGCTGTCGCTGTGCCTGCTCGGGTTCTCCTCGGCGCACACCACCAGCGACAACTCCGACCATTCCCTGCACTGGGGACTGTTCCTGGCCACCCTGCTCGTTGCCGGGCTGGCACTGGCCGCGGTCTACCGGCTCGGCCGGCACGGCGCAATCGCCGGCGGGGCCATGGCCGGGCTGCTCTTCGGGCTGATCGCAATCGCGGTCCGCATCCTCGACGGCGTCCATCCCTTCGAACTCAAGGCGCTGCTCCTCGATCCCGCGGCCTGGACGATCGCCGTCGCCGGTGCCGTCGGCTTCTTCGTCCAGACCGTCGCACTGCAACTGGGAGCGGTCAACGGGGTCACCGCGGTGCTCGTCGTCGGCGAGACCGCAGGTCCCAGTCTGGTCGGCGTGCTGTTCCTGGGGGACACCGCCAAACCCGGTCTGGGCTGGCTGGCGATCGTGGGCTTCATCGGCGCGGTCATCGGCGCCGTGCTCGTCGCCTGGTACGGCTCCGGCGATCCCGACCACTTCGGCGAGGCACCCCCGATGAAGGGCGGCTGGCGGCGCGGCCGGGAGGAGATCGACGACGAGATGCTGGCCGACACCTTCGGCGAGAACACCGACCTCGACGCGGAACTGCACGGCGTCCACGAGGATCCGTCGTGACACCGCCAGGATTCGTCTTGACATCGTGGGCCGGGTGCGGCCAGCGTTGAGGTCATGACCGCCACCGTCAGCCGTGCGCGTCTCGCCTATGAGACGCTCGAACCATTCCACGTTCTCGCCTACTTCAACCCCGGGCTGCCGTCGGCGTCGGCGGAGACCGGCCTCGACATGCATGCACTCTACGTCGGGGGACGAGGTGGCCCGCTCGGCGACTGCCATCACGCCGTGGTCACCGCGGCCTTCTACAACTTCTCTCCCACCCTCGTCGAGACCGCCTGGACCAGCGCCCGCGCCTACGGCCTGAGTCGGCTCGGCGAGGTCCGCGATCGGATGCTCGACGAGCAGTTGCGCACGATTCTCGCCGACCGCGTCGACGACGCGGCGCTGTCCGATGCCGCGGACACACTGCTGGGGGTCGTCGCCGCGCTGCCCCGATCGGGGCGTCCGCTGGGGGCGGCGTGGGCGGCTGCCGCCGTGCCCGACCAACCCCACCTTCGACTCTGGTACGCCACTGCCGCGCTCCGGGAGTGGCGTGGCGACAACCACATTGCCACCCTCGTGACCGCCGGGCTCGACGGCTTCGATGCCGCGGTCTTCCACGAGGCAGCGCTGCCGGATCCGACTGTCCGGCGCCGCGTCCTCGGCAAGGACATGACCGTACTCACCCGCGGCTGGTCGGTCGACGACTGGGAGGCCGCCGTCGATCGGCTCGCCGCCCGCGGCCTCGTCGAACGCACCGACGCCGGGCACCGACTCACGGCCCTGGGTGCCGCCCGCTACGACGACATCGAGGCCACCACCGATGCCCTCGGTGAGGCCGTCTGGGCACAGCCGGGCCTGGTCGACACCCTGACCGCACTGCGTCCCTACGTCAAGGCCGTCATCGACGCGGGCGTGCTGCCGGGAACCCGGAAGAACCGGTCCGAGGCGTAGTCCGACGGCTGCGTCCGGGCGCCGCCCTCCCTAGCCCGAGCCCCGGATCAGCGCGGCGATGCCGTCGCGGTCGGTCACGTCGAGCTTGGCGCAGGCCCGGTAGATGTGTCCTTCGACGGTCCGCACCGACACCGTCAACCGCTGCGCGATCTGCTTGTTGGTCAACCCGGCCGCCACGAGGTTGGCGATCTCGCGTTCCCGGGTGGTGAGCGGCAACGGCTGCGCGGCCTCGCGCAGTGCCGGTGTACGCAGCCCGCCGCAGGCCGCCGCCAGCCGGTCGGCGACCGCGGCCGAGGCCACCGTCGCCGACCGTTTGCCCGCGCGGTCGTGCAGCGCACCGGCCTGGGCCGCGACGTCGGCAGCGGACAAGCAGAAGCCGAGCCGATCCAGTTCGGCGGCACAGACATCCAGTTCGATGGCGTCGCCGTCGGCGACTGCCTGCGCGTGCTGCGCGTACAGTCCGGCCAGCGGGCCGTCGAGGTGCCCGGCGAGTTCCGTGAGCCGCTCGGCGGAGGTCGTGTCGCCGAACCGGACCGCGGTGTGCAGGGCCTCGGCCTCGATCGCGAACTGGCCGGATTCGGCGGCCGCCCGCGCCGCCTGGTGGGCGCGGTCGATGCCGTCGGAGACGACGCCCGCGGCGGCGGCCTGCCAGGCCTCGGCGATCATGCGCATCGGCCGGAACACCGCGACGTGCCTGCCGTCCCGGGCGCGCGCCCGGTCGAGGACCGCGGCGGCGCGATCGGCCGAGCCGATCGCACTGAGCGCTTGGGCGAGAAAAATATAGGCAGGATAGTTCCACGACGCCGAGAACTCCTCGCCGTCCAATGTCGCCAGGGTCTGCTCGATGCGCCGGACGACCGCCGCACAGTCCCCGCGCGCCAATTCGATCGCCGAGACCAGGACCCCCGACATCGCCCAGCTCAAATATTGCGCGGCACTGGCAAAGGAGACGAACCGTGCCACGGCGGCGTCGGCTGCGTCGAGCCGACCGGTCAGCGTCAGGCCCAGGATCTCACCGATGCCCACCGGATACCGGAGCAGTCCGTCGGTCTGGCGTTCGGCGGTGCGCACGCGGACGGCCATCGAGTCCAGCTCGGTGCCGCGGCCGGCGAGCGCCCGCGACAGCATCCCGCCGAACGCACCCCATTCCACCGCCCACGGCAGCGCGTCGTCAGCGGCCAGCGCGGCATCGGACAGGCTGATCGCGGTGTCGATCCGGTTCTCGAAAAGCGCACAGGCCGAGGCGATTCCGTCAACGATGCGCATCAGGTGCGGATTGTCGACACCGGCACGCACGTCCTCGAGGATCTCGGCGGCCCGGTCGGCATCGCCCATCACCCAGAACATGTTGCCGACCCGCTGCAGACCGACCCGCAGCCGCAACGCCGTGTCGAGGCCGCGGGTGTCGATCGAGGTGAGCAGTTCCTCGGCCGCGTCGGGATGCCCCTGCCACATCAGTGCGCGCGACAGCAGTTCGGTCTCGGCCGGTCCGCCGCCGACCTCGAGAGCCGCCCGCGCGAACCGCTCCCCCATCGGGGTCTGCGCCAGGTTGAGGGCATCGGCGGCGGCCTCCGACAGCAGGGCGAGGTCGATGGCGGCGACGTCGCTCTCCACCGCGAGCTCGGCGAGCCGGATGCGGTGCAGTGGCGTCGACAACGGACGCGATCGCAGTGCCCGCACCAGATCTCCGCGAAGGCGGCGCGCCGAGGCAAAGCCCATGCGGCGCCGGATCACCTCACCGAACAGTGGATGCTGAAAGCCCACATCGAGCTCACGACCGGCCCGCTCGATCCGGACCAGGCCGGCGATCTCGGCATGTTCGACCGCCTCTTCGCCGGCGACCTCGGCGAGCACGTCGAGATTCAGCGGCTCGCACAGACTCAGGTACTTCAGCGCGGTGAGCACCTCGTCGTCGAGCTGTTCGATGCGGGCCTCCAGCAGTGAGGCAAGCTCAGAGGTGATGGCCGCCCGGCCCCGCAGCTGCCACACGCCGTTCACCTGGCGGAGGGTGTCGGCCTGCCGGGCGCCCTCCACCAGGTGACGCAAGAACAGGGCGTTGCCGCCCGATGCGGCCCACATCCGGTCCGCCGAATGCCCTTCGAGCTGCCCGCCCAACACCGATTCCACGAGCTCGATGCTCTGTTCTTTGGTGAAGGGCGACAAGGTGATTCGTACGAGGTGGTTGTCCTTCCACAGGGACGTCACCGCGTCGGGGACGGTCTCCCCACTGCGGACCGTCGCCACGATGTGCACGGCCCGGTCGATCGCGAGTTGGTGCAGCAGCGTCGCCGAGAGCTCATCGAGCAGGTGCGCGTCGTCGACGCCGATCACGACATTGCCGGCAGCGAGCAGGGCCTCCCGGGCGGCGGCGAGGTAGGTGACCGGGTCGGCGGAGGTGGCGGGCCCGACGAGGTGCGCGAACACCCCCAGCGGAATGGACCGGGCCGAGGCCGTCCCCGCGACCCAACGCACCTGTCCACCCATCCCCGCGGTCACGTGTCGGGCGAGCGTCGTCTTGCCGACGCCGGAATCGCCGGTGAGGACGACTCCGCAGACCGATGTTTCCTCCCGGAGCGCGGCAACGATGGCACGGTGCTCGTGTTCACGCTGAACCAGAGGCCAATTGACTGGCATGGGCCGAATCCTAGTCGGGGTATCGGCCCCGGTCAGGGTGCTGAGCACGGCGAACAGCCAAGATCGGCCGCCCCGTGTCGTCCGTTCGGAGTAGTCAGCGGGCACCTGCCGGCACACCGGCGCAGATCTCGCAGAGGCCGGAATCTAGGCATCTCGCCGGTCCACGACGAACACCCCGGCGGCGAAGACGAGCACGGCCCAGACCGCGAAGTAGATCAGCGATACCGTCGAATTCCAGTGGAAATCATCACCGGACGTCGCGCCCGCGAGAAAGCGGCTACCGTTGGCGAAGGGCAGGAGGGGCCCGAACCAGTCGCTGACCTTCGGGACCGCCGACAAGATCGATTCGACCACCAGCATCCACACCAGCAGCAGCGAGATCGCTCCCGCGGTGTGCCGCACGAGTGCACCGACCCCGAGCGCGAACAGCACGCATAGCGCCGAATACAGTGGGATACCCCAGATCTGGTGGATCACCGCCGAGGCACCGAAGTCCACGGCGCGGCCGATGCCGACCCGCAGGATCGCCAGGCACACGACCGTGAGCAACAGCATGGCAAGAAAACCGAAGGCAACGTAGACGATACCCTTGGCACCCAGCACCCAGGGCCGTTTCGGTGCCGCCAGAAACGACTCCCGGATGGTGGCGAAACGGTATTCGCTCGTGATTCCGAGAACCGCCATGATCATCAGCACGACCACCGCGAACTGATTGAGCCCGACGAGCAGCACCGTTGCCACCGTCCCGTCGATCACGGTGGGGTCGGTGGTCGTCGGGGATCCGGAGATGTCGGAGACGTTGTCGATGACCGCGGCGAGCAGCCCGGTGATCCCCACGCTCAACACCACCATGAGACCCGCGCACCAGTACGGCGAACGGATGGTGCCGAGTTTGATCCACTCCGATCGCAGCAGCGAGATCACTGTGCCCCCTTGGCGCCCTGGTACTGGACTGCCCCGGCGGTCCGGGCCATGAAGACCTCCTCCAGTGATGCGGTCGACCCGACGAGCTCGTGCACGGTGACCCCGGCCGCGGCCGCGATGTCCCCGACCTGGTCGGTGGTGGCGTCGGGGATCACGAACACGGTCCGGCCGACCGTGTCGGCCTGCGCCGTGACCGGCAGTCCGGCCGCCACCAGGGCGTGGTGGAGGTGCTCGGGTTGCGGTGACCGGATCCGCGCGGTGGTGCGGGCCGACGAGGTGAACTCGGCGACGGTGCAGTCGGCGATCATCTTGCCCTGGCCGATCACGACGAGATGATCGGCCGTCAGCGACATCTCGGTGAGCAGGTGACTTGACACCAGCACCGTGCGGCCCTCGGCGGCGAGGTTGCGCATGAAGTTGCGAATCCACACGATTCCCTCGGGGTCGAGTCCGTTGACCGGCTCGTCGAACAGCAGGGTGTGCGGATCGCCCAGCAAGGCCCCGGCCAACCCGAGTCGCTGCGACATGCCGAGCGAGAATCCGCCGGCCCGTTTGCGGGCCACCGGAGTCAGGCCGACCACGTCGAGCACCTGATCCACCCGCGACACCGCAATATCGTTCGTTGCCGCGATCCAGCGCAGGTGTGATCGGGCGGTCCGGTTGGGATGCACCCATCGGGCGTCGAGGAGGGCACCGACCTGCCGCAACGGGTGGTCGAGATCGCGGTAGGCCTGACCGTTGATGGTGGCGGTTCCCGCGGTGGGCCGATCCAGGCCCAGCATCATGCGCATCGTCGTGGACTTCCCGGCGCCGTTGGGCCCCAGGAATCCGGTGACGACGCCGGGCTTGACAGTGAAGGTGAGGTTGTCGACCGCACGCACGCGACCGAAGTCCTTGGTGAGGTTTTCGACGCTCAGCACGTGACCGACACTACACACCCGGTGACGACGCCCGGGCCCAGAAACGCCGCGGGATCCGGCCCGCACCGGCGGCCAGCCGACCGGCGGTGACCGCATGCGCCATCGCCGCCGCCATCCGTTCGGGATCGTCGGCGCGCGTCACCGCGGATGCCAGAAGCACTCCATCACAACCCAATTCCATGGCGAGTGCGGCGTCGCTTGCGGTCCCGATGCCGGCATCGAGGATCACCGGGACGCCGGCTCGCGCCACGATCATCTCAATGTTGTGCGGATTGCCGATGCCCAATCCGGTACCGATCGGTGACCCGAGCGGCATGACCGCGGCGACCCCGAGATCCTCCAGGCGAGCCGCGAGCACCGGATCGTCGTTGGTATAGGCGAGCACGACGAAGCCGTCATCGACGAGACGCCGCGCAGCGTCGGCCAACTCAAGGGGGTCGGGCAGCAGGGTGCGCTCGTCGGCGACGACCTCGAGTTTGACCCAGGTGGTGTCCAGGGCCTCCCGCGCGAGCTGCGCGGTGAGGACGGCCTCGGCTGCGGTGCGGCTGCCCGCGGTATTGGGCAGGGCGTCGATATTCAAGCGGCGCAACAGATCCAGGACCCCGGCCGAGCCACTGGCGCTGACGCGGCGCATCGCGACGGTGGTCAGGACGGTGCCCGACGCCACGAGCGCCCGGGCGAGCACGTCAAGGTTGGCGGCGCCGCCGGTGCCCATGATCAGACGCGACGACAACTCGCGGCCCGCAATCCGCAGCGCATCCGGGCCGGCGGCGAGATCCGGTGCGGTCGGGGCGTCGGTCGCGGTCGGGGTGTCAGCCACCTTGCACCGCCGTGACCACCTCGACGACCGCACCGTCGGCGAGCATGGTCCCCCAGGCGCCACGCGGGACCACGGCGCCGTCGACGGCGATCGCGATCCCCGATCCGGGCAAACCCAGCGCGGCGGCGAGATCGGTGACCGTGCCACCCGGCGGAAGATTCCGGGGTTCGCCGTTGACGGTGATACTCATGGCGATTCTCCTTTCCCTGCAAGCAATTCCAGCACCAGGTCGGCGGTGTGCGGCGCGAGCGCGATGCCGTTGCGGCCGTGTCCGGTGGCCACGATCACCCGCTCGTCGAGACGCTCGATGATCGGCAGTCCGTTCGGCGAGCCGGGCCGGAAGCCGACGCCGACCTCGGTCAACGTGTATTCCCGCAACCCCGGGAACACCTCGGTCGCATCGGCGAGGAGATCGGCCACACCACCGACGTGCGCCGCGGCGGCACCGGTCCGCCAATCGTCTGGATCACCCTCGTAGTGTGTTGCGCCGACGACGATTCCGTCGGCCCGCGGGACGAGGTACACCATCCGGCCGTCGACACGGGCGCGGATGACGTGCCGAGGTGGCGGCACCGACCATCGGCCGGCCCGCAGGCGCAGCACCTCCCCCTTGTCGAGGCGGACCGGCAGCGCCGGCCACAGGTCGGGGGTGCCGCCACCGGCGGCGAGCAGGATGGCGTCGCCGTCGAGGGCGGCGAGCCCGTCGACGCGCCCGGCGATGATCTGCCCGCCTGCCGCGAGCAGCGCCGTCCGCAGTGCCGCGAGCAGCCGGCGGTTGTCGACCGCCCCCTCACCCCGGGCGAGGTAGCCGCCGCGAATCCGGGGCGAGAGCGCGGGCTCGGATTCCCGGACCTCGGCGGCGCCGATGGCGACGAGGTCGGCGGTGGCGCGCGGGCGGCGCGCCCAGCCGAATCGCGCGAGCTGATCCAGGTAGCCGGCGTCGGCCGCGGTGGTGGCGAGGAACATCGAGTCGGTGGCGGTCACGATCGCGGGATCCCCCAGGCGCTCCACGAGTTCGGGCCATCGGCGCACCGACTTCTCCGACATCTCGGCGAGCGCATCCTCGCCGGGGTGCCCTTCCCCCAGCGAGCCCAGCATGCCGCCGGCAACCCATGCCGCCTGCCACGGACTGCCGGCGTCGTGGACCCGGACCTGCCAGCCGGCGTCGGCGGCGGCCACCGCGCTGGTCAGGCCGATCACACCGCCCCCGACAACGGTCAGGCTGCGTCCGACAGGCGGGTGCCCGGCAAATGTATGCACAGACATCGTGACGTCCCTTCCTCCGCCGGCATGACCCGGTTCAGGTGTGACGGTCAGCGGGGGGCGTTCCCCGACACTCTCAGCCCAACGATCCCTCGGACTCCCGTGTGGTGTGTTTCCCAGCGTAGTGCTCACGCCGGGAACGCCGTCCGGGTGTCCGGGCGCGACCACCACGGACACGGCCTACGCTGGCCGACGTGCCCACCGATGAGACCGCGAGCCGGCACGTCCGCACCGCGAAGGTGCGGGCGGCCCGCCTGTACCTGTGCACCGATGCCCGCCGCGAGCACGGCGACCTGCTGGAGTTCGTCGACGCCGCACTGGCCGGCGGGGTGTCGATCGTCCAGTTGCGGGACAAGGGTTCCGCCGGTGAGAAGCAGTTCGGTGCGCTCGAGGCCCGCGCGGAACTCGAGTTGCTCGCAGCGCTGCGGCCCGTCGTCGACGCCCACGGGGCGCTGCTCGCGGTCAATGATCGCGCCGACATCGCGGCCCTGGCCGGGGCCGACGTGCTGCATCTGGGGCAGGGTGACCTACCACCCGCGCGGGCCCGGGAGATCGTCGGCGGCGGAGTGGTCCTGGGTGCGTCGACCCACTCGATCGCGCAGGCCACGGCCGCCGATGCCGACCCCGACGTCGACTACTTCTGCGTCGGACCATGCTGGCCCACCCCCACCAAACCGAACCGGGCCGCACCGGGGTTGTCGCTGGTCCGCACGGTCACGGAAAGTGGTCCGCGCACACCCTGGTTCGCGATCGGTGGAATCGATGAGACACGGGTGGGAGAGGTGATCGACGCCGGTGCCGGACGCATCGTCGTCGTCCGCGCGATCACCGCCGCCGACGACCCGGGCGCGGCGGCTGCGCGACTGCTCTCCGGGATGCCCCGATAACGGGCTTGCCCGTATCGTGTGCCGCTGACTAGGGTGGTCAGATGATGTTCATTCGTAAGGCGCTGGTAACCCGCCGCAGCGGGGTCTGATTCGGACCGACCCCCCGCTGCGGGGTCGTCGCGCCTGTCGGTCGTCGGATTGTCGACCGGAATGAGTTTTCCCGATGCCTGCACGTCACCTCGGCACGCCAACCTGTACTGGCACCGAGGGCGTGTCTCCCAATCCCCTTTGCGGGTCTTGGCGGCCCCGCTGCACGCCTGGCGGCGTTGTCGTCGGTCACCATAGCTCCGCTATGGCTCCCGTCCTCCGCCTTGCCAGCCGCACAGCGGAACCACCAATCCCATGCAGAAGAATTGGGAGACACGCCCGAGCACCATCCCGACGATCATCTGCGCCGTCACCTCGGCGCCCCACTGCCCCATGACATTCGCGAGGAGGCCACCGGTATGACCGGGCACGAATTCGACACCGCCTTTGGCGGCACCGGCATCATCAAACTCGGCGCGTGGACGGTGTCGCCCGCTCCCGCCGACATGGTCGCATGCCAGGCCACCCTCGCATTCGACGACCGGATCGTGTCACTGTCGGCGACGGCCACCGGACCGGTCGGCGCGATGACGTCGATCCTCCACGACGTCGGTGCACCGGTCCAGATCATCTCGCTGCGTCAGCGGGAGACCGACGACGGGATCACCGCATTCCTGTTGTGCGAACGCGACAATCGTCAGGTGTGGGTGTACGGCAACGGCACCACCTCCGACGAGGCCAACGTCAACGCACTCGTCGCGGGCGCGAACCGGCTGCGGTAGGGGTTGACCGCAGCAGGCGTGTCGGCCCGATTGCCGCTCGACCCCCGTGGCCACGCTCATCGTCGGGTACACACCCTGGTGCACTCATTGTCGCTCTGAAGTTCTCAAGGTGGCATACGATCCCGGACCCGGTCCGGCATCTGGTTGTGGTTGGTGGACAAGGACTCTCACAACTCACTCACGACGCTCGCAGGGGGCCGCCGGGGTCAGGCGGCGACCGGTTCACCCACATCGGGCCTCCTTCGGTGATAGGACCAGATCGGCCGACGACGCGCGTCCATGGTGGTGGGTGGGATCAACCGGGGATACCGGTCGATCCCCATCACCACCTCCCACCCCAGGTGATGCACCGCGTCGTGGCAGGCCGGACACAGCAGGCACCCGTGCGGCGACGGCGGGTGCGAATCCCATCGCCATCAACAACTCGCGCGAACCACGGCCAGGGGATTGTGCGACGCCGAGGCGATCGCACTGTCGTACCCACTGCGCACACTGGTCATCAACGACATTCCGTAGCCGCGCCAACACCGTCAACACGGCGTGGGCGTCGGGTCCGGTGATCTCGTCGGGAACGGCGAGATCAGTCAGGGTGTCGAGGAGTTCCTCGACACTGGTCGCGATCTCAGTGTGTGTCATGCCTCCATTATATGGGAACTGGGGTACGAAATATAAGAATAATATGAGAGAAGTGCATCAGATTGGTAACGCATGGCGATCTGGCTGGGTGACCGTCCCGGCGGCCGCACGCTCGCGAACCTCCCGGACGCAGGGTTTGCGGGCCGGCAAACTGCGGACATCGTCGACTCGACACTGACACGTTGCTCAAATTCCGATCGGCGAGCAGCGCCAATCAGGTGATTGGTCTCGCGCGGAGCGGGCACAGGAAGGCGCGCGTGCTCGACAGTCACGAAACCCGATTCGTTGACACACGCGGCGCGTTGGTCGACGACGGGGTGCCGGATGCGGCTAACCACCCAAACCCCTACAACCCCAGCGCCACTGTGACATCCGCTTTGATCTCGGTCAGCCGGGCGGCTGCCGCGGCGTGCGGGACATCGCCGTCCGTGCACGGCAGGACCACTTCGAGATAACACTTGAGTTTCGGCTCGGTGCCCGAGGGGCGAATGATTACCCGGTCGCCCGCGGCGGTGCGATAGCGCAGCGCGTCGGTGGGTGGCAGTTCCTCACCGCCTGCGGCGAGATCATCGACCGCCACCACCGGGGAACCGGCGAACGCCGACGGCGGATCCGCACGCAATCGGGCCATGACGTCGGCGATCGCGCTCACCTCGCCCACCCGAAAACCCAGCTGGGCGGTGGCGTGCAGACCATGCAGCCGGGCGAGCCGATCGAGCTCGTCGTCGACGGTGCGGCCGGCGGCCCGCAACTCCTCGATCATGGTGACCACCCGAACCGCCGCGCCGATGCCGTCCTTGTCGGCCACCGCAACCGGATCGGTGCAGTAGCCGATCGCCTCCTCGTACCCGTACCGGATGCCGGGGGTCCGGGCGATCCACTTGAATCCGGTCAGCGTCGTACATCCGCGCAGACCATGCGCCTGCGCGATCCGTACCAACAGCCCCGACGACACGATCGAGCACACCAGCGCATCGCCCGACCGGCCGGAATCGGTTGCCGCCTGCTCCCCCAGCAGCGCGCCCACCTCGTCGCCCGTCAACTGGCGCCAGCCACCGGCACCCGGTACGGCCACCGCACAACGATCGGCGTCCGGATCCAGCGCGATCACCACGTCGGCATCGACCTTTTCCGCCAGCGCAACCGAAAGATCCAGTGCCCCAGGTTCTTCTGGATTCGGAAAGGCCACCGTGGGGAAGGCTGGATCGGGCGCGAACTGCTCGGCCACCACGTGGACGTCACACACTCCGGCGGCGGCGAACACCCGACGCGCGAGCTCGCCGCCCACACCGTGCAGCGCGGTCAGCACCACCCGCACCGGTGACGGCTCGGTCCGCCGACGATGCCCCGCCATGCGACGCACGTACGCGTCAACGCACCCCGACCCGAGATATTCGACCTGCTCGACGGTCCGCGCAAGAGCGTCGGCGGGCGGTGCTGCGTCGATGTGGGCGGCGATCTCGGCGTCGGCCGGCGGCACGATCTGGACTCCTCGGCCCGCCGTCACGGCCCGGCCACCCAGGTAGACCTTGTACCCGTTGTCGGCGGGCGGGTTATGCGACGCGGTGATCATGATCCCCGCGTCCGCATCGAGAGCGCGGACCGCGTAGGCGGTGACCGGGGTCGGCAACTGCGGTGGCAACGCCAGCGCGGTCACTCCCGCGCCGGACAATACTTCGAGTGTGGCGGTGGCGAACTCGGCCGATCCCTGACGCGCGTCGGCGCCCACGACGACCCGCGCATCGGCGCCGACGACATCACGCAGATACCGGGCAAGCCCGGCCGTCACCCGGCTGACCACCGCCACGTTCATCCGCGACTCGCCCGCGCCGACGATCCCGCGCAAACCCGCGGTCCCGAACGTCAACGGCCCGGCGAAGCGGGCCTCGAGATCGGCGACGGCAGCGGCCGCACCGGCCTGCGCCGCCGCGAGCACCGCGGCAAGCTCGGCGCGGGTCGCCGGATCGGGGTCGTGCGCCAGCCAGCGCCGCGCCCGCTCGGTCACCGCTGCCTGCGCCGTCACCGCCGGGGACCCGACCGTGGCGAGATGCGCCCGCAGACCTGGCCACGACGCACCGAAGGCAGGGTGCAGCGGCAGTGCGTCGACATCGGTTTCACCCACCCAGCGCAGCTCCGCCGACTCGATGTTGGCGATCGTCATCATCGGCTCGTCGACCTCGCCGATCACCGTGGTGTACGTCCAGCCGACCGCGGTCTGGTGAGTGACCAGCGTCGAGACGATCCGGATGGCCGACGGCCGGATCCCCGCCTCCTCGACCGCCTCGCGCAATGCGGTCTCGGTGGCACTCTCGTGTGAATCCCGGGCACCCCCGGGCAGCCCCCAGGTACCGCCCTGATGCGACCACACCGCCCGGTGCTGGAGCAGGATCAGCGGCGTCCCGTCGGGGCCGGGAGCGCGCAGCAACAGACCGGCCGCACCATACACGCCCCAATACCGGACCCCACCGGTATCGAACACCCAGCCATCGCCGTCGCCCCGCACCCGCGCCTCCTGACACCCCGCCCGATCGTCACCCCCTCTCACCGTATCGGTCCGCGACGCATCCGCGGGCCGGCCCGAGACGGCCATCGGTCCGAATCGTCCGATACCCGGCACCCATTCCCAGCGAGGCGCATTAGGCTGGGAGAACGTACCGGTACCCGGCGGCGAAGAGGCCAGAAGCAGGGGCACCGACCCAGCGGGCCAGAAGGGAAGCGAGTGGTGACCGGCGACGCATCTCCCGTGCGGACGGTGCTGACCCGTGCCGGACGGACCATCCGACCCAACACCACCACCCCACCCATCCGGCAGGTCCTCGCCGATCACCGCGAGCTGATGTCGATCAGCCGCACGCGGACGCAAGCGCCCCTGACCTCGCTGCGGCACTACTCGGGCACCACCCCGGGCAAGGTGATCATGCTCGGGCTCGTGCTGGCCATCGGGATGCTCGTCACCGGCTGGTACGGCTCGACCGAGCTCGAACAGCGCACCGCGACCCTGCGGGCGATGATCGACCGCACGGAACCACTCGCCGAGGCCTCGCAGGTCCTCTACAGCTCGCTGTCCATCGCCGACGCCGCCGCCAACTCGGCGTTCATCTCGGGTGGTCTGGAGTCCCCCGAGCTGCGGGCCCGCTACGCCGACGCCCTGGCCACCGCGTCGGCGTCGATGATCCTCGCCACCGGCTCCGCCGGTACGCCCGGCAGCACGACTGGGTCATCCACGCTCCCCGGATCACACACGGTGGACGCCGACCTGCAGACCCTCGCCACCACGATCCCCGTGTACAGCGGTCTGATCGAGACCGCACGGACCAACAACCGGGCCGGCAACCCGGTGGCCAGCGCCTATCTCGGTCAGGCGTCGTCGCTCATGCAGGACCGCCTGCTGCCGGCCGCGCAACGGCTCTACGAACATCGCTACGCCGACATCTCCGACCCGCAGAGCACCCTGACCGTACCGCCCTACGGTGTGTACCTGGGGTTGCTGGTGGTCGCGATCGCACTTGTGGGTGCCTCACGGTTCCTGGCTGCGCGTACCCGACGCCGGTTCAATCTGGGCGTGGTCGCCGCACTGGCCGCCATCCTCGGCGGGCTGGTGTGGTTGCTGGCGTCGGGACTGACGTCGGTGGCCGCGACCAACTCCGCCCGCACCGACGGGGCCGCACCGCTGCGGCAGCTCACCGAGGCGCGCATCGTCACCCAGCAGGCCCGGTCCGCGGAGACGCTGTCACTGGTGCGCCGCGCCGACCAGACCGACCTCGACCGTGTGTTCGCCGAGTCGACCCAGCAGGTCGCGACGACCATGTCGATGCTGGCCGAGGACGAGGGTGCCGGCCCGGTGTCGTCGGCGCAGATCAGCGCGGTGACCAGCGCGCTGCGGCAGTGGCAGTCGTCGGATCAGGACACGCGCGCGGCGATCGAGCGCGGCGACTTCGTCGGGGCCCGCACACTGACCATCGGGACACAGCCGGCCAGCACCGCCCGCAGTTATGCCGCCGTCGACGCCGCACTGGTCGACGCCATCACCACCACCCGCACCACCTTCCGCGACGACATCAACACCGCCCAACGGGTCCTCGGCTTCACCGGCACCGGGGTGCTGGCGCTCACCATCTTCGCAACTGTGGTCCTCGTGCTGGGACTCATCCCGCGGGTGCGTGAGTACCGATGACGCGCCGCCGCCCGCCCCCGACCGGATACTGGATCACGATCCTGGCCGTGGTCGCCGTCCTGGCCTCCGGATGTGTGGACTTCCCGGCCCCACCGGCCCCGACCCCCACGGCGCGGGCGGTGATGCCGACACCTCCGGGCGCCGAGACCGATGCCACCCACGAGCCGCCGCCCGCTGCGGACACCTGCAATGCGACCGTCGGACTGCGACCGCCCGCAATCATGCCCGAACCCGGCCGGATGCCTGCGCGTTCGACGATGGCGGCGATCGTGGCCCACGGACGTCTCGTCGTCGGCACCGACATCGGGTCGAGTCCCTTCAGTTTCCGCGATCCGATCACCGGTGACCTCCAGGGCTTCGACGTCGAGATCGCCCGAGAACTGGCCCGCGCGATCTTCGACGATCCCACCCGGGTCGAGTTCCGCGTCCTGTCCTCCGAGGATCGGATCGCCGCACTCCGCAACGGTGACGTCGACGCCGTCGTCAAGACCATGTCCATCACCTGCGACCGCCTGCGCCAGGTCAGCTTCTCAGTTCCGTATTACCTTGCTGCACAACGTATTCTGGTTCTTCGATCGTCGGGGATAAAGAATGCCGCCGGCCTCGCCGACAAGCGCGTGTGCTCGGCTCGGGGATCCACCTCGATCGGCCGGATGCAGCAGGTGTCACCGCGTGTCAAGATGATCACAACGACCACCTGGGCCGATTGCCTGGTCATGCTGCAGCAGGGTGAGGTCGACGCGGTCACCACCGACGACGCCATCCTCGCCGGTCTCGCCGAGCAGGACCCGTGGGTGCACATCGTGGGCCCCGGCCTCAGCGCCGAGAACTATGGGGTCGGGCTGCCCCAAGGTCACGACGACATGGTTCGCTTCGTGAACGGGGTCCTCGCGCAGCTCAAGGCCGGCGGACGCTGGTATCAGATCTACAACCGATGGCTGGCCGACCTGGGACTCGATTCCGGCCCGCCCCCAGCGATCTACCGGGACTGAGCAACGCCATGGACGACAACACGACGCCCGAGGTCGGGACCCAGCGTGCCGACCTCGACGACCTCGCCGACGAGGAGGAGATCGGCACCCAGGCCGCCACCCTCGACGACCTCGACGTCGGCACCCAGGCCGCCACCGCCGACGACCTCGACGTGGGCACCCAGGCCGTCTCGCTCGACGATCTCGAGGCCGGAACGCAGGCCGCGGTGATTGACCTCGGCACCCAGGCCACCCCCACCTCCACCAACGCCACGGACACCGCGACCAGCCGCACCGAGCCGGTGATCCGGCCCCGCCCGGCCCTCGCGACCGACTCCGTCATCTCCACCGGACCCCGCCGTCTCGTCCCGAATCGCCGCCCGGCCGTCCATGACCGTCGTCTGGGCAGTGAGCTCGTCGAGCTGCCGAAGATCACCGATATCGAGCCCGCCGACGCGGTGCTCGACTCGCCGGTGATCCCGGAGGGCAAACGAACCTGCTGGCACTGCGGCCGGTCGGTCGGCCGCCGGTCCGGCCCCAATGCCGGACAGCTGACCGGGGAGTGTCCACACTGCGGATCCCACTATTCGTTTGTCCCCGGCCTCTCGCGTGGTGATCTCGTCGCCGGGCAGTACGAGATCGCCGGCGCCATCGCACACGGCGGCCTCGGCTGGATCTACCTGGCCGTCGACCGCAACGTCTCGGACCGGCCGGTCGTCCTCAAGGGTCTGCTGAACTCGTCGGATTCGGAGGCGCAACAGGTCGCCCTGGCCGAGCGACAGTTCCTGGCGTCGGTGAATCATCCCGGCATCGTGAAGATCTACAACTTCGTCGAGCATGTCGCCGACGACGACCAGAGCTTCGGCTACATCGTGATGGAGTACATCGGTGGCCAGACACTCAAACAGATCACCGCGGCACATGGGGCGGCCACCGACGGCGGACGCGCCGTGCTGCCCCTAGAGCAGGCGATCGCCTACATTCTCGAGGTCCTGCCGGCGATCGGCTATCTGCACTCGGTCGCGCTCGTCTACAACGACGTCAAACCCGAGAACATCATGGTCTCCTCCGACGAGGTCAAACTCATCGACCTCGGCGCGGTCTCGCCGATCAACGGTTACGGGCACCTCTACGGCACGCCTGGTTTCCAGGCGCCGGAGATCGTGCGGACCGGCCCACAGGTGGCCACCGACATCTACGGCATCGGACGTACGCTCGCCGTCCTGACCGTCGACATGCCGATGTCCGGCGGCCGCTATCTCGACGGGCTGCCCGACCCGGCCGAGACCGCACTTTTCCGCGACAACCCGTCATTCCATCTGCTACTGCAACGGGCAACGGCACCGGATCCCGCTGATCGGTTCGGCTCCGCAGAGGAGATGACCACCCAGTTGCTCAACGTGCTGCGGCAGACCGTCGCGATGCGGACCGGGGTGCCGCGACCATCACTGTCGACGGTGTTCACCCCGCAGCGCTCGACGTTCGGGACCGAGTTGATGCTCGCCCCCGTCGACGGCTTTCTCGATCCCGAGGAGGCCGCCTTCTACGATCCCCTCGACATCGCCCGAGCACTGCCGGTGCCCCTGGTCAACCCACTCGATCCGGCGGCGGGCCTGCTGAACTCGGCGGCGTTGAGCGATCCCCGGCAGACCCTCGACTCGATCGGCGCCGCGCGTGCCGAACGATTCAGCGCCATCCTGGGACGCCCGGCCACGACGACGCATCCCTCACTCGAGATCGACCTGGCCGAGGCCCGCGCCCACCTCGAGCTCGATGACGTCGACACCGCGCTGTCGGTCCTGCGGGAGGTGTCGGTGCAACACGGAGATTCCTGGCGCGTCCGGTGGTATATGGGCATCTGCGCACTGATGAACGACGAGCCGGAGCTGGCCCTGGACTGGTTCACCGCGGTGCTGCACGCGATGCCCGGTGAGGTCGCGCCCAAGCTCGCCGTCGCCGGATCGGCCGAGATCCTCGGCCGCTGGCTGTCCGACGAGAAGCACCACCCCGACGACCCGGAGACCGCCGACCGGCCCGGCGAACGCATCAGCGAGCTGTATGCGATTGCCGCACACCATTATCACGATCTGTGGCTGACCGATCACGCCATCGTGACCGCCGCTTTCGGGCTGGCCCGGCTGCGGGTCGCCCGCGGTGCCTTCGCCGAGGCGATCGAGCCGCTCGACGAGGTCCCGCCGACCAGCCGCCACTACAACACCGCCCGTGCCACGGCCGTCCTGGCCCTGGTGCACGGACGCGATCCCGCGCTGGTCGAACATGCCCAGCTCGTCGAGGCGGCACGGCGTCTCGAGGTGATGCCCGATGCCGAGCCACGCAAGGCGCGACTGCAGTTGATCGTGCTGGGCACCGCATTGGGCTGGATCGTCGCCCACCCGGACGAGGTCCCCGGATCCTCGAAGCTACTCGGCGTGCCCTTCACCGAGCGCGGACTGCGCGCCGGTACCGAACGCACGCTGCGCGCGCTGGCCCGCCAGATGCGCAACAACCGCGATCACCGGTTCCTGCTCGTCGATCTCGCGAACTACGTACGGCCGGACAGCCTGTTCTAGGCTAGCAGAGGCTAGCAGAGGCTAGCAGGTCTGTTTCACGCCAAAAGCGTGCCTTGAAGTCCTCGTTGCGCGGAACACCGCTGTCGAGCAACTTCAACGCGTCCCGCCGCGGCAGCCGCGGGTGCTGCACCAGGAAGACCTGCCCCATTCCACCCGCCCCGAGCCGGCGTACGACCCGGTAGCCAGCAATCTCAGAGATGCTCACAACGACCTACCTGTTCTCTACGATTGAGCAAGTCCCACATACCGGGCATCGGCGACAGCTGGACGATACAGCTCAAACCCGATCGGTGCCCGAATCCGCCCCAACCGCATCCGGCGTCAGGATCGTCAGCCGGGGAGGCGTTCCGCAGTTCGGATACCGACGCCTGGTCGGCGTTGCCACAGCCGGTGCCGAGACCCGCTACCGTGTGCCGATGGCGCCCGAGTTCTACCCGTTAGGACCGTAATGACCGACTGGCTGACATGGCAGGACACCACACCCGACGACGAACGTCGCATGCGCGACCTGGTCAGGCTGTTCGACGAACCGCGGACTGTGGATGACCTCGGCATCGGGCAGATCCGGGACACACTCGGGGACGCGCTGTTCCCCGGGACCTCCACTGTGCATGCCCGGGCGCGCTACTTCCTGCTGGTTCCGTGGGCATTCCTGAAGGCGGCTCGATCCAGCGAGGGCGCAGGTCTCCTGGACAAGGCGCGGAAGTACGAGCGGCAGACTGTGACCGCGCTGAAGAGCGCCGACGCAGTGGGGATGATTGGCCGCGATATCGGCGCAGACCTGAAGACCCTGCCCTCACAGCTCTACTGGTCGGCGCTGCGACGGTACGGGATACTCCGAACCGATCGGCCACGCGGAGCCCTGCGCAGGTTCCACCCACACCACCCGGATCCCGACTGGGATGTCGAGATCCCTATCCCGCAAGGATTTCCGGCCGGCATCTCCGGCCTCGAGCTGCAGCCGGAGGAGGCCGACTGGCTGCGGGAGCGGATTCTCACGGCGACCAGCGGTACGTACCTTTCCCACCTGATCACGCACCCGGCACCGTCGGACGACTACGCGGCGCCGTGGGATCACCCCGCCCTGGACACGGCACCCGAGCTGGTGCAGCGCCTCGTCCACGATGCGGAGCTGTTCTCGCTGTTGATGCACGGCGCACAGCTGCTGTACAACCTGATGCTCGGCGAGGCGTACGCCCACGCCGTGGAGGAGTCATCGATCACCGTGCCGGATTATCCGCGGCATTTCGATGACTGGACAGGCAGGGTCGCAGCCGATTCGGATCGCCTCGAAAGCTGGGATGTGGAACGCTTCCTGGGCCATGTGGGCAGCCTGAACCCGAACCTCCGCGAACCGACGCGGTGGTTCGTGAACGACTGGTACGCACAGGTGGTGAAGGGTGGTGCACTCGAGCCGGAGTCATCGGCAGCCCGTAAGCTGATACGGGATCGGGAACGGCTCACCAAGGGTGACCTCTCACGCCTGACGCATCCCCAACTCCTGCAGAAGTGGCGCGGAAGCTCGGGATCCGGGCGCCTGCTGTACCGCTGGCCGCAGGTTCGCACGCTACTCGACGACCTCACCACTGCGAAGGGCTCCGATGCTCGCGCCTGATCAACGCTCCACGCTGACCGAGCACCTGCGGCTACCGGACGACGCGACGCTGCTACACGCGATGGCCACCACATTCTCCCTGGACCTGTTCGCGGCACTGCTCCCGCCGCTCGCCCTGTCGTCGGATACCGCGGACCTGCGGGACCCGATGCGGGTGCTGGCCGCCGTGCGGAATCGGATCGATCAGATCGACATCTTTCATCAGGCCGGGCAGGTGCCGGCACCACGCAATCCCGAGTCCAAACTGTTCACGCTGCTCGAGCCCGCGATCCACGCGGTCATCCCGCCGCCCGGGCGGCTGTTCCATCCGAAACTGTGGTTCATCTGTTGGGAGCAGGAAGGCTCCCAGTACAGCCGGTTGGTGGTCTCCACGCGCAATCTGACCTGGGACTCGTCCTGGGACGCGGTGGTCAGCCTGGACGGCACCGTCGAAACCCGGAACCGCACCAAGAACGAACCCCTGCTCCGGATCTTCGACTACGCCACCGAGAACCTCGTCCTACCGCTGCCGCCTGCACGTAGGAAGGCGCTCACCGAGCTGCGTGAGCGGATCCACCGCACCGCGTGGGCCGGTCTCGAGCAGGTCGAAGAGTTCAGGTTCCATGCCCTCTCTCGCCGGTCTGCGAAACCTGACATGAGCGGTACCCGGCAGCTGATCGTTTCCCCCTTCCTCGGTGGCCGGACGGTGACGCGGGTCAAGGATGCAGGCAGGGGCGAGCTCCACCTGGTCTCCACACAGGCCGCGATCGACCTGATCGAGCCGGACACACTGCGCGGCGTGCGAGCCTACGCATTCGATCCACTCGTCGGGCGCACCGAGACCGACGGCACCGACTCCGCTGTGCCAGCACCAGCAAGCTCGAGGTTGCACGCCAAGTTGTACTGCGTGGAGCGCGGCTTCAAGGCGCACCTGTTCATCGGGTCGGCGAACGCGACCGATGCAGCGTTCGGCGGCAACATCGAGTTCCTCCTCGAACTGGTCGGGCCGAAGCGGGTCATGGGCATCGACCAGTTGCTGGGCGAGAACGGGTTCGGCAAGGTGCTCACCGAGACGTCCCCAACAGTCGGGAGCGCCGAGCAGGACGACGCCGAACGCGAACTCGCCGCGGCCCTGCGCGCGCTCGCCACCCATGCGATGCGGGCCACCGTCACCGACTCGGACGACGGCGACGCCTACACCGTCACGCTGACCGGCCAGGTGCCGCCCGACCACGCGCCGTGGAGCGCACTGACCTGCGCGCCGCTGACCCGCACGACCCTCGAGCGCGCGATCGACCAGCGAACACCGTTCGGAGTCGCATTCGAGGGGCTGTCATTGGTCGATCTGACCGGTTTCTTCCTCTTTCGGGCCAAGAACGGCTCCGCAGAGGCGAGCACCGTCATCCAGGCGGAGCTGATCGGCGCGCCCGAGGATCACGCCGAGCGCGTGCTCAGCGCCATGATCGGCTCCCCGGAAGCGTTCGTCCGGCTGGTGTACCTGCTCCTGGCATTCGGATCGTCACCACTGCCAGAGCCCATGGATCCCGAGTCGATCACCGACGAGGACGGGCGCGCCATCGCAGGCGAGGCACCTCTGGTGGGGCTGTTCGAAACGATTCTGCGTGCGATGACGCGCAGCCCAACCGCACTCGACCGCCTTACGCCGATCGTCGAGAGCATCATCGCGGCCGGTGCCCAGCCTCCGGTGCTGCCCATCGGATTCGCCGAGTTCTGGAACTCGGTGACACACGCGCGGAAGGCGGCATCATGACCCAGCACCCGAATCCGGACGGGCTGCGTCCGTTCCAAGAGGCCACCGTCGCCCACGTGCTGGACAGGTTCTTCGGCACCGCCCACGGCTCGCGCTTCCTGGTGGCCGACGAGACGGGACTCGGGAAGACGCTGGTGGCCCGTGGCGTCGTCTCGGGAGTGATCGCCCGCATGACCGCCGACCCTTCGGTTCACCACGTCGACGTGGTGTATATCTGCTCGAACCAGGACGTGGCACGGCAGAACATCAGTCGTCTCACCGGACCCGATGTCGCAGTTCACGAACTCCCGACCCGGCTGACGCTGCTCTCACTCCAGTCCGCCTCACTCACCGGACAGCCGACGCACTCCAGCGGTGGCAAACCGGTACGGGTGATCGCGCTGACCCCGGGGACGTCGTTCGACCCGGGACACCGGACCGGTCAGGCCTCCGAACGACTCCTGATCCTGATGATCCTGGAGAAGCAGCTCGCGCCCACCCCACAGAAACTCACCGGCACACGGCTCCGCGGCGCTCGCGAGGTGCTGCGCGCAACGTCCGGACTCAAGAGCTTCCTGAATCAGTCTGTCAAGTTCCGCACCGATAACCGGGGACGGATATCCCCCGCGGTCGAGACTCGTTTCATGGAGTTGATGCGGCAGCCGAACGACGACGGGACGACCGACCTTGAGCGGTTCATCGACATCTCCGAGCAGATCGGCGGCCTGCTCAAGTGGCGACGAAAGGTGCCGCCCGGACTGAAGGAGGAAGCCAACGGCTTGGTCGGACGTACGCGCGGGCACCTCGCCCAGATCGGGACTGAGATCCTTCATCCGAATCTGGTGATTCTGGATGAGTTCCAGCGATTCACCGAGATCCTCGACGAGCGCACCCCGATCGGGCAGACCGCCCTGCCGCTGTTCGACTACGGAGAAAGCCGCGTGCTGCTGCTCTCGGCCACCCCGTTCGCCCCGTTCACGGAGAAATCCGGTAACGGGTCGAACGCGCATCACACCGAGTTCCTGCGCACGATCACCTTCCTCGCCGATGGCAGCAACGGCATCGAGACCTCAGCCATCGAGACGCTGCTCGCCGCAGTTCGATCCGGGTTGGTGAACGGCGACGGGTCCGGGGCGCCACAGGAGGCCCTTCGCAAGGCACTGCTGATGGTGATGTGCCGCACCGAACGACCCACCACCGTGATCGATTCCATGACAGAGCCTCCCACGTCGATCCGGTCGCAGACCGAGCCGTCGGAACTCGTGTCATGGCTACAGCTGAGCCGCCTCGCGCAACAGGTCGACGCTCCGCTGCGGGTCGATCTGTGGAAGTCGGTTCCGCACCTCCCCCACTTCATTCACGACTACCTCGTCGGCAAGAAGGCCGCAAAGCTCGCAGATACCGACCCCGCCGTACGCGACGCGCTCAGCAACCTCGCCACCATCGACCCTGCGGAGGTCAAACGGTTCGGGGCGATCTCACCGGGCAATGGACGGCTCCGCTCGCTGTTCACCCAGATCTTCGACCACGAGCAGATGTGGGGACTGCTGTGGTGCCCGCCCACGCTGCCGTACCTGCGGCCGGGCGGACCGTTCACAGACGTCCCCACGGGCACCTCGAAGCGGCTGTTGTTCTCCTCCTGGATCGCGGCGCCACGTTCGATCGCCACGCTGACCAGCTACGAGGTCAATCGCCGGATCGTCGAGGCCAGCGGTAGGGGCGTGCAGTACGACGCGACCCAGCTGAGCAATCTCGCACGGCTGGACTACCGGGTCAGCGGCGGGCTGGCGATGAGCACACTACTGCTGTTCCTGCCGCTCCCCTCCCTGGCCGCCGTGGCCGATCCGCTCGACGCTGCGCGGGGCGGCACCGTCGATCCGGAGGTGCTGCTGGCCACCATCGGCACCACACTCGGAGTGCCCGGTGAACAGGGTCAGCTCGGCCGGGAACCGCTGGATTGGGCGCGTTGCCTTGCGTACCCCGACCCCGTACTCCGCGCAGTCGTCGACGGTGGCCGACTCGCCACATGGGTAGATCCCGCCGAGGGAAGACTGCCCGCCCCGTACGACGCCGTCGTGCGAGAGGCGCTGACGGGTGGGAGCACCGGAGGCACCAGGACCCCGGGGGCAGGGATGGCGACGGTGGCCCTGCACTCGCCGGCGAACTGTGCGTGGCGTGCCCTTGGCAGGCTTCCCGGCGTCGATAGAGCATCCGACACGGCGCGATGGCACGCTGCGGCGCGTATCGCTGAAGCACTGCGTCTGCTGTTCAACCGGTGGGATGCGGCCCTGCTACTCGACGGCCTGTACGGCCGTGGGCATTACTGGGCACACGTGCTGCGATACTGCGCCGACGGCAACCTCCAGGCCGTATTGGACGAGTACCTTTATCAGATGTTCGTCGAAGGTGGGCGGCCCACCCTCGACGACGACTCCATGGCTGACCTCGCCGCGCGCGCCGCAGCGGCGATCGGCCTCCGCCCGGCGGACTACAGCATCCCCGCCCCCGACGGCGCCGACCCCATCCGCTTCCCCGGCTGTCGGTTCGCCATGCACCACGGAAGCTACGGCCAGGACCAGTCGGCCCGCCCCAGCGAGATACGCGACGCCTTCAACTCACCATTCGGCCCGTTCCTCCTGGCCTCCACCAGCACCGGCCAGGAGGGGATCGACTTCCACCCCTGGTGTCGGACGCTGGTGCACTGGAACATCCCGTCGAATCCGGTGGACTTCGAGCAGCGCGAAGGGCGCGTCAACCGGTTCCGGGGGCACGCCATCCGACTCAACGTCGTCGATCGGCACGGGACTGAAATGCTGCGGTCTGAGACACCGTGGGCCTGTGGGTTCGATGCAGCAGCCGCACAACCGACCGAGGACGACTGTGACGTACCCGGCCTGGCGCCCGATTGGGCACTCCCCGGCCCCTACAAGGTCAGGCGAGAAGTGTATCCGTACGACGTGAGCAGCGACGCCGACCGCCTGACTCGTACACGCCGACGGGTCGGCCGCTACCGGCTCGCGTTCGGACAGCCAAGGCAGGAGGATCTGATCGAGGTCCTCGAATCCCTGGACCTGTCGGAAGAGGAGGCAGCGAAGTACCGGGTCGATCTGCGCCCACCGTCTCCCCGCTAGTCAGCGCGTTCCGCAGTCGCAGGTCGTCAGAGGCTGAGAACCAGCCTCAGTGCGGCATCGACGGCGCGGAGTTCGTGGAAGCTCAGGTTCCCGATGTGGTCACCGAGACGAATCGGGTCGACCGCGCTCGTCTGCTCGACGAGAACGCGCGTCTGCGTGCCGTCGATCTCGACGGTCGGACGGAACGTTGCAGGACGTGCAGAGGTGGACGTGGGCGCAACCAACCACGTCGACAGGAGGTTGAGATCATCGGACTGCACGATGACGGCGAATCGTGCTCCCCGCTGCTCGTGGCCTCGGACTCCCCTCGGCGCACGCAGATGGTAGACGTCACCACGCACGCAGCGTCTCCATGTCGCGGAGGACCTGCGCAGCCTCGGCTCGGTCGTCGGGATCGGCGGCCAGCCCCTCGGCCTCCGAGCGGAGCCGTGCCCTCGCGTGTCGGGCCGCGGCTTCCATAAGTGCCTCGCGCACCACCGTCGACACGGATGCACCGTCTGAGGTCAGCTCGTCGAGCGCACGCCTCGTCTCCTCGTCGGGACGGAAAGTGATCGTCGAAACCATGACCCGATTGTCGCACAGAATGTAAGACAACCTCCGCGGGATGCTCGGGTCGGGCCGAGGCGCCTGGATCCCGCCGGCGCATCCACCCCGTCGACGGCCTCCCTCCGACCCCGCCGCACCGTGTCCGCCGACACCCCGGTCGCACCCGCCACGATCGCCACCCCACCAGCACCGAGCTCCGCAGCCTCCACACCCAGCCACAACCGCCGCTGCAACTCGCCGGATGCGGCGCCATCACCGCATACCGCCGAGCCACCGACTCCGCCAGATCCGCCATACCACAACGGCAAGCCCACTAACCTCGGGCTTTCACTGAGGTGCCCGGCGAGTCTTGGACAGCTGTTTTCCAAGACTCGCCGGGCACCTCAAGGAAACCCCCTCGGGGCCGTGAACCCCGACGCCTCAGACACCACCCCACGGCCCACACCCGGAACTCGGTCCTCACACCACCCATCCGGGCCAACTCAACAGACGCCCGGCACCCGATGAAAGTTCGAGGCTAACGCCAATACCGTTCAGTTAAGGGGAGTGGATGAGGTAGTTCGGTGATGGGTTGGGG
>JASGFO010000015.1:0-33920 GCA_047605505.1 Gordonia sp. (in: high G+C Gram-positive bacteria) | reverse complement strand
GATCACCTCGGCCAGGCGGCCACCGGCCGCGACCGTCAGGATCTCGGCCATCGCGGCGGCCGCGTCGTCGGCGAGCACCCGCGGGGCACCGCCGTCGCGGATGGTGGCATCGACCCGCAACGGAATCCGCACCGACGCCGACGAGATCGGCACGACGAGATCCACCCGGGCGTCGGTGCCGTCGGCGGTCACCAGCTCGGCGACCGCACCGGTCGGCTCGTGTTCGGCACGGGTTTCGGAGATCACCGTCCACGCCTCCCGGGCGCCCAGCCGGGCCACCGGGCTGGGCACCATCCGCCCGGCCCATTCGACATCGTCGGCCGCCAGCACGCTCGTCAGGACACCGGCCGCGGGCACCAGCCCGGCATCGTGGCGGGCGTCGATGCCGACAGGTTCGCATCCGGCGGCGGCGAGGTCGGCGGCGACCCGCGCCTCGAACCGGTTGAGCAGATCGCCCACCGGCTCGTCGACCGCGGTGATGCCGGCCACCGACACCGGGCCCGGAATGATGCACACCGCGTCGGCCGGATAGCGAGGATCGTGGGCCTGCCACAGCGAGTCGCTGCGCCACCAGCGCCGCACGTCCTTGTCGATCACCGGCACGAAGTTGACCGGCTTGCCGAGCGTCTTGCACAGCTCCAGGAAGAAGGCGACATCGGCGGGGTGCAGCAGATCCCGCTCGGCCGCCGGGTACACGGCGGTCAGCGCGTCGATCGCCGCGTGCGGATCGGCGGTGGCCGCCAGATCGTCGAAGAGCGTCGGGATCGGACCGGAGTCGACCGGATGCAACCGGGCCTCGGCGCGCTGCAGCATCTCGACAAAGCGCTGCTGCCAGGTGATGTCCGCCCACGGCTCATCCGCGTTATTTCCCGTCGCTGCGCTCGCCGCGCTACTTCCCGTCGCTTCACTCGCCCCGTCCCCGACGGTGAGGGTCGCGTACCGGTCGAGCCACTGCCGGTAGGTCATCGCCTCGAGGTCGCCGAAGTACGGCTTGGCCGTCGGCGCCATCGCGGCGATGATCTCGTCGCGGCGCTGGGCGACGGCGTCGGCGTCACCGGCGACCTCGTCGAGCAGGCGACCGCAGCGCGAGGCCGCGTTGTCGACCTCGTGGATGTCGGCGCCGAGCTGGCTGCGTCCCGACGCCATGCCGGCGGCGGCGTGGCCGGCGCCGATCCATTCGTCGCAGCCCGCGGTGTCGACGAGGACCTGCTTGACCTCGGGTGAGGTGGTCGCCTCCTTCGTGGCCATCGCGGCGGTGCCCACGAGGATACCGTCCAGCGGCATCAGCGGATGGCCGTAGGCTGCGGCCCAGGTGCCGGTCAGGTAGTCGGCCGCGCGTTCGGGGGTCCCGATGCCGCCGCCGACACAGACGACGACGTTGGGGCGCGCGCGCAGCTCGCCGTAGGTGGCGAGCAGCAGATCGTCGAGGTCCTCCCAGGAGTGATGTCCGCCCGCGCGGCCGCCCTCGATCTGCACGATCACCGGGTGCGCGGGCACCTCGGCGGCGATGCGGATGACCGCGCGGATCTGCTCGACGGTCCCCGGTTTGAACGCGACGTACCGCAGTCCGGCGTCGACGAACTCGTCGACCATCGCGACGGCCTCGTCGAGTTCCGGGACACCCGCGGTCACGATCACCCCGTCGAGGGGCGCGCCCTGCGCACGGGCCTTCTGCACCAGGCGCTTGCCGCCGAGCTGCAGCTTCCACAGGTACGGATCGAGGAACAGCGCGTTGAACTGGGCCTGCCGGCCCGGCTCGAGCAGATCGGTCAGCCGGGCGACGTTGTCGGCGAAGATCTGCTCGGTCACCTGGCCGCCGCCCGCGAGTTCGGCCCAGTGCCCGGCGTTGGCGGCCGCGGCGACGATTGCGGGATCGACGGTCGTCGGCGTCATGCCGGCGAGCAGGATGGGTGAGCGGCCGGTGAGCCGGGTGAAGGCGGTCTGCACCACGCGACGGCCGTCCGGCAGTTCGGCGAGAACGGGTGCGAAATCGATCCAGGGACGCGCGACCTCGGGGATTCCGCCGGGGCTGAACAGGTTTCGCTGCCCGCCGCGCAACGCTGCGGGAACGAGGCCGACGCCCTGACCGCGCACGAGCGGCGCCGAGAGCCGGGTGGCGAGGTCGCTGGGACCCAGATCGAGAATCCACTTGGCGCCGGTGGCGACCACCGAGTCGACGGTGTCGATCCAGTCGACCCGGTCGACGAGGATCGCGGTCGCGTAGGCGACTGCGGTGTCGGTGTCGATGCCGCAACGCTGCGCCCACTCACCGACCAGATCGACGGCGTCGGTCATGGCCGGATGATGGAACGCGACACTGACCGACAGCTCGTCGAAGCCCGGCGCGAAGGGCGCACCGCCGGTGAGCTTGCGCTTGCGCTCGTCGGCCTCGGCTGCGGCGATCTGCTCGCAGGTGGCCACGAACGCGGCCAGGTGGCGGGGTGCGCCCGAGAGCACCACCGAGGTGCGGCTGTTGCGGATCGCGACCACCGGCGCCGCCGCGGCGTCGGGGCCGGCGAGTCCGGCCCGGTGGTCGGCGACGATCTGCTCGATCCGGGCCGGGCTCGCACCGGTGACCGCGAGCATCGGCGTGCCCGTCCCGGTGGCGGCCAGCCCACGCCGGCGCGCGACGACGGTCCCGGCCGCGCCGATCAGATGGGCGATCGCCAGGAGCAGTCCCTGCCCCGACGCGGCGGCCTGACCGTCGACGCCGATGGCGCCGGTCGCAAGCGAGCCCTGCGAGTGGCCGATGACCGCGCTCGGCGGGATCGTGGCGGTGTCGAGGCCCTGCTTGCGCAGCGATTCGATCGCGGCGAGCTGGGTGAGCAGGACGCCCGGACCCGACTGCGCGAAATCGGCCAGCGCGACATCGGCGGGAACCGGCTCGCCGGCGTCGAGTGCGTGCACCCAGCTCAGCGGGTGGAAGCCGTCGGGCCGGGCGATCATGATGTCCTCGGCCACCGGCGCGATCAGGCGTTCGGCGGATTCGACGATCCCCGCGACCCGGTGCTCGAGGTCGGCGTCGATGACGAGTTCGGCCAGGGTCGGCAGCCACGGGGTGCCCTGGCCGCCGAAGGCGATGGCATAGGGCTCGCCGGCGGCGAGCCGGTCGATCAAGGTCTGGGCAGGTCGCCCACGATGGGTGGCGGTACCTGAGCGGTGGTGATCGACGGTCACACGGTCTCCTGTGGGGTGTCGGCAGCGATGTGGCGGCGACGCGGACATGCGGCGGCCCGAGGCGCCCCGGCCCATTGCAGACGGCGGGTACCTCGTCGTAGTTTCGGTGAACACTGTTGTCGCACTAGATCATTGGGCGACCACGACGAAATGGCGGGCCATCGTCGGCGTGCTCGTGCGAACCATCATGACATACAAAAGTGAGGGATTCCTCATGTTCTGGGCCGACCCATGCGTATACTGATCGGTAACCCCGCGGGTAGCCGTCCGCGACACCGGCACCCGAGGTGTCGACACCGTCCGTCGTGGCTGCTCACGACGTCTTTCCGGACGCCCCGACGGCTGGGCGAACACCTCGGCCATTTGTTACCGAATCGTTATATTTGTGGATCGGGAGCCCGCACCGCCGAAATGATGTGGCTGCCCGCGCAGGCCAGGCCGTACGCTGAGCGACCATGACCGACTGCGTCTTCTGCGAGATCGTCGCGGGGGTGGCCACCGCTCGGGTGGTCTACTCCGACGACGACGTCGTGGCCTTTCTCGACATCCGTCCGATTACCCGCGGACATACGCTGATCGTGCCGCGCGCGCACTCGTCCGGGCTCGCCGATCTCGCCCCGGCGGCGGGCGCCGCGCTGATGCGGGCGGCACAGACCGTCGCCGCGGCCATGAAGTCCTCGGCACTGGCCGCCGACGGGGTGAACCTGGCCGTCAACGACGGCCGCGCCGCCTTTCAGACGGTCTTTCACACCCACCTGCACGTGGTGCCGCGCCGCAGCGGCGATCGGCTCCGCTTCCTACGCGGGATGGTGATCCGGGGCGATCGGGAGCCTGACGCCACCGCGGCCATCCTGCGCACGGCCCTCGACCAGGGAGCATCGCGATGAGCGAGGCAATGCCGGACCTGATCTCCGACGAGGTCGCCGATCTCGTCGCCCGGGCCGACTGGATCACGGTCTTCTCAGGTGCCGGGATCAGCGCCGAGAGCGGCATCGCGACCTTCCGCGATGCGCAGACCGGGCTCTGGGAGAACTTCGATCCCTCCCAGCTCGCAACACCGGCGGCATTCGAGTCCGATCCCGCGCTCGTCTGGGGCTGGTACCAGTGGCGCGCCCACCTGGTACGCCAAGCCGAGCCCAATGCCGGACACCACGCCCTCGCCGAGCTCGCCGCGGTGCCGGTCGCCCAGCGCGGCGACGCGACATCGTCTCTCGATGTCGACGTGCCCCGCGATTCCACGCGCGGCGGCGCGGACCGGGCAGTCATGATCGTCACCCAGAACGTCGACGACCTGCACGAACGGGCCGGAACACCCGTGCTGGCGCATCTGCACGGAAGCCTCTTCGAGCCACGCTGTTCCCGGTGTGCACAGCCATATCACGCCGCCGACGACGGCACGCTCGCCGATCTGGCGGATCTCGCGACCGCCCCGGACCTGGCCGCCGCCAACGATCTGCTGCGCATCCCGCCACCCGCCTGCGCGGCCTGCTCGGCGCCGGTGCGACCGGGCATCGTCTGGTTCGGCGAACCGCTGCCGCCGCGGGCGTGGTTGCGGGCCGAGAGTGCGCTGCGCGCCGCCGAGGTCGTCATCGTCGTCGGCACGAGCGGGATGGTCTATCCCGCAGCCGAACTGCCCGAGCGTGCGGTGGCGGCGGGCATCCCGGTGATCGAGGTCAACCCGGAGCCGTCCTTGTTGACCCCGCTCGTCGACCATCATCTGGCCGCGCGTGCGGCCACCGCCCTGCCGGCGCTGGTCGCGGCGATCCGCGGGCGATAGCGGCCGCCGCGAAACAGCCCACACCCGCCGCGGATGCACCGGCGGCGGGTGTGGGGGTATCCGCGCGGCGATGTGTCCGCGGCCGGCTCCCGCTACCCGTACAGCTCCACGATCGCATCGCGGTGCGCCTCGTTGACGACATTGCGCTTGAGCTTGAGCGTCGGGGTGAGCTCACCGGTCTCGATGGTGAAGTCGGTGGCGAGGATGGTGAACTTCTTGATCGCCTCGGCCTTGGACACCTTGGAGTTGGCCGCGTCGATGGCCGCCGAGATCTCGGCACGCATCGCCTCGTTGTCGGTGAGGGCGCTGATCGGGGTGTCGGCGGGCAGACCGTGCCGCTCGAGCCAGCCCGGAACGCTTTCCGGATCCAGGGTGACGAGGGCACCGATGAACGGCTTGTTGTCGCCGACCACCATGCACTGCGACACCATCGGGTGGGCTCGGATCGAGTCCTCCAGCGGTGCGGGTGAGACGTTCTTGCCGCCCGCGGTGACGATGATTTCCTTCTTGCGTCCGGTGATGAACAGGAAGCCGTCGTCGAGGCGACCGATGTCGCCGGTGTGGAACCAGCCGTCCCGGATCGCGTCGGCGGTCGCCTCGGGGTTGTTCCAGTAGCCACCGAAGACCACGGGGCCCTTCAGCAGGATCTCGCCGTCACCAGCGGCCCCGCCGTCGATCCCGCTGCTGTCGATGCGGACCGAGACGCCCGGGACGGGCCGGCCCACCGAGCCGATCTTGACCGCGTCCTCGCTGTTGGCGGTCACCGCGGCGGTGGTCTCGGACAGGCCGTAGCCCTCGTAGACCGGGATGCCCGCACCGCGGAAGTAGTGTCCGAGCCGCGAGCCGAGCGGTGCGCCGCCCGAGATGGCGCCCTCACAGCGGCCGCCGAGCGCGGCGCGCAGCTTGCCGTAGACGAGCTTGTCGAAGACCGCGTGCTTGAGCCTCAACGGCAGGCCCGGGCCGCCGGTGTCGAGGGCCTTGCTGTAGGCGATCGCGGTGTCGGTGGCGAGATCGAAGATCTTGCCCTTGCCGCCGTCGTAGGCCTTCTGCTCGGCCGTGTTGAAGACCTTCTCGAAGACACGCGGCACCGAGAGCACATAGTGCGGCTGGAAGACGCCGAGGTCGGCGACGAGGTTCTTGATATCGCTGGTGTGACCGAGCACGACGCCGTTCTCGACGCACCCGACGGCCACGACGCGGGCGAAGACGTGCGCCAGCGGCAGGAACAGCAGTGTCGACTTGCCCTCGACCATGCCCGGGCCGACAGCGTCGCGGGTCGCGGCGCATTCGGCGAGGAAGTTGGCGTGGGTGAGCACCACGCCCTTCGGCCGGCCGGTGGTGCCGGAGGTGTAGATCAGGGTGGCCGCGTCGGCGGAGGTCTGGTTGGTGTGCCGTTCCTCGAGCACGTCGTCGCCGACGTCGGCGCCGCGCCGGGTCAGCTCATCGACGGCCCCCTCGTCGATCACCAGCGTCTCGCGCAGGGTGCCGATCCCGGCGACGCCCTCGGCATGCGTGTCGCGCAGCGCCGGGGTCTCGACGATGAGGAGCGACGCCCCCGAGTTCTCGACGATGTAGGCGACCTGGTCGGTGGCCGACGTGTCATAGATCGCGACGGTGCACGCCCCGGTCCGCCAGATCGCATAGTCGATGAGCGACCACTCATAGCGGGTCGTCGACAGCAGGGCCACCCGATCGCCCGGTGCCACCCCCGACGCGATGAGACCCTTGGCGACGGCGTCGACGGCATCGGTGAACTGCTTGGCCGTCACCGGCGCCCACCCCGCGCCCGACCGTCGGCGGAACAGTTCGAGATTCGGACGCTCGGACCGATAACGCAGGATCGCGTCGACGGTGGTCGTCTTGTCGTCGACGGTGGTCGTCGACGGTGTGGTGTACTCCTGCACGGGGCTCCCCCTGGCGATAAACCGACATTTCCGGCAGTCGAGTCCCGGGAATCCCCGCAGCCTCGCTCACGTCCGCACGAGGGTATCAGGCGCGGTGTCGGCGATCACTCACCGCGGTCGGCCGGGCCGGCGTGCGTGCGCCGACCCCCGCCCGGGGACCGGCCCGTCCGAACAATGCGGCTTCCCGGCGGTGTGAGTCGTAGAGTAAGGACCGATGAACGCCGACAACCAGCCCACATCCCCACCTGATTCCGTCGGGATCACGTTCGACGACCTCCAGATCGACCCGCGGGTGCGCAGCGCGATCGCCCAGGTCGGGTACGAGACACCCTCGCCGATCCAGGCGGCCACGATCCCACCGCTGCTCGACGGACGCGACGTCGTCGGCCTAGCCCAGACCGGCACCGGCAAGACCGCCGCCTTCGCCATCCCGATCCTCTCCCGGATCGACCCCGGCCGCCGCAGTCCGCAGGCCCTGGTCCTCGCGCCCACGCGAGAGCTCGCACTGCAGGTCTCCGAGGCGTTCAGCAAGTATTCGGCACATATGCCCGAGGTGCGGGTGCTGCCGATCTACGGCGGGCAGAGCTACGGTGTCCAGCTCGCCGGCCTGCGTCGTGGCGCGCAGGTGATCGTCGGCACCCCGGGACGGGTGATCGACCACCTCGACAAGGGCACCCTCGACATCTCCGCGCTCGACTTCCTGGTGCTCGATGAGGCCGACGAGATGCTGACGATGGGCTTCGCCGAGGATGTCGAACGCATCCTGGCCGAGACCCCCGACGACAAGCAGGTGGCCTTGTTCTCGGCGACGATGCCGTCGGCGATCCGCCGCCTCGCCCAGAAGTATCTGCACGACGCCGAAGAGATCACCGTCAAGGCCAAGACCGCGACCGCGCAGAACATCACGCAGCGGTACCTGCAGGTGTCGCACCAGCGCAAGCTCGATGCCCTGACCCGCTTCCTCGAGGTCGAGACGTTCGACGCGATGATCGTGTTCGTCCGGACCAAGCAGGCCACCGAGGAACTGGCCGAACGACTGCGCGCCCGCGGCTTCTCGGCCGTCGCGATCAACGGCGACATGGCCCAGGCCCAACGTGAGCGGACGATCAACCAGCTCAAGGACGGCACCATCGACATCCTGGTCGCGACCGACGTCGCGGCCCGCGGCCTCGACGTCGACCGCATCTCACACGTGGTCAACTTCGACATCCCCCACGACACCGAGTCCTACGTGCACCGGATCGGCCGCACCGGGCGGGCCGGGCGGTCGGGCAATGCGCTGCTGTTCGTCTCGCCACGCGAACGGCACCTGCTGCGCGCCATCGAGCGCGCCACCCGCCAGCCGCTGGCGGAGATCGGATTGCCCTCGGTCGAGGATGTCAACGCCCAGCGCGTGGCGCGCTTCGCCGACTCCATCACCGAGAACCTGGCATCGGAGCATCTCGACATGTTCCGCGGACTCATCGAGAACTACGCGCAAGAGCACGACGTGGCGATGGCCGACATCGCCGCCGCGCTGGCCCTGGAGACCCGCGACGGCGGCTTCCTGATGGCACCGGACCCCCCCGAAGGCCATCGCCCGGAGCGGCGTGAGCGGGATTCCCGACGGTCCGGTGGCGGCAATTTCGTCACCTATCGCATCGCGGTCGGCCGCAAGCACAAGGTGTCGCCGGGCGCGATCGTGGGGGCCATCGCCAACGAGGGCGGACTGACGCGAGGTGATTTCGGCAACATCAGCATCCGCGACGACTTCAGTCTCGTCGAGCTGCCCGACTCACTGGGCCGGGAGACCCTGGACTCGCTGCGGCACACCCGGATCGGCAAGTACGCGATCGACATCCGCCGTGATCAGGGGCCGCCGCGCGGCCGTGGCGGCAACAAACGCAATGGTCAGCAGCAACGCGGCTACGGCCGGGAGGGCGGCAATCCGCGCGGCGACAGCTGGGGCAAGCGCGGCACCCGCCACGTCGCCGGTCGCGGCCGCAGCTGACGACACGCCCGCCACTGCGTGATCGGCCACACTGACGCCCGATTGGTGACGGGTGTGACAACTTTGAGCAAATCGATATTGATCCGTAACCTTTGATGGTGACGGAGCGACACACACTCCGGGAGCTGCACACCGCGCAGACCCCACCGGTGACCGGTCCGTCACCGCAACACACCGAGAGCAGAACAACCCAGGAGTAGTGAGTCCCAGTGTCAGTGGTGAATCCCATCTCGGCCGCCGAGGCCGTGTCCCACATCCGCCGGGGTAATGCCGTCGTCGTCGACGCCCGACCCCAGGTGGTCCGTCACCAGGGCAGTCTGCCGGGAGCCGTCGTCGTCGAGCCCACCGATATCGACGAGTGCTTTTCCCCGACCCCCACCGGTTCACTGCCGGTCGTCGCAAGCCGCGACACCGAGATCAACGTCGTCTCGGTCTCGTCGCAGGCACCCGCCATCGCCGAGCAGATCGCCGACCTCGGCTACACCAACGTCCACTACGTCGACGGCGGTTACCGCGCCCTCCGCGGCGCACCGACGCAATAGGCCCACGCCCCGGTGACATTTCCCGTCGCTTCGCTCGCCCCGGTGACATTGCCCGTCGCTTCTGCGGTCTGCCGCAACCGGTCTGACTTGCTAGCGTGAGACCTGCGAACTTTCGTCTGGTCCGGTGCCGTGCCGACGAAGCAGGCCTTTTGTGCAGGAGGTCGGGATGACCGAGGAACACGGGCGCGACGGGCGCCGAGAGCAGGTTTTCGGGCTGCTCGGGTTCCTGCGTGACCTGCTTCACCTGCGCACCACCGTGATCCGCGAGGTCGACGAGCATCCGGCACGGCTGGCCGTCGGACCCGGGAGCCGCATCCCCATCATCACCGCGGCCCAGGGCGGCGAGGAACTCCTCACCTGCCGCCCCGGCGATCCCGGGTTCGACGACCTGTCGGCGATCCTCGATCAGCTCGCCACCGCCCCCGAGGCCTACGAGCTCGTCGCCGCCGGTGGGCTGGTCACGATCGGCAGAGCCGATGCCTCCGACACCGATCCGCCTCTGATCCACGAACATCTGCTGACCCAGGCCGCCGTCGCCGCCCGCGACGCCGAGACCGGCATCATCAGTGTGCGGCTCGGCGGCGGATCGGTCCCGGTGCTCGCCGACACCCCGCTGCTCGCCGGGATCGACGGCATCGACCTCGAGCGCGTCACCCGGATCCGCGCCCGCGCCGCGACCCTCGCCAACCCACTGCACCCCAAGGCCGCCGAACTCGTCGGGTCCTGGGCGTCGCGGCTGCGCCCGGACAGCAACACCGTCACCGTGCACGTCGATCCCGCACCGGAACTGGTCCTGCGGCACCGTTCCACGTTGCCGCTGCTGGAGTTCTACGACGCCATCATCGCGCACCTGCGCGCCTCCGATGCCCCGGTGCCGATCGGGCTGGCACAGCTCGTGGAGCCGATCGGCACCGAGGAACGGATCGCTGCGCTCGCCGACGCCGGTGCCCTCGCCGCCGCCGACCTCGTCGCCGACGCGGTCTATCCGCTGCCGTCGAACGTCGAACAACGCGATGTCTTCGCCCGGCTCGGCGCCGACAGCGGCGTCGTCGTCGAGGGACCGCCGGGCACCGGCAAGACCCAGACGATCGCCAACGTCGTCGCCGCCCTGCTGGCCAAGGGCCAGCGGGTCCTGGTGACCAGCGAGAAGGCCAACGCCCTGACGGTGCTGCGTGATCTGCTGCCCCCCGAGCTGGCCGAGCTCATGGTCTCGACCGCCGACATCTCGACCGACCGCTACACCGCGATCGTCTCCGGTGTCGAGGCCATCACCGGCCGCAAGGCCACCGACACCGACAGCGTCGCACGCGCGGAGATCGACGATCTCGCGGCACGGCGGCAGCAGGCCGTCGAACGCCGCGAACGCGCGCTGGCGGGCCTCTGGGAACTGCGCCGCGCCGAGACCGAGGTCCACGAGTGGATCGCCGGCGACTACCGCGGGACCGCCGCGGCCATCGTGCGCCAGACCAACGCCGATGCCGCCCGCCTCGGCTGGATCCCCGGTCCGCTGAGCGGGCCGCGCCCGCCGCTCGACGACGAGGAGTTCACCCGGCTGCTGTCGTTGTTGCGCGCCACCGGCGGCCGTGCCGACCGACTCACCCAACGTTTCGTCGACTTCGATCAGGCGCTACCCGATCCGGGAACGCTCGACCGGATCTGCCTCCGCATCGAGCGGCGACCCTCGCAGGCGATGGTCGGCAACGGATCCCTGATCGCGGTCCTCGCCCACGTCAATGCCGAGCGCCTGGGACGCATCCAGGAGATCTGTGACCGCCTGGGCCGCACCGCGGCCGAGGTCACCACGTTCCCGACGATGATGGTCGACGCGGCCAACCGCCTGCTCGCCGGTCAGGGCGGCTACCTGTGGTCGCGGGTGACGGCCGTGGCCCCGGCGATCGCCGAGGCCGTCGCCGGCGACCGGGCCGCCGGGCTGCACACCGTCACCGTCTCCGGTGCGCGCCCCGGGGACAGCGAGCTGTTCGCCGCGGCCGCGCGGTATCTCGCGGACGGAGGGCGCTGGCGCGGCCGGCTGCGGCGCTCCCCCGAACAGCGTGCCGTCGAGGAGTCCGGAATCGAGGCCACCGTCGACGGCCGCCGCCCCACCGACGCCCGCACCTTGCAGGCGGTCGCCGACCACCTGGCGGTCTTCGACGCGATCCACCAGGTCCAGCGCGCACTCGCCGAACTCCACGTCCCCGTCGACACCTCGGGCACCCGGTCGGCGCAACTCGACCGGCTGGTGCGCCTCGACTCACAGATCCGCACGGTGACGGCGCTGGTGACCCAGCGCAACCGACTCGTCGCCGAGCTCGAGTCGATCAGCCCCGGCGGGCCCCGCCCACGCACGGTCGCCGGGGCCGCCGCAGTCGCCGCCGAGGCCGGCGCCATCGCCGCGGTCAACGACGCGACCCTGGCCGAACGCCAGCTCACCGACCTCACCGATGCGCTGGCGCGCGAGCTTGAGCGCGGCCCGTCGCCGGAAGGTGACGCACTGGTCGCGGCCTTGCGCTCCGCCGACATCAACGCCATCCGGGCCGCCCGGCGAGCCGCCGTCGCGGCGCGGGCGCAATGGCAGGATCAGACCGCCGTCGACCTGCTGCTGTTGCGGCTCAAGGCCAAGGCCCCCGAGTTCGCAGAGCTGCTGAGCGCCACCGCCGACGATCGCGTCTGGGATGAGCGGCTACGGCAGGTGGGGCGGGCCTGGCAATGGTGGCGGGCCCGGGACTGGGCCGCAGCGCGCAGCGACCCGCGCGCCGAGCAGCGCTGGCTGGCCAGCCTCGACGAGGCCGAGGCCGACATCGCACAGCTGAGCACCGCGTTGGTGGCCGCGCGGGCCTGGCACGCCTGCGAGGCCCGCCTGACCGTCGACCAGGTGCAGGCCCTGCAGTCCTACCGCGATCACATGATCAACCTCGGAAAGGGATCGGGCAAGTTCGCCGGCCGGTTCCGGGCGGCCGCCCGCGAGGCCATGAACCATGCCGCCGGCGCCGTACCGGCCTGGGTCATGCCGCTGGCCCAGGTCGCGGAGATGGTGCCGCCGGAGCCGAACTCATTCGACGTGGTGATCATCGAGGAGGGCAGCCAGTCCGACATCACCGCCGTCTTCCTGCTGTGGCTGGCGCCGCGGGTGATCATCGTCGGCGACGACAAACAGTGTGCGCCCAACGGGATGTCAGGCACCTCGCTCGACGAGACCTTCGCCGCCCTCGACGCGCACCTGTCCGATCTCCCCCACTACCTGCGCGACGGCCTGACGCCACGATCAAGTCTGTTCTCGTTGTTGCGCAGCCGGTTCGGGCATCTCATCCGGCTCCGTGAGCATTTCCGCTCGATGCCGGAGATCATCGGCTTCTCCTCGGCCCAGTTCTACCCGGATGCCCCCCTGGTACCGGTACGGCAGTACGGGTCGGACCGTCTCGATCCGCTCCGCACGGTGTTTGTGGACGGCGACGCGAACGGCTCCGGCGGCCGGCTGGCCAACGAGGCCGAGGCCCAGGCGATCGTCACCACACTCGTCGGTCTCCTCGCCGACAACGCCTATGACGGAATGGACTTCGGCATCGTCACCCTGCAGGGCACCCGGCAGGCCGAGGTCATCGCGCGGCTGCTGGCCGAACAGATCGACGACGAGACACGACGCTCGCGGCGCATCCGGGTCGGCGCCCCGCCGGACTTCCAAGGCGACGAACGCAATGTGATGATGCTGTCGATGGTGGTCAGCGACGCGGCCGCCATCGCCCCACTGACCCGTGCAGAGTCGCAGCGGCGCATCAACGTCGCGGCCTCCCGGGCAATGGATCAGATGTGGCTGTTCCACTCGGTGGCCCTCGACGACCTCGCGCCGGGCGATCTGCGCCGGTCCCTGCTCGGCTATCTGGAGGCCAACGCGGGTCCGGCCATCAGTCCCATGCCCGTCGACGTGCCCGACGATCGCCGCGTCGAGCCATTCGCCAGCCTCTTCGAGCAGCGAGTCTTCAACCGGCTCGCCGCCCGTGGCTACCATGTCACCCCGAAGGTCGTGGTCAACAACCGCACCATCGATCTCGTGGTGACCGGCGCCGACGGCCGGATGGCGGTCGAATGCGACGGCGACGAGTTCACCTCGACCGGCGCGCAGGCCCGCTCGGATGTCGAACGGGAACGCGAGCTGCGTCGATGCGGCTGGGAGTTCTGGCGGGTCCGCGAGTCGGAATTCGAGCTCGACGCGGACGAATCGCTGTCCGGGCTGTGGGATGCTCTGGAACGACGCGGCGTGAAGCCGGGCTCGGCGCTCGCCGGCACCACACCCGAGCGTCGGCCCTGGGAACCGATCGACCTGCGATGACACGCACATCGCGACGGCGGCGACCGTCGGCTTCGGAGGTCACCCCCTGATCGTCGCCGGGCCGCTGCTACGGTACCTCCCGGTCCTCTATCGGTCGCCGACCTCGTAGAGGATCCCCCGGCCGATCGCCTCCCGGACCACCGGAAGTGCCGCCTGCGCAAGGGCTTCGGCATCAACGCCGTGATATCCGGCCAGCAGGTCGACGAGAGCTCCCAGGGGCACCACTCCCCGGCACCCCGCGAGCAGCGCCCGCGACACCTCGTCGACGCCGAGGATCGCTCCCGGGCCACCGGGACGGCGGACGGTGGCGCCGATCTCGGCCCAACCATCGTCGCCCGGCAGCGACCGGGACTCACAGAACACCGGGGCGGTCTTGAGCCGGGCCGCCAGAAGCGCCGCGTCGGTCCGGCCCCGCACATGGGCCCGGCGATCCAGGAAGGCACGTGCCTCCGCGCCGGTCACCTCCTCGCCCGCCCCGGTGATCTCTTCGAGGACCTGGTCGGGGTCACCCGTGCCGGCCGGCGTCGCGGCCCGTTTGCGGACCGTGATCGTGCCCATCCCGATGCCGGCGATCTTCTCCTGCGTGAAGTAGTCGAGCCAGGCCGCGCCGCGGTCGGCGAGTTCTCCCGGCCCCTCACCGGCGTCGGCAAGCCAGAGTGAGATGTAGGACACCGGGTCGGCGAGCTCGCGCTGCACCACCCAGGCGTCGAGTCCGGTACCGGCCAGCCACCCGCCCACCCGCTCACGCCAGTCGGTGCCCTCGCGGACGATCCAGTTGGCCAGCAACTGCGCGGTCCCCCCGGCGGCCAGGTGATCGGGAAGCTGCTCGACGAGACCGGCGCACAGCGCGTCCCCGACCATGCCGGAGTCACGGTAGAGATAGTCCTGCGCGCCGGCACCGACGACGAACGGCGGATTGGCGACGATCAGATCAAAGCGCTCCCCCGCGACCGGCTCGAAGAGACTGCCCGCCCGCAGATCCCACGCCATGCCATTGAGCCGGGCGGTCGCGCGGGCCAACGCCAGCGCGCGGGCGTTGGTATCGGTGGCGACGATGTGTTCGCAGTGGGCGTTCAGGTGCAGCGACTGGACCCCGCACCCGGTGCCGATGTCGAGGGCACGGGCCACCGGATCCCGGATCACCGCGCGAGCCAGCGAGACCGACGCACCGCCGATGCCCAGGACATGATCGCGGGCCACCGGACCGGACCGCATCGCGGCGTCCTGGTCGGCGACGACGAGGTAGTCGGCCACGTCGTCGGCATACGGGCGGATGTCGAGTGCGGCCCGGATCGTGTCGTCGTCGCCGCGGTGCAGCACCCCCTCGTCGACCAGGGCGGTCACCCCGGCCGACGGGAACGCCGCCGCCACCGCGTCGGCGGGCTCGTCGGCGCCGAGCAGGAACAGCCGGATCACGGTCGCCAGCGGAGTGCCCTGATCGCGGGTGAGAGCCAGTGCGGGCCACCAGATCCCCCGGTCGAGGGCGGCGGCCGCGGGCGCGCCGAGGAGGGTGGCGACGCCGTCGCCGTCGTATCCGGCTGAACGCAGGTCGGCGCCGAGCGCATCAATGACGTGCGACGAGGCGAGCGGCATGGGCCCGCTCACCCGACGCTCCGGTACTTCTTGTGCATCGCCTGCTTGGACACACCCAGCAGAACACCGATCTCGGCCCACGAGAGACCGGCCACGCGGGCCCGGCGGACCGCCACCTCCTCGGCGCGGGCGAGCTCCCGTCGACGGTTGGCGATCTGCGTGAGTTCCGTCACTGGATTGTCGGGGTTGTCGTGATCGTCGGTGCCATTTGCCGTGCACATGCCCCCATGGTGGCCCGACACGCAGCGTCCGTCAACCAATGTTGACACTCTGCCCGTTCCTATGATTAGCAAAGGTTATGCTAACTTTGCTCACGGGTTTTTCTCCGGGGGTCGTCGTGAGGAGCGTGGGCTGTGCAGGGTGTTGGGTCGAGATACCGGATCAGGTCCGAACGCGGCAGGGTCTGGATGGTGCGGGTCACCGCCGTCGCCACACTGACAGCCTTCTCCGCCGGTACATTCACCGCCAATGGCACTGCGGCCGTGATCAATCCGGCATTGGCCCCGGTAGCGGTGAGTCAACCCCAGCAGGTCGCCGAACGGACCACCTCGCCGCGGCGTACCGCACCCGAGCCAGCCGAGACCTATCAGGAGCGGCAGGACCGGATCGCGCAGAGTCCGCGCTCACTGCTGACCCCGCTACAGGAAAACCAAGACCAGCCGACTGTCTGCGTGAGCGGCGAGTTCACCACCCTTCGCGTCGTCTACGACTCGATGTTCGAGTCACTGCTGCCGTCGCTGCCGCCGCAGCTGCGTCAGAATGCCTACACCGCACGTGAGCAGGCGCACCGGGACATGGCGCGGACCCACCTGTCGACGTTGGCGATCTCGGACAATCCGATGGCCTTGGGCGCCAGTGCGGACGATTCGCCGTCGCGCTACCGCGGCCCGGTATCGCAGCTGATCATCAGTGACCTCCTCAAGATCCGGGACGGACGTGAGGACGAGGCCATTGCTCTGGAGAACATCACGCTGACCCAGGCAATCGAGACGGTGTGGCTCTATCTGTTCGTCACCGTGATCTCGCCCGCCCGGATCATGAGCGGACTGCTGCCCGAGTTCGGCAGCCCACTGACCAGCACACCATTGTCCGCGCTGGCCAGCTTCGTCACCTACAAGTCATTGCTCCGTCTGACCATCACCGGCGGCGCACTCGGCCTGCAGATGCTCTACCAGGCCATTGCGAACTCGATGATCAACCAATGCGTCGCACGGGTCACCGAGGACCAGCGTGCCGCGGCCGGCCGACCCAGCGAGAATGTCCATTTCGACATCGACATCCCGCGTGCCGTCCGCGATACCGCCAACCAGCTCGCGCTGGCCGACGACGAGACCTGCCCGCAGATCGGTCTGGTGCCGCTGAGCCGAATCGTCCAGCGCTCGTCGCAGAACGCCCAGGCAAACGCCACGACATCCGGCCAGAAGCAGCGCATCAAGAACGAGGAGCGACGTCTGCTCGCGCAGATGCGCGGAACCCGGGTCCCACACAATCTGATTCCCGCGGATCCCGCTGACTTCAATCAGGTCGAATCGTTGATCTCATTGCTGGGAACGATCTCGCCGCTGCCGATCGGCGCGCCACTCGATATTGCCATCGGGTTGTCCCACAACCGGAACCAGGGGGACAACTTCGGCGAGACGGTGTCGGTGGCCGATCTGACGGTGACCAAAACACTGACCGCCGCCTATTACAGCTATTACCTGACGCTGTGGTTCTATCAAATCGGCGCCCTGGGTGTCGGCACGATCGCCGGAAACGCCGTCCTGAGCTGGGTCCTCGGCGTCACCGGCGGCCTGGCCGCGCTCCCGCTCACCTACGGTCTGGTCAACTACCACAACGTCATCCGCTCGATGTGCTTCGTCGAGGACGACACCACCGGGACGGGGCGAGGCGGCCAGGTCAACCGCGACCGTGCGGTGCTGCCGTCGGTCAGCACCACCACGCCGACGCCGACGACACGCCACCGTCGCCAGGCCAACCCGAGCACATCGCGATCGGCGTCGCCGCGCCGCAGCGCCGCAGCGACGACGACAACGACAACACCGGTCATTCCCGGCTTGCCGGTGCGGATTCCGGGCATCAACTGACACATCACCGACGGCGGTGACCCCTCCTTTCCCGAGGGCGGTCACCGCCGTCGGCGTCTCCTCGACCGGCAAAATCGCGGGACATCAGCTGCTAACCTGTTTAACCGGTTAGGGTGGGGTGTATGCAGACCCGCCCACGCCATCCGATGCCCAACGACGTCCTCGCCGCCCTCACCGAGGCCGGCGTCCTCGACGCCTACCACGAGCGACCTCCGTACCAGCGCAACGACTACCTCGGCTGGATCGAACGGGCGAAACGTCCCGAGACACGCGCCAAGCGCATTGCTCAGATGCTCGCCGAGCTCTCGCGGGGCGGCGTGTACATGGGTATGCGGCACAACGCATCCGACCGTCGCGACGGGTGACCGGGCGAGCGTGGCGACGGGGACTGTGATCGACACGCACGTCTGGCTCACGCCGGCCGATGGTCGGCGGTGGCGATTCGATCCGGGGTCACCCAGTCTCGCATTCGCCTACAGCGGCGACCTCGGGTACGGCATTGAGGCGTGGGAGTCGCTGCACTCCCCCGCCGACGTCGACGCCTGGCTACATGATCGGTTCGGCCCGCTCCGCGCCCCCTGTGACGACGCGGCCTTCCTGGCGGCCACCGCCCTGCGGTCCGCCATCACCTGGTGCGCCCGCGCGGCCGCGGCCGACGCCCCCTACCCACCGGCCGATGTCGACCTCATCAACGAGTGGGCGGCGCGCCCCGCGATCGCACCGCATCTGCCGGGCGGCACCCGGGCTGCGGCAAATCCCACAGTCGCCCAGGTGCTTTCGGCCATCGCCGCCGACGCGGTGACGACCTTCGGCACGCACCGCGAGCTGATCCGGGTCTGCGCCGCCGACGACTGCGGCCTCCTCTTCGTCGACACCTCGCGCCCCCGCAACCGGCGCTGGTGCTCGATGCGCCGCTGTGGCGGCCGCGCGAAGTCCCGCGCCCACCAGTCGCGCCGGCGCGGCGAGGTGTAGGCGGGGGCAGCTCAGCGCTGCATGAATGTGCGTGGCGTGTGGCCGAATTCGCGTGTGAAGGCGACGACAAACGCCGACGGCGCGCTGTAGCCCAGCGCGGTCGCGGTCTCGGTGACCGACCTACCCGCGGCGAGATACTCGAGCGAGGTGAGCAGGCGTGATCGCCGTCGCCACGCGCCGAGCCCGAACCCGGTGTCCGCCCGGAAGACCCGCTCGAGGGTGCGCCGACTGGTGGCGACCGCGTCGGCGACGTCGGCGAGGGACATCGCGGGGTGTCGGCCGATGAGTTCGGCGGCGGCTCGCGCGGCGGGCGTCGACGTCGGCGACGGCAACCACAGTCCGCCGTCGGGCAGCGCCCGCAACTGATCGAACAGCACCGTCAACAGGGCGTGATCGCGTGGTTCGTCGATGTCGAGCGGGCATGCACGTACGGCATGGAGCACCAGTTCGCGCACGAGGTCGGACATGTCCACCATGCGGGCGATCGGCGGCAGCGCCCGCAGGTCGGCAGCGATGTAGAGGGTGCGGACCACGACGCGGAACCGGCTGGTGATCGTCGCCGGGGTGTCGCCGGGAAGCCACAGCGCCCGACTCGGCGGCACCGTCCACGCCCCGGCCGCGGTACTGACACGCATCGTGCCCGCTGCGGTGTAGAGCAGCTGATCCCACCCGCCCTCGATGGGCAGGACCGCATGGCCGGGTGGATGCGTCACGGCGTACCCGCGGACACTCGGCTCCGAGCTGTGTCGTGTTTTCGACATTTCCTGTCATAGATTACGTTGTCCGGCAGTGGCGATCGGCGCAACCATGGGTTCATGCCAACCAACCTGTCGCACTTCGCGCTCAACGCCGACGATGTCCCCGCCACCCGCGCCTTCTACGAGAGGGTTCTCGGCTGGACGTTCACGCCGTGGGGACCTCCCGGCTTCTTCAACATCCGCACGGGATCGCCGGAGGATCCGGGCGTGCAGGGCGCGCTTCAGCAACGGCGGGAGCTGATCGGCGGCCGGCGCACCGTGACCCCCGAATGCACCTTCGCCGTCGACGACGTCGATGCCGTGGCACAGGCCGTGGTCGATGCCGGCGGCTCGATCCTGATGCAGCGCTACACGATCAGCGGGGTCGGGCACCTGATCTTCTTCGCGGACCCGGCCGGCAATGCCATCGGCGCCATGCAATACGACGCCGGCGCCGAATAGCCGCATCCCCTCCGATAAACCGGTCGGTCGGGCCGATCGGTGGGTGATCCACCAACTCGTGGCGGCGGTGCACTGAGTACGTCATGAATGACGTGCCGAGAAAGTACGGCTATGCGGCGCCGGGGTGGTCGGGGTAGGTGATGTCGGTGCCGCGGGGCACACGCGTGTTGTCGACGACGAGGATCGTCGGGTGATGATGACCGGTATCGGCTGGTTGGTGAAGGTCCTTGCGGACGTCGGCGAGGTGTTTCTCGAAGTCGGCCGGGAGATCGGGTATCCGGTTGATCAGCCGTGGATTCTGCGGCATCCCGGGTGCGACGTTGAGCTGCCACCAGGTGCGGCCGTTGTGCTTGCCGCCCGTAACTGTCCCGGTGGTGTACTGACCCGGGTCGGGTCCGACCATCCGGTGATGTTGCGGACACGCCGGCGCCAGATTCGACAGATCGGTGGGCCCACCATCAGCCCAATCGGTGTCGGAATGATGCATCTCCGTCCGCGCGGCCGGCTGAGTACAGCCCGGTGCCGAACACCGTTCACCACCTTCCCCGCTGAACGACGCGAGGCGTTGACCACGGGAGGCGAGGCGTCGCCCGCGCCCGAAGTAGAGGGGTTGTGCCGCTCCGTCTTTGAACAGTGCCAGCCACGGTTGCGCGTCGGCGGCGGCGTTGAGGACATCGGAGAGCGGCAGGATCGCGCCGGTGGCGGTGGTACCGAACCCGGCTTGTTCGAGCAACTCCGACAGCGTCACCTTGATGATCACATGTGCGGGCATCCCACGGTGGCTGCTACCGAGCAACCCACCATCGAGCGCCGCATCCAAGAGCGCCACGAACGCATCATGATTGCGTTCGGACTGGGTCCGGTTGTCCCGCTGAGCCGCCGCCTTCAACCGTTCCGGATCGGCGTCGTCGGCCGCACCGATCGGCGAATCATCATCGGCCGGGTTGTTGGCGCCGGGTGCGGCCCACGCGTTGAAGAACGCCGACAGCTTCGCGTACGCCATCGGGGTGAGCAGCCCGGAGATCTTCGCCATCAACTGCGAATCCTGTGCCCCCAACGACAACCGGCGCCGTCGCATCCGATCTTTCTCGTCAGTGAGCTGACCATCCGGGTCGAGATGCGCCAACAACCGCACACCGATCTGGGTGAGATCGGCGGGATCGAACTCGCAGGCCTTCTCACCCAACGTCCGCTCGGCCGCGACCTTCTTGTCATGGTCGACGGCGGCGGGTATCCGCCGCAACGCATCCAGCACGACATCGACATGCCGCGGACCCACCTCACCCCGCAACGCCGCCGCAGCAAGCGTGGGACAGTCCGGCTCCTTGCGTTCCCCGGTCATCGACGTGAACTCCCCCAACGCCGCGATACGCCGTTGCCGCAGTTTCGGATCGGTGACCCGCAAGTGCTTCACCAGGAACCAGTGCAATGACCGATACCCGGCCTTGCGGAACAGTTCCCGATCCGACACCTCGACGATGGGTTGCGTCGCCACGGCTTCCACTCGACGATTCGCTCGCTCGATGGATTGGGTCAGAGCGATGACCTCGGCGTCGGAGTTCCGGGACAGATCACCGTCGCCGATGGCCGCGGTCATCCGATCCAGCACGTCGTGCAGTTCGGCGACGAGCCCGGGCAGCGCGGCAATCGACTCGTTCGGTGGCGTGACGTCGACCTTCATGTGATCCCCCTTGGACAGACAATGCACTGATGTCTGTCGTCTATATGTTCGATTATAGCATCCCTCTGTGGCCATGGCAACCCCGTTACCTTCGTAGCCCTTGCTGCTGGTCGCCGGCGGTCTGCCGACCGCGATCAGTGCTCGGCGCCTTGTACCGGACCACGTGCCGCATGCTTCGACCAGCCAATTCGATAGCGTCGGTTTCGCCCTTCTCCTGTGCTTTCTCGCCGTACTCATCACGACAATCGTTGCGGTGCGCAGTGGCAGCCGCCCGCGCGTGTCACCGCGGCGATCACCGGCACGACGCGGCTTCTCGTCGGACTGACCGGAGTCACGCAGCGGACTCGCCTCGCTAGCCACCGCCACCGATCTAACAATCATCGGGGGACCGGCAGTCCGCGCGACGGTGCCCGTCAGGCGGTGGCGATGGCGACGATCAGCCCCGACGGGCCGACGGGTACCTTCACCGACATCAACGGCCCCGTCGCCTGGTAGCGGGCGCGGCCATCACCGGACCACGTCGCGAACATGCAGGGAGAGTGCGGGTCTCGGCGGTGGTCGAGCCTGCGCTCAGCGAAGATCTTGTGCGAGTCCGATGAGAATGTTCTCGGGTCCGCGGAGATAGCACAGCTTGTACACGTCCTCGTACCGGACAACCTCATCACTGACCAGCCGGGTGCCGTGCGCGTCCAGACGCGCGAGCGTGTCCTCGATATCATCCACCTCGAACATCACGCGGAGATAGCCCAGGGAATTGACGGGTGCATCTCGGTGATCGTCGACGGTGTCGGGTTCGAGAAACCGAGAGAGCTCCACCCGACCGTGACCGTCCGGCGTGCGCATCATGGCGATCTCGACGACCTGATTGCCCAGACCGGTGCAGCGCCCGGCCCACTCGCCGCGCACCAGGGAACGTCCTTCGAGCTCGAGTCCGAGGTCGCCGAAGAATGCGATCATCGGGGTCAGCTCGCGGACGACGATGCCGACATTGTCCATTCGGAGGGCCACGGGCTCAGCCGATCGTCTCGCCGGTGAGATGCCGGCCGATGTTCGTGAGCGCCTCGTCCCAGCCGTCGTACACGAAGCCGTCGCCGGGCTTGCCGTCGTATCCGCGCAGATGAAATACGAGCTCGGTGCGCTCGCCGAGCGGACGCAGGGTGAGTGTGATGACCGGCGCCTCGTCGATCGGCGCGTCCGGGTCGCCCCAGGTGAACACGAGCCGGTCGATCGGCTCGACGGCGAGATATTCGCCTCCGGTCGGGAACTTCTCGCCGGTCTCGTCATTCGTCATCGTGTACGAGTATCGGCCGCCCACCCGGACCTCGGCGGCGACGCCGTCCGTCGACACGCCGAACGGGTGCAGCCGCCTCGCGAGCTCAGCGGCATCGGTCCAGGCCTGCCACACGAGCTCCCGCGGCGCGTCGATGAGGCGGGTGATCGAGAACTCCGGGACGTCGGTGGTGGCCGATGGGTCTTCTGTCGTCATCGTCGTTCCTCCAGGAGATTGTCGGTTGTCGGTCGGGTCTTCATGGTCTCCAGATGCGCTTCGAGTGCATCGAGGCGCAGGTTCTATTCGCGGCGGTGCTTCTCCACCCAGGCCGACGCCTGGTCAAGAGGCTCCTGCTGCATCGAGAGGGTTCGCCATTGCGCCCGGGCGGTGCGGGTGACGAGCCCCGCGCGTTCGAGGACCTTGAGGTGTTGCGAGATCGCCGGGGCGCTGACCGGGAACGGTGCGGCCACCTCGCCGACGGTCGCCGGTCCCCGGGCGAGCCTGGTGAGGATCGCGCGGCGCGTCGGATCGGCGAGTGCGGCGAACACGAGGCTCAGGGGATCCGATGCGGCCATTTCGTTAAATCCTTAATTAATGGATGTGCATATTAGTACACGGATCGGTGGCGGTGTCAACGCGCCGGGATGCCGGCCGCCTTGGGTCCGGGGTCACGTTTCCTCTCAACCCCTAGTGCTACTAGGTATATGATGCTGATGCCTAGCAGTACTAGGGATGGGAGGGTGCGGGATGCGCATCGACAAGGACCTTGTCGCCGCGTCGGCGACCCCGCTCGTACTGGGGATTCTCGCCGACGGCGATTCCTACGGCTACGCGATCATCAAGCGGGTCAAGGACCTGTCGGGTGGGCAGTTGGAGTGGAGCGACGGAATGCTCTACCCGCTGTTGCACCGCCTCGAACAGTCGGGACTGGTGCGGGCCGAGTGGAGCACGTCGGCGGGTGCCCGCAGGCGGAAGCACTACATGCTCACCGAGGGTGGCCGTGCGGCCCTCGCGGAGCGACAGTCGCAGTGGGCGATGATATCGACAGTGCTTGGACAGGTGTGGAACCCGAATACCGGCCGGCCGGCCTGGGGGATCTGACCCGTGAGCGACGTCGAGATTCAGATCGAGCAGTGGCGCGGCTATGTGGAACGCCGCGGCGCCATTCATCAGCGCGACGCCACCGAGCTCGAGACCCATCTCCGCGACCAGATCACCGATCTGACCACGAGCGGGCTTTCCGACGATGAGGCATTCCTTGTCGCGGTCAAACGCATGGGTTCCCTCGACGCGGTCTCGCACGAGTTCGCGCGGGCACACTCCGATCGACTGTGGAAGCAACTCGTTCTCACCACCGAGCCCGCGAAATCGGGGGGTCGCCGTCTGTGGGTGATGCTGGCCTTCGCTGCCGCCGCGGCGATCGTCGTCAAGGCCCCGGACGTGATCGCGGCCGGCCGGCTCGACAGTTTCTATGCACGGAACGCGTCGCTCCTGGTATTGCCCGTGCTTGCGCTCTACTTCGCCTGGAATCGGCGGATGTCGCCGTGGCATGTCGTGGCCTTCGTCGTGGCCCCGACCGTCCTTCTCGCCGTTGTGCTCAACACCTATCCATTTGTGCCCGCGGGGTCGACCGAGGTGCTCGCGGCGATTCACGTGCCCGTCGTCATGTGGTTTGTCGTCGGGGCAGCGTATTGTGGCGGCGATCTCGGCTCGGCGAATCGGCGGATGGATTTCATTCGATTCACCGGTGAGATCATCGTCTACTATGTTCTGCTTGCCCTGGGCAGCGGTGCCCTCATCGGGCTGACCTTTGCCGGGTTCGACGCGATCGGCGTCGACGTCGAGTCGGTGATCGTCGACTGGATCGTGCCATTCGGCGCAGCCGGGGCCGTTGTCGTCGCGGCGTGGCTCGTCGAGGCAAAGCAGAGCGTCATCGAGAACATCGCTCCGGTGCTCACCAAGGTCTTCACCCCGTTGACCACGATTCTCGTCCTCGCGTTGCTCATCGCGACGTTCACCGTGGGAAGTCTGGTCGCCGTCGACCGCGACCTGCTCATTCTCCTGGATGTGGTCCTGGTTCTGGTCCTGGGGCTGTTGCTGTACGCGATCTCGGCCCGCGACCCCGTCGAACCACCCACCATGTTCGACGGGCTACAACTCGTCCTCGTCGCCGCAGCACTCCTGGCGGACCTGCTGATGTTCACCGTGATGCTCACGCGTGTCGCGGAATTCGGGTTCAGTCCCAACAAGGTCTCGGCGCTCGGTCTCAACCTCGTGCTCGCGGCGAATCTCTCCTATGCCGGATGGATCGGATTCCGGTTCGCGCGTCATCGCCGAACATTCGCCGCGGTCGAACGATGGCAGACGAATTACCTGCCGATGTACGGCGGTTGGGCACTGCTGGTTGTTTTGGTCCTGCCGCCGGTGTTCGGCTTCGCGTAGCGGGAGTTCGATCGGACGGACCGGCTCCGTCGTCGACGGCGTTGATCAGCGCAGGCGCGGCCGCCCTGCCGCGGCGATCCGGTTGCCGAGCGCGTCGAGTGCCGCGCGTACGTCCGGGGTCGTTTCTTCGAGGACGAAATCGTGATCGAGCAGAAGCAGGTTGATCGCGACGTCAGACGGTGACCGGCCGCTCGCCCACACCCGGCAGTGGTCGTCGTCGACGCGTTCGACGGGCACGACGTCGGGGACCCGGCCGCTGACGACGGCGGCCGGCGCCGCCACGACGACGGTGGCGCGGAACTGGCGGAAGCGTTCGTCGGTCGCGGCCAGCATCGCCTCGGAGGTCGGCGCCTCGCGCGGCCGGAATCGGGCGCCCTCGGGGCGTCGAAGTGTCATCCGGTCGAGCCGGAACTGTCGCCAGTCGTCACGATCGGGAGCGAAGGCGAGAAGGTGCCAGGCACCGCTCAGCTGGACCACCCGATAGGGTTCGACCTCGCGGGTGGCCGACCGGCCGTCGCGGGAGGTGTAGTCGAACCGGACCCGCCGGTGATCGCGGCAGGCGCCGGCCAGGAAGACCACGTCGTCGGGGTCGGTGGTGCGCTCGCGGTGGCCGACGGTCTCGGTGAAGGCGCGCAGGGTCCCCACCCGGCCGCGCAGCCGCCAGGGCACCACCTGCTCCAGCTTCGCCAGCGCGGTGAGCGCCGCCTCCCCGGGGCCGCCGGACTCGTCGCCCGTGCCACCGGCCGCGAGCCGCAGCCCGATCGCGATCGCCACTGCCTCGTCGTCGGTCAGCAGCAACGGCGGCAGCACGGTGCCCGGCCGCAGCGCGTAGCCGCCCGCCACGCCCGCCTCGGCGTGCACGTCGTAGCCGAGGTCGCGTAGTTTGCTGATGTCATAGCGCAGCGTGCGGGCGCTCACGCCGAGCCGCTCGGCGAGTTCGGCGCCGCTCCAGCGTGGGCGGGACTGCAGCAGACCGAGCAGGCGCAGCAGCCGAGCGGTCGGATTCGGCGGTCGCTGCGAGTTCTCGGTGCTTCGGGTGGTCGGGGACATGTCCCCGACATTAGACCGGATTACGGCAAGGATCTTGCCGCAATTGCCGTCAGACTCATCTCATGAACACTTCCTCCAGCACTCCCCGAACCGTCCTCGTCACCGGCGCCACCGGCCAGGTTGGCCGCCACCTCGTCGCCGAACTCCTCGCCGCCGGGGTGACCGTCCGCGCACTCAGCCGTGATCCCCAATCGGCCGGGCTGCCCGCGGACACGCAGGTGATCGGCGGATCGTTCGCCGACCTGCCCGCCGGCGTCTTCGACGGGGTCGACGCCGCCTTCGTGTTTCCCGCCGACGGCGCCGCCGACTTCGCCCGCGCCGCAGCCGCTGCCGGCGTCCCCCATCTGGTCCTGCTGTCCTCACTGGCCGCGGCGATGGAGCACGAGCGCGACCGCGGCTCGGCAAGCCAGGTCCATCACGCCGCGATCGAGGATGCGGTGACCGGCAGCGGGGCGGCGTGGACCATCCTGCGGCCGGGCACCTTTGCCAACAACCTCCTCTCGTGGGCGCAGCCGATCCGCTACACGGGCGGTGTCACCGGCCCGTACCCGACCTCGGCCCAGGCGCCGATCCACGAGGCCGATGTCGCGGCGGCCGCCGCGACCGTGTTGACCCAGCCCGGCCACGACGGCCGGATCTATCCGCTGACCGGGCCCGAGGCGCTGAGCCGGACCGCCCAGCTCGCCGCGATCGGCGCCGCCATCGGGCGCGAGCTGACCTTCACCGAGAACACGCCGGAGGAGTTCCGAGCCGAGATGACCGGATACGGCGTGGGCGAGCCGATCATCGCGATGCTCCTCGATTACTGGCGCGACACGGTTGACGAGCCCGACGTGGTGCGCTCGGTCGAGCCACTCACCGGCCGCCCGGGCCGCACCCTCGCCGAGTGGGCCCGTGATCACGCGGCCGATTTCGGGGGGTGAGACGGGCCGGCATCGCCACGGGAGGCGGCCCGGTGGCGCGGTGTCGTGATCCGCGCACCCGTGACGACCACTTGACATGAGCAACCGTCATCCACACCATCGCCCCGTACGGCCGCGGGCGAGCTTCGCTCTCCTGCTCCTACCGACCGCGGTCGTGGCGATCGATATCAACATCCTCTTTCTGGCGATGCCCGACCTCACCGCACGGCTGAATGCCACAGCCGCGCAACAGTTGTGGATCAGCGACAGCTACGGGCTCGTCGTCGGCGTGCTGGCAATCGTCGCCGGAGCGGTCGGTGACCGATTCGGGCGGCGCCGCCTGCTGTTGTGGGGCACTTTCGGCTTTCTGCTCGCGTCCGTCCTTGCCGCCTGCGCGCCGTCGGCGGGTGTTCTGATCCTCGCGCGAGTGCTGCAGGGCATCTGCGGGGCGACGCTCATGCCCTCGACGCTCGCCCTGATCCTCCAGACCTTTCCGCGGGAATCCGAGCGCCAACGCGCGATCGGGCTCTGGGCGACCTGTCAGTTCGCGGTCGCGTCGCTGGGACCCGTCGCCGGCGGCGTACTCCTGCACTTCTTCTGGTGGGGCTCGGTCTTTCTCATGGCGGCGCCGGTGTGTCTGGTCGTGCTCATGCTGGGTCCGTCGCTGCTGCCGGAGTCGCAGCCGTCACGACGCGCCCCGCACGTCGACGTGCCGAGTGCGGGCCTCCTCGTCGCCACGATGGTCGGTGTCTTCACGACGATCAAGGCCTTTGTCCCGGACAGTGGCACACCCGTGCCGGTCGCTCTTGCCGCCGTGGTGCTCGCGGGCGGTGCGGGCGTGCTGTTCATACGACGACAGGCCCGTCTCGGGCAGCCCTTCCTCGACGTGCTGCTTTTGCGTTCCCGGGAGATATGGGGCTCGGTGCTCAGTCTGACGATCGTCGGAATCGTGCTGGCCGGCACGGGCTTCTGGGTTTCCCAGTACCTCCAGTCCGCGGTCGGCCTCGACCCGCTCCACGCGGCCATCGCGTTCCTGCCGATGGGTCTGTCGATCGGTGCCGGCACCGTGCTGGCGCCGCGACTCGTGCGGTACCTCGACGCCGACCGCCTCGTCGTCGCCGGCCTCGTCCTCGCGGCTCTCGGTGCGTCGCTTCTCCTGACGGCGTCGACCACGCATCCACTGGTGCCGGTGCTGATTGGAATCGCTCTGACGGCGTTCGGATGCGGCCCGCTGTTCGCCTTCGGAACCGCGCGCATCGTCACCGCGGCTCCTGCCAGTGCGTCGGCACGCGCCGCGGCATTGGCCGAAACCAGCAATCACCTCGGCTCGTGGTTGGGGGTGGCGCTGGTCGGCACGCTGGGCGCGGCCGTGTACACGATGACCGCGCAACCGCTCTTCGGTGACGTCGATCCCGTGGTGCCGGCCGACACCATGGCCACGTCACGCCTGGCCGCCCACGGGGTGCCCGACTCGCAGCAGATTCTCGCGGCGATCACAGCGGGCGGCACCGCTTCTCTCCACGCCGTCGGACTCGCGTCGGCAGCGCTCCTTCTCGTCTGTACAGGAATCCACGTCATCGGCCGGCGTCAACAGAACAACGCGAAAATCGGACATCATTGAGCGCCGCCGCGATCGGTGCCGGATGCGCTGGTGACCGGGAGCGACGCGCCTATCCGGCTCCGTCCGCGGACACCGCGTCCCGATCGGTGGGTGTTCCCGAGGAGATCGTCTCCGGGCTCGAGGCCCCCCTGGTCGGTCGCATTCGTCGGCACCACGCCGATCGTCAGCGAACGAGACAGGGCCGGCGGCGTCGACGGAGCCGGGCCGACCCCGCCTTACGACCGGGGGGCGGCCAAGCGACGTGCGGCCGTCACGACGAACCGGCGTCGTGCGGCGTGTTCCTGCTCGTCGTCGGCGGGGGAGCCCGTGATCATCTCGGCCAGTTGCGGCACGGTCTGCCACCAGGCCGCCAAGGCGATGAGCGCGAACACCAGGTGTGCGGGGTCCAGATCGCGGGTGAGTATCCCTTGTTGCTGCGCCTGCCGGAACCGCTCGACCTTGGCGCGGTAGTGCTCGGTGCGCCCGGCGTCGGCCGGCGGGCCGCCCTGTAGGCCTTCCCACTGCAGGAGACGCGCGAGTTCGGGGTGGGCGGCGTGATAGTCGAAGGTGGCGCCGGCGAACTCTCCGGGATCGTCGAGCGTCGCGTCGGAGAGCTTCACCGACACTGCGAGACGCTCGAGTTGCTCGGACAGCACGAGATCCCAGAGGGCCCGCTTGTCACCGAAGTAGCTGTACCCCACGGGCGGGTCCTGGGGATGGGACGGCACGCGCGCTCCCTGGTGAGCTCACGCTACTTCCAGTCGATGATTACGCCGCCTGCCCCGCTGCCATCCGTTCGATGAGGTCGTGTGGTCGGCCTCGTGCCGCAGGCATCGCCCCGGTGTTCCGCCGGCGGGATCGCCGTATTGCAGATCAGCCCGGTGGGTCCCTTGTCAACGGGCTCGCCGCTGGCTGAGGCATGGTCATGCTTCGGTCAGGTAGTCGCTCCCGCCGACGAAGACGGTTCGCGGCACCAAATCCGATCGCACGGCTTCCTCTGCCACCGCTTCGGCGAATTGCTTGACCGTCGGCAGGGGCAGGATTGTGCGGCGCGCATCCACCGCCTGGGGGTCCCGCCGCCGACCTCCGAGAACGATGGGTACCGGAGAGCCGTGTGATCTATATCGGCAAAGCCAACGCCGGAAAGACCGGGCGTCGTGGATTCCGCGTACGCCTGAGCGAATACCGCCGCTCTGGGGCCGGAGAGCCCGCCGCGCACACCGGCGGCCGACGCATCTGGCAGCTCGCCGATCACACCGACCTCCTTGTCGGCTGGCGCGAAACACGCCGACGCCGACGCCGCCCCGGCCGAGAGCGCTCTGTGCCAGGGTGAGTTGGGGCCACTGAAACCCTTGGCCCCTTATTGGCCCACTGAGACTCTGAGGCGGGCTACCCTGGGAACGAGAAACCCCCTCCGACGCAGTTCGGAGGGGGTTTCTACTTGTGGAAGTGGGACGACAGTGTTCGAACCTTGCCCCGAGCAGCTCATGATCGCTTGACAGATCGTCCATCCCTGTTCGATGTCGTCGCCGCCTGGCACGGGCACTCGGAGCGCACGACGACGGCGGTCTACGGGCGCGTGAGCGACGACCGGCTGAAGGCGGCGAGCGAGGTGTTTCCAAGGCCGTAGGACAAAGTTAGGACACATCGCCCGGCGGCGACATCGCCTAGGACATAAAGAAACCCCCTCCGACCGAGGTCGGAGGGGGTTTCTCATCTGTGGAGCTAAGGGGACTCGAACCCCTGACCCCCACACTGCCAGTGTGGTGCGCTACCAGCTGCGCCATAGCCCCGTATTTCGTTGTTGCCCCTCGTGATGGGCACTTGACGAAGCTACATCATCGTCACGAGGCGCACCAAATCCGCACGTCAGAGGGGATTGAGGCTAGTTGGTCTCCGGGCCGAGCAGCTTCGTCAGCCACCCGGGGCCGTTCAGGATGCCCTCCACCGGCTCGCCGTTGAGGAGCACGCTCGGAGTTACGGCAGGGCCGTCGAGGGCCTTGGTCAACTGGTTGCGCGACTCCTCGGCGGCCCCGTCGGCGTCGGCGATCATGGCCGCGCCGGCGATGCACTGCTGCGTCGGGGTCGCGGCGCCATGCTCGGCCGCGATGCGCGCGAGATCGGCGTCGGAGTGGTCGGCGTCGCCGTTTTCCTCGGGCTGTTGGGCAAACAGTGCGCGGTGGAACCGGAAGAACACCGCCGGCTGTTTGCTCGCACCCACACATTGCAATGCGCCGGCCGCGCGGGAGGAGTATGTCTTCGATGCCGACCGCGGATTCAGGAAGTTCAGCATGTGATAGCGCACCCGCAGCCGGCCCACGGTCACCGCGTCGACGATGGCCTGCCCGGAGGTCTCCTCGAACCGTTTGCAGCCCGGGCACAGGAAATCCTCGAACACGTCGATCGTCGTGGGCGCGGTGGGTTCGCCGATGATCAGCGCCGCGTTCTCGTTGAGTACGGTCTCACTGACCTCACCGTGGTCCTTGGTGCGGGAGTTGAAGACGAACCCGCCGATCACCAGGGCAGCCACGACCACGATGCCGATGCCGGCCAGCACATAGGTCGCGGTGCTCGACGTGGCGCGTGGGCGATGCGCTGCCGCACCCGAGGACTTCCGCCGGTCATTCACGACCACGACTCTAACGGGTGGCCGACCAGGTCCCTTGCGTGCGCGGCGTCCGTACCCGGGCGGCGTCGTCGCCGGTTCCGGAACCCGCCGAAAAGCAGGCCGACAGCCACCGGCGGGACCGCCTAGGCAGATGCGTCAGACCCGGTGCCTCGGTGCGGTGGATCGCGGCCAGCGCGGCGGCGGCGTCGTCGGCGAGACCGTCATGACCGGTGGTCTCGGCGAGCAGGCGGATGATCAGATCGGCGCCGTCGAGCCGCCCGAAGAGATAGTCGCTCTCCCGGAAGCCGGGCTTCAGGAAGGCCCCGAAATGGGCCAGCCCCGCACCGAACAGGGGTGGGCGGCCGGGCACCCGCGTGCGCAGCGTTGTCGCCTCGAGGGGGCTGAACTGGCTGACCGGAATCGGCGCGAGCTGGGGGATCTCCGAGAGCGACATGATCGGGAACAACGCCGCATCCCACCGCGGAAAACCCAGGTAGCGGGCCGCGAGCGAGCGGAAATGGTCGTCGGTCCAGCCACCGCCCAACGTGCCGGTCGCCGCGCCCGCCGCGATCGATGCCGCGATCGCGCGGTGGAAGCGGTCCCAGATGATCTCGTTGTCGTTGCCGAGCTCGGTGAGCCCCTGCGCATAGTGTGCGAACAACTCGTCGACGAGTCCGGCCAGCGGCGCAGGCAGGGGGGTGGCGGTGGAGTCGGTGGGATTGTGCCGGTCCGGACAGCGGGCCGCGTACCCGGTGGCGGCAGCGATGAGCGCCGACGTGTCGCGGCGGGCGATCACCTCCTCCGGCTTGAGTTGGATCGCCGAGAGCAGCCCCCACGCCGACTGCTTCAACTGATCGATCTCGGTGCGGTCGGGACCGTCGTCGCGCTGGTAGAGCTGGTTGATGCCATCGATGATGAACATCAGCCGCCGCTCGCGGTACGGCGTGTCGAGGGGTTTGAGCACCGACATCACCAGTGACATGTCGGCGATCTGCCATTCGGGGCGGGCGCGCATGTGCGCCGCCAGGGCCGAGCGGAGGCATTCGGCCTCGGTGGATTCCGTCGGCAGTCGGGCGACGGTGATCACGGCCGTGGCCACCCGCTCGGCGATGGCCAGCGCCTTGAGTCGCTGGTAGGTCCGCCAGGTGTACGACGACTCGTCCTCGGCCTGGTCGTAGAAGATGTCCGACACTCTCTTGGCGTCGGATATCTCGGCGAGCTGCCGGACGAAGGACGGGGCCACCACCGGGTCACCGCCGCGGTCCGCCGCGGTCCGCATGTCCTGTGCGACGTGCAGGACACGCGCGGTGATCACCTGCTCGACCTCGGCGCGCTGCCGCTCGGCGATATGCCCGATGTTGGCGATGCGCTCGTTCATCTCCCGCAGCCGCAGGAGGTCCCGCAGGAACGAGTGACTGGTCAGCGGGCCCTTCACCCCCATCAGATCGGCGAGGAAGCTGCGCGAATGCCGCCGGTAGGCCGCCACCGCCGCGGTCAGCGGTTTGCCGGGGTCGGGCTCGATGTAGACCAGGCGCCGGATCACCTGATGCGCGGCCTTTTCCCGGGCAATCGAGTCGATGATGAGGTCGAATGGTGCATTGTCGAGGAGGCCGCCGTCGATGAAGCGCCGTTCGGTGTCGGTGGCCGGGCGCCGCCGGAATGCCAGACGCTGCCACCACCGTGGGTGCGGCGCGTCGGCGACCGGATCGTCGGGATAGCGATACCGGAACAGTTCGCCGAACTCGTCGGGCCCCAACCTGAGCGGGCGGCCGCCGGACCTCCCGACCTCCCCGATGAACCCGCTGCGGCTGACCGGCGCGAATGCCCCCGGAAAGGCCGACGTCGCACGTGCCGCGAACGCCAGCCGATCGGTGTGGTCGGGGCCGAGGCCGGTGGGCACCTGCATGGGATCGGTATGTCGGGTCTGGAACGCCATCACCTGCGCGAAGGCGCGATCACGCTGACCGATGCCGCCCGCCCCCGACGGGACGACGACGTCGAAACCGGCCTGATCGGTGGTGGTCACAAACAGTTGCAGCCGCCGCCCCGGCGGGATCAGCGATCGGGCGGTCGCCTCGCCGCCCACGGTGTCATCCATGGCGTGCAAGGCGTGAAACAGGTTTCGCGACATCACCTCCGAGCGCAGCAGTGAGGTCCGGCGCCAGGCGGTCACGCCGGTCCAGGCGACCGCGAGCGCCGCCTGGATCACCGGCCCGACGACGGCCGGGGCGCGGAGCAGCCTGCGGAGGTCGCCCGCATTGATCCAGAGGTCGCGCAGCGCCCCCTGGTCGGCGTTGGTGGCGATCGCCTTGGCCAGCACGACGCCGTTGATTCCGCCGGCCGAGGTCCCGCCGATGATGTCGATGGCCACCGACAACGGATGGCCGGCCTGCTCGAGCCGGTGCAGCACATCGAAGTACACGGCCTCGGAGTCGGCGCCGGCCGCGGGCGTGGGGGGATGGTCGGGATCGCGAAAGGGATTGACCGGCGTCGACGATGCGGCGCGGGCGGCGTCGACGGCGCGTGAGGCGCGGACCAGCTTGTGCAGTTCCTTGGTGATGCCGTGCATGTACACGGCCAGCGAGACCCCGCCGTAGCAGACCAGGGCGAGACGTAGTTCGATGACGTCGGGGCTGGGCCTTGCTGTCGGCATGGGTCCTCAAGATCATTGCTCGCGAGAGTGCGTCACCGCCGGATGGTGACGATTGTCGCGCGCGGATTCCGGGGACCGCGTGAGTAGTCGGCTACCCGAATGCCGGCGAGCCGCCCACCTGGTTGACGATGTCGACGGTGGACATGGCC
>JASGFO010000014.1:0-34118 GCA_047605505.1 Gordonia sp. (in: high G+C Gram-positive bacteria) | reverse complement strand
ACTCGCCGGCGACGAGCGTCCCCTGGTGATAGATCGCCTGCCAGCCGTGGTCGGCGCGCTGCCAGATCGTCGACCGGCGGCTGACCCGCTGACCCGACCTCCCTTGACCCGAACTCTCTGGACCCGAACTTTCTTGACGCAGTGTGTAGGTCGCGAGGTAGCAATCGCCGGCGAGTGACCGCACGGCGAAGTCGTCGACGGCCCACACGTCGTCGCGGCCGGCCGGATCGCGGTGGTGGCGCTCCTGGAGCACGGACCAGATGAACTCCCGGTCATAGCGCCGGCCCGACGCGCCGATCTCCCAGTAGTCGGGGGCGGTCACCGAACAGACCTCGGCCCACGAGCCGGCCTGCCCAGGTCGATGGAAGAGCGGCTCGCGGTCGCGCAGTTCGGTCCGCACCGTCTTTTCGTCCGGGGTCACCGGACAAGTATGTTGGCTGCCATGAGTTCCCGGCAGACCCCGATGATTGCCCCCTCGATCCTCTCGGCCGATTTCGCCAATCTGGCCGCCGAGGCCGCGGCGGTCTCCGGGCCCGGTCCGTCGCGCGCGGACTGGCTGCATGTCGACGTGATGGACGCACACTTTGTGCCGAATCTCACGCTGGGTCTGCCGATTGTGCAGAGCTTGTTGAAGGCCACCGACATCCCGCTCGACTGTCACCTGATGATCGAGGATCCCGCCCGCTGGGCGCCGCCGTACGCCGAAGCGGGCGCCTACAACGTGACCTTTCACGCCGAGGCCACCGATGATCCGGTCGCCGTGGCCGCCGACATCCGCGCCGCAGGCGGCAAGGCCGGTCTCGCGATCAAACCGGGCACACCCTTGGAGCCCTATCTGGAGATTCTGTGCCACTTCGACACGCTCCTCGTCATGAGTGTCGAACCCGGCTTCGGCGGACAGAAGTTCATGCCGGAGGTGCTCGGAAAGGTGCGCCGGATCCGCGAGCTGATCGATTCCGGCGACGATCTGCGACTCCTCGTCGAGATCGACGGCGGCATCGCCGATTCGACGATCAGCCAGGCCGCGGAGGCCGGCGTCGACTGCTTCGTCGCCGGCTCCGCGGTGTACGGACCGGACGACGCCGGGGCCGCGGTGGCCGCGCTGCGGGCCAAGGCGGCGGCAGCACGCTAGGGCGTGTCTCCCAATCCCCTTTGCGGGTCTTGGCGGCCCCGCTGCACGCCTGGCGGCGTTGTCGTCGGTGACCATGGCTCCGCTATGCCTCCCTCCTCCGCCTTGCCGGCCGCACAGCGGAACCCCCAATCCCACACAGAAGAATTGGGAGACACGCTAGACCAACTGTCACCGCGCCCGGTGTCGAGGGCCCGTAGGATCGGTCGCGACCACCGAGGGCGGTGTGGTGGGTGCGCAGATCCGAAGGGGAGACCGCGATGCTGAAGGAACTGCACCTGGTCAATGTCGGTCCGTGCAGCGAGCTCGACATTCGGTTTCGGCAGCGGCTCAATCTGATCACCGGCGACAACGGTCTGGGCAAGAGCTTCCTGTTGGACGTGGCGTGGTGGGCGATGACCCGCCGCTGGCCGGTCGATCTCAACCAGAATTTGGTCAGCGGATACATGGCACGACCCCGCTCGCCGGGAGCGGGCGTGATCGAGTTTGTCGTCGACGGCAAGGCGAAGACGGATCTCCGCTATCGCAGTACCTTCTCCCCTCAGGATCAGGCGTGGACCGGCAAGGCAGGGCGACCCCCGAATCCTGGGTTGGTGTTGTACGCCATGGCCGATGGTGGGTTTGCCGTGTGGGATCCGGCCCGGAACTACTGGCGGAACGAGGGCGGGACAGATGTGCAGGATAGGCCGCCCGCCTATGTATTCAGCCCGCGAGACGTATGGGACGGACTCCGTGACCCTCGCGGAACCCTCTGCAATGGCCTGGTTTCCGATTGGGCGGGTTGGCAGCGAGAAGGCGGCGTGGCATTCCGGCAGCTTTGCGCTGTGCTGAGACGTCTGTCCGGTGACGGGAGTGACGTGCTGACCCCTGGCCCACTTACCCGTGTGAGCCTTGACGATGTCCGGGACATCCCCACCCTCGAGACGGAATACGGCGGACCGGTCCCGGTCCTCTACGCCTCGTCGGGAGTTCGACGAATCCTCGCGCTCGCCTACCTGTTGGTGTGGAGTTGGCAGGAGCATCGCCGAGCCGCCGAGCTGCGGGGCGAGGAGCCCACACGTCAGGTGGTCTTTCTCATCGACGAGGTCGAGGCGCACCTGCATCCACGGTGGCAGCGTGAGGTCGTGTCGGCGCTGCTGGAGGTGACACGGGAGCTGGCCGGCGACGCGGACGTGCAGCAGATCGTCGCGACCCATTCGCCATTGGTGATGGCCTCGGCAGAGCCGCATTTCGACGACGAACTCGACGGCTGGTTCGATGTGGATCTGGTCCGATCCGATCCCGGTACGCGCGCGGAGGTCAGGCTGACCAAGCGGCCTTTCGAGCGTTTGGGAGATGCCTCGAACTGGCTGGTCAGCGAGGCATTCGACCTCCATAGTGCGCGCTCCCGGGAGGCCGAGGAACTCATCGACCGGGCCGAGGAGCTCGCCGACGACCAGCAGGCCACGGCAGCGGACGCCGATGACATCACCGAGCGCCTTCATCGGGTTCTCGGAGACACCGACCCATTCTGGCCGCGATGGCGGATGGCCGGGGCGCACCGGGGGTGGTGGGATCCTCCGCGGGGCGCCGTATCCAGGCGGCCCGCTGCCGAATCCGCGGGGGGTGGCGACCGGTGATACGCGTCGTTCAGCAACCCATGCCACCCGGATTCACCTATGGCGTGGTGGTTCCGGCCAAGGAGAAGGTGGCACGTCTCAAGGACGACGACGATCCGGATTGGGATTGGGGTTCGCCGCCGCCACGAGGCCACGTGGGGAAGCTGCCCAGCACGTGGCTCGATGATTGGCGCCGATGGCCGCCCACGGTGACCCGGGGGCACAAGCAGCAGAAACACACCTGTCTTGACGAGCTGCACTCCAGGTATGGGAGCGTCTGTGCCTATCTCGGCGTCTATGTCGAACGCGGTACGGTCGATCATTTCGAGCCCAAGTCCACTGCCCTGGTACGTACGACATACCGCTGGGAGAATTTTCGCCTCGCCAGCAGCAAGGCCAACACGAACAAGCGCGAATATCGCGACGTCCTCGATCCATTCGATATCCCGGAACGTCTGTTCAAGCTCAAGCTGGTCAACTGCACGGTGCAGGTCGATACCGCGATTGCCGCACCGGGCGAGAAGCTGCACGCCGATGCGGTGGCCACGATTCGGCGGCTCGACCTGAATTCCAGGGTATTCATCGGCCTCCGGCAGAAGTACCTCACCGACTATCTGCATTCGACAGACGGTCGTTCTGCCGCGCGGGCGAGGCTGCGCGTGAATTCTCCGTTCATCCATGACGAGGTGGTCCGGCAGAATTGGTGAACCCGACCGAGCGAGGGCCGATCCACAGCACCGTGGCCCCGCACGCCGCGATGGCCGCCGCCATCACCGAATCCCGCCGCGCGCTCGGTCACGCAAGCCCGAATCCCGCGGTCGGAGCGGTCATCCTGGCTGCCGACGGCACAATCGTCGGGCGCGGTCACACACAACCGCCCGGTGGTCCGCACGCCGAGATCATGGCACTGCGTGCCGCGGGTGGTGTGGCACGCGGTGCCACCGCTGTGGTCACCCTCGAGCCGTGCAATCACACGGGACGGACCGGTCCGTGTGCGCAGGCCCTCATCGACGCCGGCGTGGCTCGCGTCGTCTACGCGGTCGCTGATCCCAATCCGGCGGCCGCGGGCGGGGCGCGGCGACTGCGGTCGGCGGGCATCGACGTGATCGGTGGGGTCGGTGCCGCCGAGGCCCGCTCAGGTCCCCTGCGAGGCTGGCTGTTCCGGCAGCATCACGGCCGGCCCCTGGTCACCGCCAAGATCGCGGCCACCCTCGACGGGCGCATCGCCGCACCCGACGGCACCAGTCAGTGGATCACCGGCGCGGCGGCCCGTGCCCGCGCCCACGAGCAGCGAGCGCAGATCGACGCGATCGTCGTCGGCTCGGGCACCGCGATCCGCGACAACCCGGCGCTGACCGCCCGTCTGCCCGACGGCACCTTCGCCGCGCACCAGCCGATTCGCGTCGTGATGGGGGAGCGCCCGTTGCCCGCCGATGCCCGGCTCCGCGACGACGCCGCGCCGACCCGGCACGTCCGCACGCACGACCCGGCTGCGGTGCTCGCCGCGCTCCCCGAGGCCACCTGGGTGCTGGTGGAGGGTGGGCCGCGGATCCTCGGTGCCTTTGCCGACGCCGGTCTCATCGACGAGGTCGAGGCCTATCTCGCGCCCACAATCCTCGGCGCGGGCGCCGCGGCGGTCGCATCATCGCAGGTCACGACCCTATCTCAGCGCCACGACTTCACCGTCGGGTCCGTCATCACCCTGGGCCCGGACGTCCTCCTGCGGTGTGTCTCGCCGGCGCTGGCGGCAGTGACGAATGAGGGCGTGTGAACCCGGTCCGCGCCGGCCGCGGCCGGTTGTCCACCGCTGCCGAACATCCCTGGTGGGCATGCGTGCTAGCGTCGAAGACGTAGTTCTCGGGGCGGGGTGAAATTCCCCACCGGCGGTATGCGGTCTTCTCGGCCGTGAGCCCGCGAGCGCCCGTCATCCGACGGGGTCGAGCAGATCCGGTGTGAATCCGGAGCCGACGGTCAGAGTCCGGATGCGAGAGAACAAGGCGGTCCCGTGCCGTCCTGTCAGCTCCGAGTGAGTAGGACAGGAGTATTCACGGTGTTCACCGGCATCGTCGAGGAACTGGGCATCATCGTGTCCCGCGACGAACTCTCCGACGCGGCCCGCCTCACCATTCGCGGGCCCCTGGTCACCTCCGACGCCGGCTTCGGCGATTCGATCGCGGTCAACGGTGTCTGCCTGACCGTGGTCGAACACACCGAGGACGCGTTCACCGTCGACGTCATGGCCGAGACGCTGCGCCGCAGTTCCCTGGCCACACTCGCGGCCGGCAGTCCGGTGAACCTCGAACGCGCCATGCCCGCGGGCGGCCGCTTCGGCGGTCACATCGTGCAGGGGCACGTCGACGGTACCGGTCGCGTCCTGGCGGTGAGTCCGTCGGAGAACTGGACGGTCGTCCGCATCGCGGTGCCCGCGAGTCTGAGCCGCTATCTCGTCGAGAAGGGGTCGATCACCGTCGACGGGGTGTCGCTGACGGTGTCGGGCATCGGAATTGACACCGGCACCGACGGCGTTGGTACCGAATGGTTCGAGATCTCCCTGATCCCGACCACCCTGCAGGAGACCAACCTGGGGCGGGTGAGCGTGGGCGCCGTCGTGAATCTCGAGGTCGACGTGATCGCGAAATACGTGGAGCGGCTGCAGTCCAGCAGCGCCGGGGCGGCGTGGTCCGCCGGAGAGAAGGCAAGCAGTGAGCAGGCAGGCAAATGAGCGATAGCGCAACCTCGACCGACGTCGAGTTCGACACCGTTGACCGGGCGGTCGCCGACATCGCCGCAGGCAAGGCCGTCGTCGTCGTCGACGACGAGGACCGCGAGAACGAGGGCGATCTGATCTTCGCCGCGGAGAAGGCCACCCCGGAGCTGGTGGCGTTCATGGTCCGCTACACCTCCGGCTATCTGTGCGTGCCCCTGGCCGGTGATGACTGCGACCGCCTCGGCCTGCCGCCGATGTACTCGACCAACCAGGACAAGCACGGCACCGCCTATACCGTGACCGTCGACGCCCGCGAGGGCATCGGCACCGGCATCAGCGCGTCCGACCGTGCCACCACGATGCGCCTGCTCGCCGATCCTGCCACCGGCGCCAACGATTTCACCCGACCCGGACACGTGGTGCCGTTGCGCGCCCGCGACGGCGGGGTGCTGCGGCGTCCCGGCCACACCGAGGCCGCGGTTGATCTCGCGCGGCTCGCCGGACTCACCCCCGCCGGGGTGATCTGCGAGATCGTGTCGCAGAAGGACCCGGGCGCGATGGCCCGGACCGATGAGTTGCGCGTGTTCGCCGACGAGCACGACCTCGCCCTGATCTCGATCGCCGATCTGATTGCCTGGCGGCGGCGGCACGAGAAGCATGTGGTGCGGGTCGCCGAGGCCCGGATTCCCACGGCACACGGGGATTTCCGGGCCGTCGGGTACACCAGCATCCACGACGACGTCGAGCACGTCGCCCTGGTGATGGGTGACATTGCCGGACCTGACGGCACCGGCAGCGATGTCCTCGTGCGGGTGCACTCGGAGTGTTTGACCGGCGATGTGTTCGGATCGCTGCGGTGTGACTGTGGCCCGCAACTCGAGGCGGCGATGGAGCTGGTCGCCGCCGAGGGCCGCGGCGTCGTGCTCTACATGCGCGGCCACGAGGGCCGCGGCATCGGACTGTTGCACAAGCTGCAGGCGTATCAGCTCCAGGACGCGGGCTCGGACACCGTCGACGCCAACCTCGCCCTCGGACTGCCCGCCGACTCCCGCGACTACGGCATCGGGGCACAGATCCTCGTCGATCTCGGGGTGACGTCAATGCGTCTGCTCACCAACAATCCGGCCAAGCGGGTCGGCCTCGACGGCTACGGCCTGCAGATCGTCGAACGCGTGCCGATGCCGGTGCGCGCCAACAAGGAGAACCTGCACTACCTGCGCACCAAACGCGACCGGATGGGCCATGACCTCGACGGCCTCGACGCCTTCGACACAGCCGACGCGTTCGACACCGCCGACGCGTTCGACACCGCCGAGGCCGCCGGAACCGGAGACCCGGCGTGAGCGGGCACGGCGAACCCGACCTCGAACTGGCCGATGCGGGGTCGATCACGCTCGCGATCGCCTCGTCGCAATGGCATCCGACGATCTGCTCGGCCCTCCTCGACGGCGCCGTCGCCGCGGCGCACCGTCACGGCGTGACCGATCCGACGATCGTGCACGTCGCCGGGGCGATCGAACTGCCGGTCATCGTGCAGGCGCTGGCCCGAACCCACGATGCGGTCGTCGCACTCGGGGTGGTGATCAAGGGTGAGACCCCGCACTTCGAGTACGTCTGTGACGCCGTGACCGCCGGGCTGACCCGGGTCTCGCTCGACGAGTCGACGCCGGTGGGCAACGGGGTGCTGACCACGGTCACCGAGGAGCAGGCGCTGGCCCGGGCCGGACTGCCGGACTCCACCGAGGACAAGGGGGCCCAGGCGACGACCGCCGCGCTGGCCTCGGCGCTGATCCTGCGTTCGCTGCGCGATGCCTGATGTCTGATGCCTGAGACCCGGAAGCCGGAGGTGCGGTGGGACCTCGAGTACCGCTCGCGGCGACTGCGCACGCTCGCCATCGTCGCCGCGATCGTCGTGCTCGCCATCCACATCACCTTTGGGCTGCTGCTGACGATCTCCGACACCGGCCCGCATATCGGCTGGGGTGATCAGGCCGCGATCATCGGGATCGGGGTGGTGATCGCGGGCGCGGTGCTGACGCTGACCCGGCCACGCGTCCGGGTCGGTCCGGCCGGCGTGTCGGTCCGCAATCTCGCCACCGAGCGGTGTTTCGGCTGGGACCAGGTGTGTGGACTCACCTACCCGGACCGGGGATTCGGTGGACAGCTCGAATTTCCCGCCGACGAGCACATCCCGGTGCTCGCGATCCAGGCCGCCGACGGCGATCTCGCGATCGCGGCGATGGAGCGTTACCGGGAGCTGGCGCTGCGCTACCGCCCGTCGTCGTGATCGGATGCGGCGAACGGAACCGCCCGCCACGTCATCACATCGGGAAAAGGAGCAGGTCCTCCGCGCGGAGCGCCGTGGGGGTTCCGGCCAAGATCAGGTCCTCGAATCCGCCATCGTTCTCCATCACCGTCAGCGCGTACATCCGTTCGGTGTCCGAGGCGTTGGCGATGCGGTGCACGGAGCCCCTCGGCAGGACGATCGTCTGACCCGCCGAGAGCGGCACCCGGTGCTCGTCGCTGTGGGCGAGACCGGTGCCGCGCAGCACGACGAAGGTCTCGGTCGAATCCGGATGGGAGTTGTCCGGCTGCGATCCGCCCGGCTCCCAGATCTCCAGGCAGACCGTGGTCGTGGAGCCCGACGTCCTCGGTCCGGACAGCACGACCAGGATCACCGAGTCGTCGGGGCTGATCCGATACCCGACGCGATCGGCGAGGAGGTGCCCGGTGGGTGCGGGCGTCACGAGGGACTCGTGTCGCCGCGCACGGCCGCGCCCGTCTTGACGACGGCCGGCCGGATGCCCGACTGCGCCGCCGACCGGATCATCCGCTCGGAGAGCTCGGCGTCGGCTTCCGCGCGGATGCCGTCGGCGTGGTCACGGGCCCAGGCGCGGGTTCCGCCGATGAACACCTCACGCAGGTTCCGCAGCCCGCAGGCCAGCACGTAGGTGGCGACCGGATCCCAGATCGGCCCGGTGTCCGGGCTGGCGGGATCGACGACCACGAGGTCGGCGAGTTTGCCGACCGCCAGGGAGCCGACGCGATCGGCGACCCCGATCGCCGTCGCCGAGCCGCGGGTGTGCAGCGTCAGCAGTTGCGCCGGGGTGAGCGCACCCGGATCCGACCGCACGGCGCGCTGCACGAACATCCCGGTGCGCATGTTCTCGAACGGGTCGGACAGATCGGTGCAGGATTGGTCGTCGACACCCATCCCGACGGTCACGCCGGCGTCGAGAAGACCAGGGACATCGGCGATCCCGGAGCCGAGCCGGCCGTTCGACATGGGCTGCCACACCATTGCCGAGCCGCTGTCGCGGACCCGCGTCACCATGCGCTCGGTGGGATGGACGAAGTGGCCGAAGATGAAGTCGGGTCCGAGCACACCGGCACGGTCGTACCAGTCGAACTTCGATTGCTGCACGTCCAACTGCTCGGCTGTCTCGACGAAATGCGCCTGGTTGGTGATCCCGTACCGGCGCATGGTGGCCAGCTCGCGCGCGGCGGTATCGGCCGACGACGACCACTGCACCGCACCGTACACCGAGCCGCCGAGGTTCTGGCCAGGATCGATGGTGTCCAGATGCCGCATCACCGCGTCGAATCCCGCCAGGGCGGCGTCCTCGCCCAGCTGCTCGTCGTCCAGTCGCACGCTGGTCACGAACCGGATCCCCGACGCCGCCAGCCCGTCGACCTGCCGGGTCACGAACTCCGGTGGATGGACACGCTCGGCCTTGAGTGTCGAGCTCGCGTAGTCGAACAGCGAGATCACGCGCGACTGGGTGAAGTTGTACACCGACGTGATGCCGCTGGAGATGTGGTCGAGCGCACCGGCCAGCGACAGCCAGTAGAGATCCTCGGCGTCGGCACCGAGCAGCATCCGGCTGTTGGTCGAGACCCACTCGTAGAGCGGGCTGCTCGCCGCGACGCCGCGCATCCCACCGGTGTAGATGTGGCTGTGCGCGGAGATGAAACCCGGTGCCAGGAAACAGCCGTCGAGATCGTGGTAGGCCGCCGCCGGGTCGTCCGGCGGGGCCCCTTCGCCGAGGCCGTCGATGCGCCCGGAATCATCCACCGACAGCCAGCCCGCGAACCACTCCGGGGCGTTGTCCGCCACCGGCAGGACGAGCGCGTTGTGGAAGATCGTCGCACTCATCCGGGCAGCACCTCCGTGCGCCATGATGTGCCGTCCCGGATGAACCGGGTGCGCTGCGACGGCCCCGCCGCGTCGCCGCGCCAGAAGGTGATCTCGCGCGGCGCCAAGGTGTAACCCGTCCAGGTCGGTGGGGGTTCCAGGTGTGGATGGGCCAGGTCGAAGGCCTGCCACCGCTGGTGCCGCCCGGGTGTGTCGAGCGCCGCGTGTTCGGCGTCGTTGAGCCATGCGAGAAGCTGAAGGTACCGCGAACGCTCGGCGTAGGCGCGCCGCAGCTCGGCGGGTTCGGCGGGCCGGACGTCGCCGTGCGCCACCACCTGCCGCGCCACCTCCGGCCACGCGAGGGTGACCGCCGCTCGCGGTGCCGCGGCCAGTTCGGCCACCTTGGCGGATCGGCTGTCGGTGTGGAAATAGATGTGGTCGCCGACGCAGGCGCTGAGCAACACATGGCGCACGCGGGGGTAGCCATCCTGCCCGAGCGTCGCCAACGCCATCAGCGGGGGCGGATCACCGGACGGAATCCACCTGCGGAGCAGCGACATCGGGTCGACGGTGCGCTGCTCGTCGGGGGGACAGTCGGCGCCGAACCGGGTCCCGGTGGAGATCATGCGTGCACCCGTCCCGGGTCGAAAGTTGCGACCTCGCCCAGCGCCGACACCAGCTCCGCGACGCGTTCCTCGAACAGCTCGGCGCCGATGCGGGCGTCGGCACCGGTGGCGTCGCCGATCACCCCGGACTCGGAGAAGTCGGTGGACAGCCAGCCGAACCGCACGGTCTTGCCGAAGCCGACGTGCCGGTGCTCGGCCACCCGGTTCGCCACCGCGGCGACCGCCTTGTCCATATCGACCAGATCCGGGCGCACATGCAGCATCATCGACGTCTCCGCCCAGCCCGCATGGATGCCCAGACCCCGCTCGGTGGGGCCGGGCTGCGCCGGACCGGAGGCGAAGAACGTCTGAATGTCGAAGCGGCGGCGCACCTCCCGGGCGGCGACCTCCAGCAACGCGGAGTTGCCGCCGTGGCTGTTGAGGAACAACAGCCGCCGCGCGGGGGTCTGCGCGACCGACGCGCCGAGATCGACGATCGTCTCGAACAGGGTCGATGCCCGCAGCCACAGGGTGCCCGCGAGCCGGGAATGTTCGTCGGACTTGGTGTAGGCGAGCGCCGGGAGCAGCCACACATCGTGTCCGGCGCGGGCCCCGCGCTCCACCACGGCCGCCGAGATCGCCTCGGCCATCACGAGGTCCGTGGACAACGGGAGGTGCGGGCCGTGCGGCTCGACGGCGCCCGTCGGGAGGACGAGGATCGAGTCGCGCGTCAGTACCGCGCCGACCTCCGCCGTCGTGAGTTCGTCGTATCGGCGGTTCGTGGTGGTCACATCCACCTCCCCGGGTTGAGCAGGCCCTTCGGATCGGTCCGGCCGGCGAGCGCGCGCACGCGATCGGCGTCGAGATCGACATACCACTGGTGCGGCGAATGGACGCCGACGCCGAGTCGTTCGAGTTCGGCGACGCCGTCGACGATCTGCTGGGGGCTCTCGAAGACGCCGTTGAGCATGCCGAACATCATGCCGTGACCGACCTCGAGATGGAGCATCCCGCCGGGGTAGACCTGTTCGACCTCCGCGAGCCGGGTGACCAGCGCGTTGCCCTGGCATTCCATGTGGAAGTACCTGCCCGGATAGGCTTTTTGCAGCCACCAGGTCGGATGGTTGTAGGAGATGGTCGACAGTTTCACCGACTGCACCATGCCCTCGCGGATCGCCTCGACGCGCCCGCCTGCGGCGGCGATCCGGTCGGCCGCCTCCTCGACGCACCGTTGATCGAAGATGCCGCGCACGTTGGCGCGGCCCGGCACCAGAGCCGGATCAGCGGGCAGTGCGTCGACCACCGTCGCCTGGTCCGCCGACAACAGCCGGGGCAGCGGGTCGATGGTGGACAGCGCCATCGCGGCAGCGAACGCCTCATCATGCGTGTCGAAGCTTGCGTAGAGGCACCGCCAGGGCTGCAGCGGCTCTACCCGGACACGCGCACCGACGATGATCCCGGCGACGCCGTAGGTGTGCACGAACGGCTGGGCGTCGTCGCCTTCCAGATGCACCAGCTCGGCGTCCTCGGTCCCATAGACGACGTCGAGGCCCGCGACGAACCCCTGATGGTTCCGGCCGTGCACGATGGTGCCGGTGCCTGCCGACCCGCCGGCGAGGAACCCGCCGAGCGTGGACTGCACCGTGGACGGGTACATCCACAGCTGTTGCCCGGCGTCCCAGGCCGTCTGCTCGAGGTTGATCATCCGGGCCCCGGCCTGCGCCGTGATCGACCGATCGTCGATCGAGGCGATCTCGGTGAGTGACGTCATGTCCATCACGAGCCCGCCGAAACGCGGGATCACCTGCCCGTAGTTCCCGGTGCCCTTGCCACGGGTGGTGATCGGGACGCCGCGCCGCACCGCCGCGCGCACGATCTCCGGTACGACCTCGGCGGAGCGTGGATAGCACACGAGATCCGGTGCGCCGAGGTCCTGTGCGGACAGGATCGGGCTCATGTCGGATCCGTCCCGGGACGCGCGCTGTACCGCCCGCGGCAGCGAGGTGACACCTCGTGGACCGAGGATCCGCAGCAGGTCGTCGGCCAGCGCGTCGACCTCCGGCGGCCCGAAATCCGGCCTCCCGTCGTCGCTGTGGGCGCCGAGCAGCGGTCCCGCCGCCGTCATGGCAGCCCCACCGCCGTGTCGATGAACCGGTTGGTCCCGACCGACTCCGGGCTGAGGTCGGCAGCGGGCGGGGTGTCCTGACCCTCGAAGATCGGCCGGGTGATGTCGATCAGGCGCTGGAGCCGCTGCTCGTCGAAATCGCCCACGGTGGCGTTGGATCCGTTGCCGACGAGCTTGAGCGCGCGCATGGTCTCGACCGCGTAGTCGGCGTTGCGCTGTGTGTAGACCCAGCCGGTGTCGTAGGCCTTGACCGCGTCCAGGATGACCTTGTTCGCGGTCTGCGGGGCGGCGAGATAGTCGACGATGCCGCGCTGCAGGACCGGGACCAGCGCTTTGAGGCAGCCCGCGTACTGCTCGAGGTCACCCGACCGGACGGCCATTGCCGACTTGTAGGTCGGGAATCCGATGTCGTGGACGAGCTGGTACTTCACCGGCTTGCGCCAGCCTTCGACCTCCTCCTGGTAGAGCTGTGGCTCGGAGCTGGCGTAACCCTGCTGCGCGACCTTGCCCGCTGCCGCGACGAAGTTGGCCGGGGTGCCGTCGTAGCTGGCGTCGACCTGGCCCGGGTCGAGGATCCCGGCACCGGTCACGTAGTTCATCCAGGTCGTGCCCTCGAAGTAGAGCACCTTGGCATTCACGGCCTTGAGGTCGCCGATGGTGCGTACCTGCGGATAGGTCGCCGGATCCCACATCACCATCTGCGGGCTGATGTCCAGCGGCGCGAGCACGGCCGTCGTGGGGTTGCTCTTGGAGGTCTGGATCGACTGATCCGAGTCGACGTAGCCGAGCATGATCGACGGATCCGAGTACATCTGTGAGGTGACGCTCTGGTTGCCGATCGCCGGTCCGCCGGCACGGATCTCGATGTCGACGCCGGTGTAGGTGCCGTGGTCGAACAGCGGGCCGATCGTCCTCTTGTTGCCTGCGTTGATCTTCGGGTTCGGTCCGAGCAGTTGGTAGAGGTGACCATGCTCGGACTCGGGGTTCCAGTCCGTCTGGACGACGATCTTCTCCGGACATGACGTGCTGAGGTTCACCGGGCCGATCTCCCCGGTGTAGCCGGACGACGTCGCGTCCTCCGACCCGGAGCCGCAGGCGGTCGCGGTGAGCGCGACGACGGCCACCGCCCCGACGAGCGATGTGGTGATTCGTTTCCGTGCAAAAGGTTTCATGAGCTTCTTTTCGTGGTGTGCGGATGTGGTTGTCGGTCCGTGGTGATCGGTGCCCGGTGGCGGACCGTGCCGGGTATCGCGGCTGGTCAACGCCAACGGGTCAGTGCTGGTACCAGCGGCCGACGGCGCGGTTGCCGAGCCAGCCGAAGAACCAGAAGACGACGACGCCGAGCAGCGACGCCAGCAGGATCGAGGCGAAGAGCTCCGGTGCCTGCAGCCGGGAGCGGTAGTTGTCGATGAGGATCCCGATGCCCGGATCGCCCTGCTTGAAGAAGAAGTCGCCGACGATTGCGCCGACGACGGACAGCCCGGCCGAGATCCGCAGACCCGCGAAGATCGCGGGCATCGCAGCGGGGATCTCCAGCTTGCGCAGCACGGTGACGCGCGACGGATGATGCAGGGCGAAGAGATCACGCATCCGGGGATCGACCGATTTCAGCCCGAACAGCGTGTTCGAGACGATCGGGAACAGTGAGATCAGCACACAGACGAACACCCGCGCGGCGAATCCGAAGCCGAACCAGAACCCGACGAGCGGGACCAGTGCCAGAATCGGGATGCACTGCAGGACGACGGCATAGGGGAAGAGGGCGTTCTCCATGGTGCGTGACTGCGACATGGTGACCGCCCAGCCGATGCCGATGACGGCGGCGATGAGCAGGCCGGTGAGTGCGACGGTGGCGGTCCGTCCGAGACCCTGCCACATGTCGGGGGCCGAGCTACCGAAGAGCCCGTCGGTGATCACCTGGTCCGGGGGCGGCATGAGGAAGCGCCGGCCGGGGTCGAGGATCCCGTAGCTGATGACGTACCAGATCCCGATGACGATGGCGAAGACGAGGATCGGTGCGCCGTATCGGCGGAGGGTTGCGCCGACGGCGCGCGGGCGCGCCGCGGCGGCGACCTTCACCTCGCGCGTGGTCGACGGGTCGGTCATGGTCATGAGTGGGCCTCTCGGAGGGAGACGGACACGCGGCCGGCGAGCTCGGTGAACTCCGGCTCGTACCGGAGTTCGGGCGGGCGGGGGAAAGGGAAGGGGACCTCGACCTCGTCGACGATGGTGCCCGGACGTCCCGACATCACCAGGACGCGGGTGGAGAGGAACACCGCCTCGGAGACCGAGTGGGTGATGAACAGCCCGGCGAACGACCGTGCCGCGAAGAGCTCGGTGAGTTCGACGCCCAGGCGTTCCCGGGTGATCTCGTCGAGCGCCGCGAATGGCTCGTCGAACAGGAAGAGTTCGGGTTCGACGGTGAGGGATCGGGCCAGCGAGACGCGCATCCGCATCCCGCCGGACAGCATGTGCGGCAGGTGATCGGCGAACGCGGTGAGTCCGACGGTCTCCAGTGCCGCCGCGATGCGCTGGGCGCGTTCGTCGCGGCCGATGCCGTCGAGTTCGCCGAGGAGCGCGACGTTGTCGCGGACGCTGCGCCAGGGCAGCAGCGTCGCGTCCTGGAAGACGTAGCCGATACGCTCCGTGCCGCACTGCAGGTAGCCGTCGGTGATCGTCTCCAACCCGGCGGCGAGCCGCAGCAGCGTGGACTTGCCGCAGCCGGACGGGCCGACGACACTGACGAATTCGCCCTGCCGGACGGTCAGGTCCACGTCCTTGAGCGCCTGGGTGCCGCCCGGGTAGGTGAGTTCGCAGTGTTCGAAGCCGACGATGGGACGACCGGTTGTCGTCGGCGAGTTGGTAGCGTGCATCGATCCTCCGATAGCGAGTCGGTCATTGCGGTTGCAGCACGGACGTCGCCGTCCAGGTGTGGGTCTCGGTGCGCGACACCAGGGAGCCGTTGACGATCACCGCGCGGTCCGCCGGGGCGGCGGCCACCGCGTGCACGAGATCGTCGCCGCGGACCGCGAACAGGTCGGCCCGCGCGCCGGTCTCGATCCCCGCGGCCGGCAGGCCGATCACCTGCCGCGCCGCATTGGTCACGAGATCGACGGCGTCGGCCGGGCGCTGGTGTGCGGCGGTGACGAGCAGTGACGCCGTCTCCAGTGGGTCCGCGCGCCCCACCGGGTTGAAGGGGTCGCGGACGTTGTCCGCGCCGGCGGCGACGAGCACCCCGCCGGCCCGGAGCTCATCGATGGCCGTGATGGCACGGCAGCCGGCGGAGGGTCCGTCGCGGCCCTGGAGATAGAGGTTGGTGATCGGGAGTGCGACCACCGACACCCGCGCCCGCCGGAGCGCGGCCACCGTGTCGTGGAGCTGCGCCGGCGCCATCGTGGCGAGGCGGCTGCAGTGACCGGCGGTGCGTACCCGCTCGTCCGGCCACGACGCGACGCGGTCGGCGTATCGGCCGATCGTGAGGTGGTCACCGTCGGTGAACTCGTCGATGTGCAGGTCGGCGCCGACGCCGTGCGCCTCGGCGAGGGACAGCAGGGCGTCGAGGTTGGCGGCCGGGTCGTCGGCGAGGTGCGGGGCCCCGCCGATGAGGTCGGCGCCGCACCCGAGCGCTTCGGCCACCACGTGGAGGGGGGTCCGTGGGGCGGCGAGCACGACGATCTGGATTGTCATCACACCGGCGAGCTCGCGGCGTACCCGGTCGACGGCGCGTACCGCGCGCATCGGATCCGCGCCGGCGAGGACGTCGACATGCGTACGGACGGCGGTGATCCCGTTGCCCAGCATCTCGATCGCGGTGGTCCGGGCACGCGTATGGAAGGACTCCTCGTCGAGCCGGGCGCTGCCGGCGCGCCAGGCGTCGACCGCAGCGTGCAGATCCCCTGGCGGCGGAGCGATCACCGGCCAGGAGAGGGCCTTGTCGAGGTGGGCGTGCGGCTCCGCGGCAGCCGGGAGAAGCACGTGGCCGGGCAGGTCGAGCCAGCCGGACCGGTGGCCGCCGGCATCCTGGGCCGGCTCGACCCCGGCGATCAGCACCACCCCGTCCGCCCCGCGCACGAAGGTGACGTCGACGACGGTGCCGTCGGCGGCGCGCGCGGTGATGCCCCGGAGGGGCGCGGGCGAGGGAATGGGCATCTCATCTTCCGGGAACGGGGTCGGCGCAGATGGCGACCGGCGGGTCTGGTGGCTGATGCCCGGGGGAACGCCGCGTCGCGTCCCGGGTGTGGTGTCCGCCCTCGGCTGGGTTGGCGGGCGTGTCTGACGTCGTCTCTTCGGCACGGCCGGGGCCGGTGCGGCGTGATGTCTGTTGACGTCGTCAACAATGAGCACGCTAGGGGTGGTCCATTTCCGGTGTGTTACCAACTGGGGTGCGAAACTGTGAAATCGCCGCGGATGGGGTGATGCTGTCCGCGATGAGATGTCCGCACATGCGAGGTGGAATCCACGTTCGCTCCAGGGAGGCTCCGGTGGCACTAGACACACCCGATCCGGCACAGATGTCGCTGGGCGGGGAGATCCGCAGGCTCAGACAGGACCGGGGCATGACGCTGACGGGCCTGGCCGCCGAGGCGGGAATCTCGCACCCGTTCCTGTCGCAGCTGGAGCGCGGATACGCGCGACCGAGCATGGTCACTCTCGAGCGGATCGCGCGGGCGTTGCAGACCACGCAGGTCAATCTCATGCTCGCGGCGACGCCCGCGCGTGAGTCACTCTCCACAACAAGCGATGCCGGCGGCATTCAGGTTGTGCGTGCCGCGGACGGCGCGCTTCTCCCGCAGGCGGGCGACGGCGAATCGGCGGGTTACTCGCGTCTTCTGGTGACCGGGCCGGCCGCGTTCTTCCCCCAGGAGCACGTGCAGACGCGCCGGGAGTTCGCCGACTACTACCGCCACGACCAGGACGAATGGGTGCACGTGATCGACGGGGCGATCGAGGTGGATCTCGACGCGGAGCTGATCGAATTGCGGGCCCGCGACAGCCTCTACTACGCTGGTGGAATCCCTCACCGCTGGCGGGTGATCGGCGACGGTGTCGCGCGAGTGATCGTTGTGCAGGCGGCCATCGGTACGCTCTCGTGATCTGTTCTCTGCGAGCCCATCACGGCAGGGGGATCGTGTGTCCTCTTGGCTGGGGATCGGTGGGAGATCTGCCGCACTAGGAGACTCCCATGACCGTATATCCGAATACCGTTACCCCGACCCCTGACGATTGGCTGTCGGTCGTGGTCGCGGGGCGCCGCGCGCTCACTGAGTACATCGATGAGTTCACCCTCGTGCCCGCCCGCACGGACACGCTGCCGTCGTGGGAGCCCGGCGCGCACATCGACGTCGCGACCCCGGCCGGGGAGGTTCGCCAGTACTCGCTGTGTTCGGATCCGAAAGACCCCGGCCACTATCGCATCGCCGTCGAGCGCCGCGAGGACGGCCGCGGTGGATCGGTGTCGCTGCACCGCCACCTGTTTCCGGGTATGCCCACGCGAATCGGACACCCGCGCAACCACTTTGCCCTGACGCGTGCGCTGGCCTATGTCTTCGTCGCGGGTGGTGTCGGCATCACGCCGCTGATCTCGCTGATTGGGAAGGCGGACGCGGCCGGACGCCCGTGGCGGCTGATCTACACGGGCAGGCGGCGCAGCACGATGGCCTACGCCGACGATCTGGTCGCGCGGTACGGCGAGCGGGTGCAGATTCACTGCTCGCAGAGCGCGGGCCGGCTCGACCTGCGGCGCGAGCTGGCCGGGCTGGACCGTGGCACCGCCGTCTACACCTGCGGTCCGGAGTCGATGCACGCCGATGTGGTCGACGCCTGCGCCGACCAACCGGCCGTCGACGCATTCTCCGAACGCTTCACCGCTCCCGGACGATCGGCCGCCGCCGACGAGCCGTTCGAGGTGTCGCTCGCGTATTCCGCACGGACGCTGACCATCCCGTCGGACCGTTCGATCCTCGACACCCTGGAGGAGCACGGGGTGCTCGTCGGGTCGTCGTGCCGTCAGGGCATCTGCGGTACCTGCGAGATCGGCGTGGTCAGCGGTGAGGTCGAGCACCGCGACAGCGTGCTCACACCCGAGGAGCGCGCCGAGAACGAGTCCATGATGATCTGCGTGTCGCGCTGCACGAGCGGACGGCTGGTCCTGGAGGCATGAGCGGCACCGTCATCGGTGGTGGGCATGTCGTCATCGACGGCGTCACCGTCAGCCACGAGCCCCTCGTCGTGGACGGCGGTGTCGTGGTCGCGAGTCCGGCCGCGGACGCCGACATCGTCGACGCGACCCACTGTGTGGTGACGCCCGGACTCGTCAACGCCCATCACCATCTCCTGCAGAGCGCGTTCCGTACCCTCCCGGGGACCCGGTTCGTTCCGATGCGTGACTGGCTGCGCACGATGGCGGACGGCTACCGGCGAGTCGGCGTCGACCCCGAGCTGACGGCGGCGGCGGCCGCGGTCGGAGTGGCGGAGTCGCTGCTGTGCGGGGTGACGACCATCGCCGACCACCACCTCACCTGGCCGCCGGGCCAGGACCCCGTGCAACTCGCCGGTGCCGCCCTCGGTGCGGCCCGCGAGCTGGGCGCCCGCCTCGTCCACGTGCGCGGCACCGCCCGCGATGACCCGGACACGGCCGCGGAGTCCGTCGAGCAGATCCACGCCGCGTTCTTCGCCGGGTCGGCCGGCGGGGTGAGCCCCGACGGGATGCGACAGCTGGCCGTCGGACCGTCCGGGGTGCATGCCGACGGTCCGGCGACCTTCGCGGCGCTCGGCGAGGTGGCGGCCCGGCTCGGCCTGCGGCGCCGCACCCAGGCCAACGAGCAGATCGACGTCGAGGTGGCCGCACAGACGTACGGTCGCCGACCGCTGGAACTGCTCGACGAGTGGGGCTGGCTGGGCGGCGACGTGACGCTGGCGCACCTGTGCGAGGTGACGCCCGCGGAGATCGCGCTCGTCGCGCGGTCGGGTGCGACAGTCACCCACGCACCGGGGTGCGACGTGCCGATGGGCTGGGGGGTGTCCCCGGTGGCCGCCATGCTGGCGGCCGGGATCGACGTGGGGCTCGGAACGAGCGGCGGTGGCAGCAACGACGCCGGACACCTGCTGGCCGATGCCCGGCTGGCGATGCAGGTGTCCGGGCTGGCGGCGCCGGTCGGCGCGCGTGCGGTGCTCGCGATGGCGACCGAGGGCTCGGCACGCGGCCTCGGCCGCGGGGACCTCGGCCATCTCCGGCCGGGTGCGGTGGCGGATCTGTGCGTCTGGGAGTGCGGGGACGTCCACGACGCGGGTGTCGCGGATCCCGTCGACGGCCTGCTGTGGGCATCGCCCGGACGGCGTCCGCGCGACGTGATGGTCGCGGGGGTGTGGGTGGTGCGTGACGGCGTCTTGCGCACCGGGGAATCGCGGTCCCTCGCCCGCCGTCTGCGCGAGCTGCTCGCCGCCCGGAGCTGACCGGCGAACACGCCCAGCGGAACCACCGATCCCTCGCAGAGGAATCGGGAGACACGGCCTAACCTGGACGAGTGGCCGACCCCAGTACCTATCGTCCCGCCCCCGGGACGATCCCGACCGACCCAGGGGTCTACAAGTTCCGCGATGCGCACGCGCGCGTCATCTACGTCGGCAAGGCCAAGAACCTGCGGTCGCGGCTGACGTCGTACTTCGCCGACATCTCCTCTCTGCATCCGCGGACCCGGCAGATGGTGACCACCGCGGCGTCGGTCGAGTGGACGGTCGTCGGCACCGAGGTCGAGGCGCTGCAGCTGGAATACAACTGGATCAAGGAGTTCGATCCACGCTTCAACGTCCGCTACCGCGACGACAAGACCTATCCGATGCTCGCTGTCACGCTCAACGAGGAGTACCCGCGGCTGTTCGTCTACCGCGGCCCGCGCCGCCGGGGCGTGCGCTACTTCGGCCCGTACGCCCACGCCTGGGCGATCCGCGAGACCCTCGATCTGCTTACCCGGGTCTTTCCGGCCCGCACCTGCTCCAACGGCGTGTTCAAGCGGCACCGGCAACTCGACCGGCCCTGCCTGCTCGGCTACCTCGACAAGTGCTCGGCACCGTGCGTCGGCCGGGTCAGCGCCGCCGAACACCGCGAGATCGTCGACGATTTCGGGGACTTCCTGGCCGGGCGCACCGACGTCATGCGCAAACGCCTCGAACGTGAGATGGCCGCCGCCGCAGAAGAACTCGACTTCGAGCGGGCCGCCCGGCTGCGCGATGACCTGGCGGCGCTCAACCGGGCGCTGGAGAAGCAGGCCGTCGTCCTCGGCGACGGCACCGACGCCGATCTCATCGCGCTGGTCGGCGACGAGCTGGAGGTGTCGGTGCAGGTCTTCCATGTCCGCGGCGGCCGGGTGCGCGGACAACGCGGGTGGGTCGTCGAGAAGACCGACCACGACGATCTCGGGGAGCAGGTCGGTCAGTTCCTCATCCAGTTCTACGGCGAGCAGGTCGATCTCGACGCCACCGTCGCCGTCACCGCCGACCGCGCGCCGGGCGAGTCGGTGCCGCGGGAGGTCCTGGTGCCCGCACTGCCCGACGATCACGCCGAGCTCACCGAGTTCCTCTCCGGGCTGCGCGGCAGCAAGGTGAGTCTGCGGGTGCCCCAGCGCGGCGACAAGAAGGCGCTGTTCGAGACCGTCGAACGCAACGCCACCGAGGCCATGCAGCAGCACAAGCTGCGGCGCGCAGGCGACCTGACCACCCGCTCCGCCGCACTCACCGAACTGCAGGAGGCGCTGGGCCTCGACAGCGCACCATTGCGGATCGAATGCGTCGACATCTCCCACGTCCAGGGCACCGACGTGGTCGCCTCACTCGTGGTGTTCGAGGACGGCCTGCCGCGCAAGTCCGATTACCGCCACTACGGCATCAAGGAGGCCGCGGGCGACGGCCGCTCCGATGACGTCGCCTCCATCGCCGAGGTCACCCGGCGGCGCTTTCTGCGGCACCGCGCCGATCAGCAGGGCCCGCGCGAGCTCACCGACACCGAGACCGGCAAACCCAAACGATTCGCCTACCCGCCCAACCTCTTCGTCGTCGACGGCGGCGCACCACAGGTCCATGCGGCGGCCGCGGTGTTCGACGAACTCGGCATCACCGACGTGGCGGTCATCGGCCTGGCCAAGCGACTCGAGGAGATCTGGGTTCCCGGCGACGACGAGCCGGTGATCCTGCCGCGGTCGAGCGAGGCGCTGTTCCTGCTGCAGCGTGCCCGCGACGAGGCCCACCGCTTTGCCATCACCTTTCACCGCAGCAAGCGCAGCCGCCGGATGACCGAGTCGGTGCTCGACGGCGTGCCCGGACTCGGTCAGACCCGCCGGACCGCGCTGGTGACGCACTTCGGTTCCGTCGCCCGGCTTCGCGAGGCCTCGGTCGAGGAGATCGTCCGGGTTCCCGGGATCGGTCTGGCGACTGCTCGCGCCGTCCACGCGGCACTGGGCCGGCAAAAGACCCCGACCGAGCCGACCCCGAGCGAGGAGACAGAGGTCAGATGACCGCACACACCGACGAAAGAGGTACCGCGATGGGTGACACCGATGATCTGACAGTGCTGTTCGTGGCCGGGATGTCCGGTGCCGGCCGGTCGACGGTGGCCAACGTCCTGGAGGACGACGGCTGGTACACCGCCGACAACGTCCCGCCCGCGCTGATCTCGAAGATGGTCGAGATGGTTCGCGGATCCGAACCGCCGATCGTCCGGCTCGCGGTGGTGCTGCGCGCCTCCGATGCCTCGCTCGGCGCCGAACTGCGCGCATTGCGCGCCGACCTGGAATCCACCGGCATCGCGACCCGGCTGCTCTTCCTCGACGCCAGCGATCAGGTGCTGGTCCGCCGGTTCGAGCAGGTGCGCCGGCGGCATCCGTTGCAGGGCAGCGAAACCCTCGTCAAAGGCATCGCCCGGGAGCGGCGGATCCTGGCACCGTTGAAGGACTCCGCCGACCTCGTGGTCGAGACCTCGACGTTGACCGTGGCGAAGCTGCGCGAGGTGGTGGAGAAGTCCTATCCGCACGAGGCGGCCTCCCGGCTCAGCGTCGCCGTGCAGTCCTTCGGCTTCAAATACGGGCTGCCCATCGACGCCGACCTCGTCGCCGACGTCCGCTTCCTGCCGAACCCGTATTGGGTGGGCGAGCTGCGCGAGCTCAACGGCCGCGACGCCCCGGTGTCGGAGTATGTTCTCGCCGCCGACGACGCAGCCCGATTCGTCGACCTCTACACCGACCTCGTCGGCGTCGTCGGCCCCGGCTATCTGCGCGAGGGCAAACGGTATGTGACCATCGGGGTCGGCTGTACCGGCGGCAAGCATCGGAGTGTGGCGATCTCCGAGGAGCTGGCCGGCCGGCTGGCCGCCATCACCGACGACGGGGGCCGCGATCCCCGCTACGACGTCCGGGTGATGCACCGGGACCTGGGGCGCGAATGACCATGCGGATCGTCTCCCTCGGCGGCGGTCACGGGCTGTATGCGACGCTGACCGCGATGCGCGGCCTGTCCGCCGACGTGACCGCCGTCGTCACCGTCGCCGACGACGGCGGGTCGTCCGGCCGACTGCGCGCCGAACTCGGCGTGATCCCGCCCGGCGACCTGCGGATGGCAGTGGCCGCGCTGCTCGGCGCGCCGGCCGCTCTCGACGGCCTCGACGACGCCCAGGCGCAGCGGCACGAACTGTGGGCGAATGCGCTCCAGCACCGCTTCGGCGGTTATGGCGCACTCGCCGGTCACCCGGTGGGCAATCTGCTGCTGTCAGGTCTGACGGAGTTGCTCGGTGATCCGGTGGCCGCCCTCGACGAGATCGTGCACGCCCTCGGCATCGGCGGCCGGGTACTGCCGATGTCGGTTGTGCCGCTGGAGATCGAGGCCGACGTGTCCGGCCTGGAATCCGACCCGCGCATCTCCCGGGTCATCCGTGGACAGGTGGCCGTGGCCACCACGCCGGGCAAGGTGCGCCGGGTACGGCTGCTGCCCGCCGATCCACCGGCCTGCGACCCGGCGCTGGCGGCGATCGCGGCGGCCGACCTCATCACCCTGGGTCCGGGATCGTGGTTTTCCAGCGTGATCCCGCACGTCCTCGTCCCGGACCAGCTGACGGCGCTGCAGGACAGCCCGGCCCGCAAGGTCCTCATCGTCAACCTGGCCCCCGAGCCGGGGGAGACGCCGGGCTTCTCCGTCGAACGCCATCTGCACGTGCTCCACGCGCACGCCGACACCTTCGCCGTCGACCATGTGGTGGTCGATGCGGGGTCGGTGCCCGACGGCCGTGAGCGGGAACACCTGGAACGCGCGGCGGGCATGTTCGGCGCGACCTTGGCGGTCGGCGACCTCGCGGTGCCCGGACGACATGTCCATGACCCGGCCAAAGTCGCCACTGTGGTGAATAATCTTTATCAAGGTAAAGTTTTCTCTGAGGATGGGTAACGATTACCCTCCGGCGGGATGCCATGCGGGGCGCACGATGCGTGTCGCCCGGGGGGCAACAGGAGAAAGTAGGGTGTGGCGGTGGCCATGACTGCGGCGGTGAAAGACGAGTTGAGTCGCCTCACCGTGACCCAGCCGAGTTGTCGGAAGGCCGAGGTCGCGGCACTGCTGCGATTTGCCGGCGGCCTGCACATCGTGGGCCGCCACGTCGTGGTGGAGGCCGAGGTGGACATGGGCAGTGTCGCCCGGCGGTTGCGTCGGGAGATCCACGACCTCTATGGCCATGTGTCGGAGGTGCACGTGCTGCGCAGCGGCGGTCTCCGCAAGAGTGCCCGCTACATCGTTCGGGTCACCAACGACGGCGCCGGGCTGGCCCGCCAGACCGGGCTTCTCGATGTGCGCGGGCGACCGGTCCGCGGGCTGCCCGCGCAGATCGTCGGCGGCAGCGTCGGCGACGCGAAGGCCGCGTGGCGGGGGGCGTTCCTCGCGCACGGCTCGCTGACCGAGCCCGGGCGCTCGTCGTCGCTGGAGGTCAGTTGCCCCGGACCGGAGGCCGCCTTGGCGCTGGTGGGTGCGGCGCGCCGGCTCGACGTCACCGCGAAGGCCCGTGAGGTGCGGGGCGGCGATCGCGTGGTGATCCGCGACGGTGAGGCCATCGGCGTCCTGCTGACCTGTATGGGGGCCCAGGACACCCGCCTGGTGTGGGAGGAACGGCGGATGCGCCGCGAGGTCCGCGCCACCGCCAACCGGCTCGCCAATTTCGACGACGCCAACCTGCGCCGCTCTGCACGGGCCGCGGTCGCCGCGGCCGCACGGGTCGAGCGTGCGCTCGAGATCCTGGGACCCGATGTGCCCGATCACCTCGCCGCGGCCGGGGCATTGCGGGTCGCCCACCGCCAGGCGTCCCTGGAAGAGCTGGGCCAGCTCGCCGATCCGCCGATGACCAAGGACGCGGTTGCCGGACGGATCCGCAGGCTGTTGTCGATGGCAGACAAGAAGGCGATGGCCGAGGGGATCCCGGACACCGAGTCGGCGGTGACCGCCGACCTGCTCGACGACGACTGAGCCGGATCCCGCGCGAGCCGGGCGGCCGAGGGATTCCGAGAGTCACCCTGCCGCCCATTTGCGCGCCTACTAGGCTGATGTGGTGCCGGTGTGCCAAGAGCCGATCGGTGCAGTAGGAGCGGAACGGCCAGCCCGGCCGTGAGCCGAGAGAAAACGCTAAGGAGCGCAACAGTGACTGTTCGGGTAGGCGTCAACGGATTCGGCCGCATCGGCCGCAACTTCTTCCGCGCCGTCGAAGCGCAAAAGGCTTTGGGCACCACGGACATCGAGATCGTCGCGGTCAACGACCTGACCGACAATGCCTCGCTGGCCCACCTCCTCAAATTCGATTCGATCCTGGGCCGCCTCGCCGACGATGTCTCGCTCGACGGTGAGGACACCATCGTGGTCGGCGAGCAGCGGATCACGGCCCTGGCGATCAAGGAAGGCCCGGCCGCACTGCCGTGGGGTGACCTCGGTGTGGACGTCGTCGTCGAGTCCACCGGCATCTTCACCGACGGGGTGAAGGCCAAGGGGCACCTCGATGCGGGCGCCAAGAAGGTCATCATCTCCGCGCCGGCCAAGAACGAGGATCTCACCGTCGTCATGGGCGTCAACGACGACCAGTACGACGGCAGCCAGAACATCATCTCCAACGCCTCGTGCACCACGAACTGCCTCGGTCCGTTCGCGAAGGTCCTCAACGACGAGTTCGGCATCGTCAAGGGCCTGATGACCACGGTGCACGCCTACACCCAGGACCAGAACCTGCAGGACGGCCCGCACAAGGACCTGCGGCGCGCCCGCGCGGCCGCGATCAACATCGTCCCGACCTCGACCGGTGCCGCCAAGGCCATCGGCCTCGTGCTCCCCGAGCTCAAGGGCAAGCTCGACGGTTACGCACTGCGGGTGCCGATCCCCACCGGCTCGGTCACCGATCTCACCGCGGAGCTCAGCAAGGAGACCACCGCCGACGAGGTCAACGCCGCGATGAAGGCCGCCGCGGAGGGTCCGCTCAAGGGCATCCTCAAGTACTACGACGCGCCGATCGTGTCCTCGGACATCGTCACCGATCCGCACAGCTCGCTGTTCGACTCGGGACTCACCAAGGTCATCGGCAACCAGGTCAAGGCCGTGTCCTGGTATGACAACGAGTGGGGCTACTCCAACCGCCTCGTCGACCTCATCGGCCTCGTCGGCAAATCGCTGTAACGAGGATCGGCTGACGCACGATCGCCATCAACGACGAAAGAGCAGCGCTGCTATGAGTGTACTCACTCTGAAAGACCTTCTGGCTGAAGGCGTTTCAGGTAGGGGAGTGTTGGTTCGGTCGGATTTCAACGTCCCGCTCGACGGGTCGACGATCACCGATCCGGGCCGGATTCTCGCCTCCCTGCCGACCCTGAACGCGCTCATCGACGCCGGGGCCAAGGTGATCATCACCGCCCACCTCGGCCGGCCGAAGGGCGAGCCGGATCCGAGGTTCTCACTGGCCCCGGTCGCCGAGCGTCTCAGTGCCGAGCTGGGCCGCAACGTCCAGCTCGCCGGCGACGTGGTCGGCGCCGACGCGCTGGCGCGGGCCGAGGGGCTCACCGACGGTGACGTCCTCCTGCTGGAGAACATCCGCTTCGATCCGCGCGAGACGTCCAAGGACGAGACCGAGCGGGCGGCACTGGCCGCCGCGCTGGTGGAGCTCGTCGGCGAGGACGGGGCGTTCGTCTCCGACGGTTTCGGGGTGGTGCACCGCAAGCAGGCGTCGGTCTACGACGTCGCCAAGCTGCTCCCGCATTACGCCGGCGAGCTGGTCGCCGCCGAGGTCACGGTGCTCTCCACCCTCACCACCGATCCGGCGCGGCCGTACGCGGTGGTGCTGGGTGGCTCCAAGGTCTCCGACAAGCTCGGGGTCATCGAGGCCCTGGCGCCCAAGGTGGACACGCTCGTGATCGGCGGCGGGATGGCCTTCACCTTCCTGGCCGCACAGGGACATTCGGTCGGATCGTCATTGCTGCAGGAGGATCAGATCGATGTCTGCAAGGATCTGCTGGAGCGCTTCGGTGACGTGATCCACCTGCCCGTCGACGTGGTCGAGGCCGACGCCTTCGCCGCCGATGCCGCTGCCAAGGAGGTGCCGGCCGACGGCATCTCCGACGGCTGGATGGGCCTCGACATCGGCGGAGAATCGGTCAAGCGCTTCGCGGCGCTGCTCTCCGGCGCCAAAACCATCTTCTGGAACGGTCCGTCCGGCGTCTTCGAGTTCGCGAAGTTCGCCGCGGGCACCAAGGGGGTCGCCGAAGCGATCGCGGCGGCCACCAAGGCCGGCGCGTTCAGCGTGGTCGGCGGCGGCGATTCCGCTGCCGCGGTGCGTACGCTGGGCTTGCCGGATTCGGACTTCTCGCACATCTCCACCGGCGGTGGGGCGTCCCTGGAGTACCTCGAGGGCAAAGCACTGCCCGGCCTGACCGTGTTGGAGAACTGACATGAGCCGCAAACCGCTGATCGCGGGAAACTGGAAGTGCAATCTGAACCACCAGGAGGCGATCGCGCTGGTGCAGAAGATCGCGTACTCGCTCCCGGAGAAGTACTTCGACAAGGTCGACGTGACGGTGATCCCGCCGTTCACCGACATCCGCAGCGTGCAGACCGTGATCGACGGCGACAAGCTGCTGCTCACCTACGGTGCGCAGGACCTCTCGGCCCACGATTCCGGTGCGTACACGGGCGAGATCAGCGGGGCGTTCCTCGCCAAACTCGGCTGCACCTACGTCGTGGTCGGGCACTCCGAGCGCCGCACCATGCACGGCGAGACCGACGAGATCGTGCTCGCCAAGACCAAGGCGGCGCTGCGGCACGGTCTCACCCCGATCGTTTGCATCGGGGAGGGACTCGACGTCCGCGAGGCCGGCGAGCACGTGGCCTACAACGTCACCCAGCTCACGGGCTCGCTCGCGGGACTTTCGGCCGAGGAGATCGGCAAGGTCGTCATCGCCTACGAGCCGGTCTGGGCGATCGGTACCGGTCGCGTGGCCAGTGCCGCCGACGCCCAGGAGGTGTGCGCGGCGGTCCGCGCGACCCTCGCCGAGATCGCCGATGCCGCCACCGCGGCGTCGGTGCGGGTGCTCTACGGCGGTTCGGTCAGCTCCAAGAACGTCGGCGACATCGTCGGCCAGACCGACGTCGACGGGGCACTCGTGGGTGGGGCGTCGCTCAAGTCCGACGAGTTCGCAACCCTCTCGGCCATCGCGGCCGGTGGGCCATTGCCCTGAGGGTCCCCTGCTCCCTGAGCCGGTCGAAGGGACGCGTACACTGGGCAGGTCGGTCCGTCGCGGATCGGCCTGCCCTTTTGCGTGCCGAAACCGGCACGTACACCAGGAGAGAACAGGACCTGCCGTCGTGCTCGACACCGTGCTGGACATCGGCCTCATCGTGACCAGTGTGCTGCTGGTCATCCTCGTGCTGCTGCATCGGGGCAAGGGCGGTGGCCTGTCGTCGCTCTTCGGCGGCGGTGTGCAGTCGAGCCTGTCCGGATCGAGCGTCGTCGAGCGCAACCTCGACCGGCTCACCATCTTCGTCGGCCTGATCTGGTTCATCTTCATCATCGGCATCGGCATCGACATCAAGCTGAGCAACTAGGGCGTGTCTCCCAACTCTTCTGCCAAGACCAGCAAAGGGGATTGGGAGACACGCCCTAGGACACGGCCGCGTCCTCGGTGGCGTGATGTATCTCAGTCGGGGTGCCCGGCTGCCCGGAGCTGGCGGGCCACCCGATCGTAGACGTCGACCACCACCGCGCGTGGGCTGCCGAGAATATTGAATCCATGGCCATGCCCGGGCACGTCAATGTGCTCCCGGAGTGCGCCCGCGGCAGCGAGTCGCTCGGCATACGCGGTGCCTTCGGCGCGCAGGATGTCCTTTTCGCAGGTGACGATGACAGCCGGGGCAATGCCATCCAGTGGCTCGGTGTCCGCCGGTCCGGCCGGGGACACGAGCCGATCGCCACGCCGGGCCGGCTGCGGTTCATAGGCCTTGTCGAAGAACGGGCCCATGGGCACGAGAAAGCCCTCCGTGCCGGGGCGGCGCTTCGCTCGTGCCGGGATGGTGAGATCCAGCGGCGGATACAGCAGCACCTGCAAAACGATCGGTGGTCCCTGCTGTTCCCAGGACAGGCGGGCCACCCCGGCCGCGATCGCGCCCCCGGCGGAGGCGCCACCAACTGTCAGGCGGGAACCGTCCCAGCCGTGTTCCGGTGCCGAAGCCCACTGGGCGACATCGAGGGCCTGCTCGATCGCGCCCGGTGCGCGCAACTGCGGAGCCGGGGTGTAGTCGACGTTGATCACCGTGACATCCGCATGTGCGGCGAGGTACCGGCAGATCGGATCGTCCTGCTCCGGGTGGCGCATCACAAACCCGCCACCGTGCAGATTGATGTGCACGCCGCGACCCGCCGGGCCGCCGGGCGGGGCGTACATCGTCGCCGCGACCTCGCCGTGCCGCGTGGCAACGACCACATCCTCGGTGGTGGCCGGGATCTCGCCGAAGGTGATCTCCGGCGCTGTTCTCGCGCTGCCCGGTGCTCGCTGCACCGCTTTCGCCAGCCCGTCGGCGAGCCACCCAGGAACGGCCATGTTCAACCCTCGTCTCGCGCAGATGTTCGTCGGTGTGTCTCCCGCAGTTAGGTTAGGTGAACCGAGTTCAGTGTGGGAGAACACGGTTGCTGTAGCGCACTCGGTTACGGGGAGGGAACGCGGTTACGGGGGTCTTCGTGCGCGTGGGCCGTGGCCGCGTCGGCGCGGTAGGGCGCCCAAGGCGGTTCACGAAGTGCGGGGCAATGTTCCGGCGTCGGATGGTGCGCGATCTCGATCATGCGGTCAAGCGCGTCGCGGGCAGCCGCGAGGCCGGCCATGGCGGCGGTGATCCGATCGCGTTCCGTCGCCATCAACTCCAATGCCTCGGGTGAGCGTTGTCCGGCATCGATACACGGCAGGAGCTGCACAATGATGCGGCTCGACAACCCGGCCGTGAAGAGCTGCTGAATCAGCCGAACCCGCTCGACGGCCGACTCGGGGTAGATGCGCTGACCACTCGGTGTCCGATCCGCCACGAGCAGCCCCTGCTCTTCGTAGTAGCGGAGAGCTCTCGTGCTGACACCGGCCTCGCGCGCGAGGTCTCCGATTCGCATGCCGATCCTCCTCGGAACTCGGTTCTGAATCTCGATTCCGACTTGCCCTTCACGTCAACGTCAACCTTTAGCGTAGCCGATGCGGGCGTCCTCGCCCGCAACCGCAGAACGAGCAGGAGCCAAGAACCCATGAACGTCACCGACCAGATCGCCCTCGTCACCGGCACCAATCGCGGCATCGGCCGACAATTCGTCCTCGAACTGCTCGAGCGCGGCGCGCGCACGGTGTACGCGACGGCACGCCGACCCGGGACCATCGACCTCGACGACGACCGCGTCGTGCCGCTGCGCGTCGACCTGCTCGACCCGGCCACCGTGGCAGCCGCCGCGGAGACCGCGCAGGACGTGACGATCCTCGTCAACAACGCCGGTATCTCCACCGGTGCGTCACTGCTCACCGGCGACCTCGCCGACGTACACCGCGAGATGGACACCCACTTCTGGGGGACGCTCGAGGTGATCCGTGCGTTCGGCCCGGTCCTCGCCGCCAACGGCGGCGGAGCCATCGTGAACGTCCTGTCGGCGCTGTCGTGGTTCGCCGCACCCGGCTCGGGTGGGTACAGCGCCGCCAAGGCCGCCGAATGGAACATGACCAACGCCGTCCGGCTCGAACTTGCCGGTCAGGGCACCCTCGTGCAGGGTGTCCTGCTCGGCGCTGCCGACACCGACCTCGCGGCCGGCCTCGACGGACCCAAGATCGACCCGCGCGAGGTGGCGCGCCGGTCACTCGACGGACTCGGCGCCGGATCGACCGAGGTGATCGTCGACGACTGGACCGCGATGGTGAAGGCCTCGCTCGCCGACGATCCCGCGCCGTTCTACGCGCGGCTCACCGGACTGCTCGGAGCGAGCTGAGACACTCGTCGGCCGGGAGCCCTGGCTAGGATGACCTTCGCGGGGCGAGACCGCGCGGTGGTGACGGCTCGGGCGGCCCGGCGCCAGACGGGTGGCGGCGGTCCAAGCCGATCCGCATCCCCCGCGGATGAGGACGGTCGGGCATGGCGCATCAGGCAACGGTCGTGTCGACGCGCGACGGCGGGCTCTCGCTCGTGCCCGCGGGCACGGCCGACGACGGCCACCGGCTCATCGAAGATCGCGACGGCGTGGCCCGGCTGCTCGACGACAATCTCGCGACGATCGCCTCGCTGCCCGTCGAGCCGCCCGGATCCTCGCGGCGGACAGGCTCGGGCGCCTCGTGTTGACCGTGGTCTTCGAGGTCTGACCCCTGCCACCCCGAGCACCCGATCCGCGACATCATCGGCCCCGGTCCGCACCGCTGGGACCGGCGCATAAGATGCCACCGCCGCGCGCAGCCGGGATACTGTTGGCCATGACCTCAACCGTCCCGTCCTACGGATCCCCGGCCTGGCGGCCCGACATTCCGATCGTCGATCGGATCGTCGTCGATGACGAGGGACGCGCCCTCACCGAGCCGCTGCGTGAAGACATCCGGCTGCTCGGCGGGTTGCTTGGGGAGGTGATCCGTGAGCATTCCGGTGTCGACGTCTTCGATTTGGTCGAGGGTGCCCGGGTGGCGGCGTTCAAGATCCGCCGCGCCGAGATCGATCGCGACGACCTGGCCGACATGTTCACCGGCCTCGACATCGATGTCGCGATGCCGGTCATCCGTGCCTTCTCCACGTTCGCGCTGCTGGCCAATCTTGCCGAGGACATCCACCGGGAGCGGCGGCGCGCCATCCACATCCGCGCCGGCGACCCGCCGCAGGACTCGACGCTGGCCGCCACCTACGAGAAGCTGGCCGCCGCGGGCCTGACCGACGACGAGGTGGGCAGGGTGCTCACCGACGCCACCGTCGTCCCGGTGATCACCGCACACCCCACCGAGACCCGGCGCCGCACCATCTTCGAGGCGCAGCACCGCATCACCGAGCTCATGCGGTTTCGGTCACGGACCGAACTCGTCCCCGACGAGGAGGCCGAGGTCGTCGAGGCGATCCGCCGCCAGATCCTGACACTGTGGCAGACCGCTCTGATCCGGCTGGAACGGCTCACGATCTCCGACGAGATCCGCACCGGCCTGCGCTATTACGACGCATCCTTCTTCGAGGTCGTCCCCAAGATCAACACCGAGGTACGCGAACGCCTCCGCGCCGCCTACCCGGACGCCGGGATCAGCGACGAGCCGATGATCCGGATGGGTTCCTGGATCGGCGGCGACCGTGACGGCAACCCGTTCGTCACCGACGAGATCGTCACCCTGTCCACAACTCTCGCCGCCCGAACGGCCGTCGGCCATCATCTCGACCAGTTGCGGCTGCTCGCCGAGGAACTGAGCATGTCGGTTCGGCTCCTCCCGGCGGCCGGGGCCGACCTGTACGCCCTCGTCGGCCTCGATCCCGACGATCCGGCCGCCGACGAGCCCTTCCGCGTCGCCTTGCGGCATATTCGGTCCCGGCTGGTCGCCACCGCCACCGAGCTCTTCGGTGAAGAGGTCATGAAGACCTCCGACCTCTACCTGCGTGACGGCGCCGAACCCTACGCCGGCGCTGCCGAACTGCTCGCTGATCTCGACACCATCGACGCCGCGCTGCGCGCCTGCGGCGACGCGATCATCGCCGACGACCGGCTCGCCCGGATGCGCGAAGGGGTACGGACCTTCGGATTCCACCTCTACGGACTCGACATGCGGCAGAACTCCGAGATGCACGAGGATGTGATCGCCGAACTGTTGGCATGGTCCGGTGTGCACCCCGACTACAAGAGCCTCGATGAGGCGGAGCGGGTCACGGTCCTGTCGGCCGAACTGCAGTCACCACGCCCGCTGCTGCGCGTGGGTGCGCAGCTCTCCGAACTCGCCCACAAGGAGCTCGGCATCGTCGGCGCGGCCGCCCGCGCCGTCGGGTTGTTCGGTCCGCAAGCCGTTCCGAACTACATCATCAGCATGTGCACGTCGGTCTCGGACATGCTCGAACCGATGATCCTGCTCAAGGAAACCGGTCTCATCGACATCGACGCCACGACCGGCAAACTCTCCTCCAGCGTGCGGATCGTGCCGCTGTTCGAGACCATCGAAGATCTGCAGCAGGGTGCGCAAACCCTGCTCGCCGCACTGGATCTCCCGTTCTACCGGGATCTGGTGGCCGCGCAGGCCGACATCGCCGAGGTGATGCTGGGATATTCGGACTCCAACAAGGACGGCGGCTACATGGCCGCGAACTGGGCGCTCTACCGCGGTGAGCTGGATCTGGTGGAGGCCGCCGCCAAGGCCGGCATCCGGTTGCGCCTGTTCCACGGTCGGGGCGGCACCGTCGGTCGCGGTGGTGGACCAAGCTACGACGCGATCCTCGCGCAGCCGCCGGGCGCGGTCCAGGGATCGCTGCGGATCACCGAGCAGGGCGAGATCATCGCCGCCAAGTACGCCGAGCCCACCGGCGCCGAACGCAACCTGGAGACACTGCTGGCCGCGACGATCGAGTCGTCCCTGCTCGACGTCGAAGGGCTCGGCGACGATTCCGAGGCCGCCTACGCGACCATGGACGAGATCGCCGCGCTCGCCCGCGCCACCTACAGCGAACTCGTGCACGACACCCCGGGCTTCGTCGAATACTTCACCACCTCGACCCCGCTCTCGGAGATTGGTGCGCTCAACATCGGCAGCCGCCCGGCCTCGCGGAAACAGACCAAGGCGATCTCCGATCTCCGCGCGATCCCGTGGGTGCTGAGCTGGACCCAGTCCCGCGTGATGCTGCCCGGCTGGTACGGGACCGGCTCGGCCTTCGAACAATGGGTGGGCGACTCGGCGGAGCGGCTGGAAACCCTGCGCCACTACTACCAGGACTGGCCGTTCTTCCGGTCGGTGATGTCGAACATGGCGCAGGTGCTCGCGAAATCGGATATGGGGCTGGCCCACCGGTACGCGCAGCTCGTACCCGACGAGGCACTGCGGGACACGGTGTTCGGGATGATCGCCGTCGAGCACGAACGCACCATCGCGATGTACGCGAAGATCACCGGCACCGACGATCTGCTCGCCGACAACGCCGCCCTGAAACGGTCGGTATACAACCGTTTCCCCTACCTGGAACCGCTGAACCTGTTGCAGGTGGAGCTGCTGCGCCGCTTCCGTGCCGGCGACGACACGGTCCGCGTGCGGCGGGGAATCCAACTCACGATGAACGGTCTGGCGACGGCCCTGCGGAACTCGGGGTAGAACC
>JASGFO010000013.1:0-34855 GCA_047605505.1 Gordonia sp. (in: high G+C Gram-positive bacteria) | reverse complement strand
CGCAGTGGCATGTCGGTGGCGGCGAGTGGGTGGCGGCTGGCGATCGACAATCCGCTGCTGCGCGCGGTGCCGCTGCCCGAACTGGCGGACAACGAGTGCAATGTCATGTACCGGTCCGGCGGCCGATCACTCGCCACCGGTTTCGCCGCCACCGCACGCCAGGTGGTCATGGAGAACATCCACCTCGTCGACGGTGCCCGACTCGTCGCATGATGGCGACCATCTACATCACGGTCGGTGACCGTAGAGATCGCGCAACCCGTGCGCGATCAACGACCACTCGGACAGGCGCCCTTCGGCCACGTCGAGCACGAAAATCTCAGCAGCGTCGTTGTCGAGTTCCACACTGGGGTCAATCCCGTTGATCGCGAGAAAGACGTACGCGCACTGCCACGACGTACGCTTGTTGCCATCCACGAACGGATGGTTGGTCGCGAGCGAATGCATGAGCGCCGCCGCCTTATCCCAGAGGCTCGGATAGGCGTCGAGGCCGAAGGCGCTCGCCCGCGGTCGGGCGATGGCCGACTGGAGGAGCCCTTCATCGCGCACCCAGAGCTGCTCGTCGCAGGCGATGGAGCCCGCGGTGATGACAGCCTCCCGGTCGAGGTAAAGGATCACTTGAGGCGGCGGTTCAGCTCACTCGACCAGACTGCGCCGCGCCGCGCGGCTTCGAGAACATTTCGGCGATATTCGCTTGACGCGTCCATGACAACGTCGTGGACGAACGCCTTGAGTGCTTTCCCCGCCCGTTGGGCAGCCGCCTGCAACAGAGCGTGCTCCTCGTCGGTGAAGGAGATATTGAGAGACGGCACAGTGACCTCCGCCGGGGCTGACCTAACCCGGTACCTCAGATGGTACCAAATTGGTGCCATGAACCTCACCAGCTCAGGCCGTCTCCGCATCCGCCGCGCGGTCGAACTGCTCGATGATCTCGATCAACCTCGACGCCCGGTCCATCGCGAACACCTGGGTTGGCCCTTGCGGTGCGTTGTCGGTGAACGGCGGATCGAAGAGCGCTCCGGCGTCCATCGCACCGGTGCGGGTGAGGTGATCGACGACGAGACCGATGAAATGGATCTGATCGGCGGTGGCGTTGGTGTCGTTGATGAACTCGCCGAACGCCGCGTTGACGGCCTGCTGGTCGAGACCCACGAGTGACCGGATGAACCGGCCGAGACCGCGGGCGTCGTCGATCGCCTCCCGCAGCTCTTCGTCGGAGCCGGCGCCGCTACGGACCAGCAGTTCTTGCAGGGAGTCGATATCGGCCTGCGTCAACGGTTTTCCGGTACGCAGCTTCTGAAGTGCCAGATTGTCGGGCTGTCGGCGCAGGTAATCACGGACCTTGGCGTTGAACCGCTCGGTGTCCGTGCCGGTCGCCATGTGGGGCATGGCGACCTCGGTGATCTCGCCGGTGAAGGTGTCCTGGAGATCGGTGTACAGGACGGGTTGCTTGGTCTTCTCCATCAGCCCGACGAGCGACCGGAGCTGTGTGCGGGCGTCTTCGAGCATGTCGGGGGTCACGTCATCCCACCATTCGTCGGACGCCACCTCGCGCAGCAGTTCTTCCTTGGCCTTGATCTTGGGGATGGTGAGCTGTTCCAGGAGCGAATCCGCGATGCCGCGCACCTTCTCCTGTTGACGCGCGAGGGTGGCGGCGTCGGCTTCGATGACGGCGAGTTGTCCGCGAAGCACGATGAGGTCGAAGCGCTTGGCCATCTCGTCGGTATCCCGGACCGTGGTGGGGAGATCGGCGAGGTGATCCACGATCTCGCGGAGCTTCTGTTCGGTCAGCGAATCCCAGTTCTTGCGCTCGGCGTAGACCTCGACCTGTTTGCGCTGGGGTCGTACCAGGAAGTTGTCCAGGTTCATCCCGGCGACCTGACGATGCAGGACGTCGGTGATGTCTTCGCGCAGTTCGAGATTCGTGGCTGACCGTGTCAGTGCCCATACGAGGTCCGCTCGAGCGGTGAACAGCCGCTCGGACAGTGAGGCGGCCAATCGGGACTCGGCGGGCGCGGGATGCGCATTGAAAAATTCGACGTTGCCGCAGAGATCAAAGAGAAGGAAATCGGTCTTGTCCTGCCCCGGACCGTAGAGGTCGGGCCGCAGGCGGGTACCGCGCCCGACCATCTGCCAGAACTTGGTCTTCGATCGCACGGGCTTGAAGAACACCAGGTTGACCACGTCGGGTACGTCGACGCCGGTGTCGAGCATGTCGACCGAGATCGCGAGGTGTGGACTCGAATCCGGTTGGGAGAACGTGTCGATGAGGTCCTGGCCGTGGGACACCGCGTGGGTGATCACGGCGGCGAAACTGCCGTTGTACTGCGGGTAGTTGTGGTCGAAGCGCTCGGCGATGAAGGTGGCGTGCCGTTGATTCTTGGCGAAGATGATGGTCTTGCCGAGGCGGTCGCCGCCGGCGACCCGGTGGCCGCGGGTCATCAAGACCTCGAGTGCCTTGTCGACGGTGTCGGTGTTGAACAACCACTTGTTGACCGCTTCGGACGACACCTCGTCGGGATACTCGTCCGGGTCGAGGTCCTCACCCCAGTCCTGTGCCTCCCATCGCGCCTTCTCCTCGGCGGAGAGATCGTCGTACTTGATGCCCTGACGCGGAAATGACAGCGGCACGGTGACGGCCCGGGGCGGTACGAGGTAGCCATCGGCTATGGCCTCATCGAGGCTGTAATCGTCGGTGGGGACACCGGTCTCGAGGTCGAAGAGACGGTAGGTGTTGTAGTCGACCTCATCCTTGGGTGTCGCGGTCAACCCGAGCAGATAGGAGTCGAAATACTCGAAGATCCGCCGATATTTCTGATACACCGACCGGTGGGCCTCATCGATGATGACCAGATCGAAGTGGCCGGGTCCGAAGCGTCGGCGGCCGTCATCGAGATCGTTGATCAGGCCCATCATCGTCGGGTAGGTGGAGACGTAGATGCGCCCGTCAGTATTCTTCTCCGTCAACAGGTTCACCGGTGACGCGTCCGGCAGGAAGGTCTTGAATGCGTTGACGGCCTGCTTGACCAGCGCCTTGCGGTCGGCGAGAAAGAGGATGCGTTTGGCCCAGTTGGCGCGCATCAGCATGTCCGACAACGCGATCACGGTCCGCGTCTTTCCCGAGCCGGTGGCCATCACCAGCAGGGCGGCACGCTGGCGGTCGTCCTCGAAGTGGGCGGCGACGCGGCGGAGCGCGCGCTGCTGATAGGGGCGGCCGGCGATGTCGGTGGGAATCGCGATGTCGGCCAGCGCTTTTCGTGACGTTCGGCGCTGAATCTGCAACTGCAGCTCATCACGCGTGTAGAAGCCTTCGACCTGCCGGGGCGGATAATGGCGATCATCCCACAGCCAGGTTTCAAAACCGTTGGTGTAAAAGATGATCGGGCGTTGCCCAGTCATCTGTTCCAGGCAGTTCGCGTAGAGCTGCGCCTGATGTTTGCCGACACTCGCCTCGGTGGAGGTGCGCTTGGCCTCCACCACCGCAAGGGGCAGACCGTCGACTCCCCACAGGACGTAGTCGGCAAACCCGTTCTTGCCCTCGGGCATTCCGGTGACCGGATACTCGCGGACACGCGGGGCGTCGACATCCCAGCCGGCCTCGCGCAGCAGCAGATCGATGATGTCAGCGCGGGTGCGAGCCTCGTCGTAGTCGTGGATGTCGGGTACCGCGGCCGCGATCTTCTTGGCCTCGGCCACCTCGGCCTGCAACTTGGCGACGAGTTCGGTCAACGACGCCTTCTCGGCGTCGGCGGCCGCGAGCTTGGCGTCCCGGGCGAGAACCTGCGCGGTGAGGTCGGCACGCTGCGCCGCAACCGCTTCCAGCTCGGCGTCCTTCTGCTCCAACTCCGCGTTGAGTTTCTGCAGTTGGGCCAGCGTCTTGGCGACCGCCGCGCCGCCCCCGGGCTTCGGCAACCGCGCCCGATCGAGTCGGGCCGACGCCGCCGGCTTGGACGAGTCCCGTGTCGCGTACTCGCGGGCCAGCCACGACAGAATGTGGAAGAGCTCTTCGACGATCCGGATGCCGGATTCGGTGGCGATCGGGCGGTCCTCGTGCACCGCATGATTGCCGGCTCTGCGGATCAGGTCCAGCTTGGTCCGTACCGGCGCCGGGACGAGCGTGACGAATCCCGGCTCGTGCAGCCGCGCCGAGAGATCACCGCGGTAGGGAGCCGGCAGATTGTTGGCGGTGTAGAGCCATTTGACGCATCCCTCGATGGCCCGACGTGCGTAGAAGCAGGTGGAGCGGGCATCGAAGAGCGCGTCCCGCTCCGCGCTCTTCGCCGACGCGTAGATCGTCGGCCACTCGCTCTGCAAGAACTCGAAGTTCCCGGCCACAGCGCTCCCCCTCTCCTCAGGCCACGATCTTGACACACCGGTGATGGTGGATCACTGGCGAATCTGGGGAATCAGGCGACCATCATTCGATTCGACGACCACGGTGATCATCCACTGCGGGTTGGATGCGGACAACTGGAACTCCTCGTACCCGCCGTTGCGCGAGCGCACCTGCACGGGCAGAACCTCCAGATCGGCGAGCACTTCGGCGAAGATGCCGTGGTCGTCGAGCTGGCTCGGGTACACCGCTCCGCGAATCCGCCGGCCCGACGGTTCGACGACGACGTACCGCTCCGGCACACCCTTCCATGCCGCGGCATAGAAGTCCGACCGCGACAGATACCTCAGCGCGCTTGAACGCTCCGCATCCGTGCCGGTCAGCACATACGCCCGCCCACTGACCCGGAGCACCAGCCCGGTGTTCTCATGAGCGAACGCCCAGAGCGCGTAGCAAACCTCGGTCGACGGGATGGTGGCGGCGGCGCCATTCGTTGCGGTCATGATCGATCACCCTCTCGGTACTGTTGCAAAGCCGATCAACGTACCACCGGGCACCGACAAGTTTCTGGCCGATGTACGGGCGCAAGTACAGGCCCACAGCAACGCCACGACGATTATTGTCGCGGTGTACCGCTGAGCCTGTACATAGGGATGGATGCGGGAGCAGCCATGCGGGCCGGGGCTCTGGTGTCAGAGCTCGCCCCGGAAGGCACGGGATTGGAGGGAGGAGAAGAGGGCGTCGAGCGTGGAGGACTGCCAGAGGTCGCGGGCACGCAGTGTGCCAACCTTTAGGCGATTGCGACTGAATGCTCGCTGCTCACTCAACGGAGGCAGCGGAATCTCAGCGAGCTCAATTTGCTTAATATTCAGCGTTGGCTGTGCCACAGTCCTAAGCTCAGCTCGAAAGTAGTTCTGAACTGTGTCACTGCGCAGACAGGCAGCGACATACTGCCTATCAACTGATCCATCCAGCGGGACCCGGGCAACGGCTCGAGCAATGTTGAAACCAGAGTTCGAGTGCGATGCCAGCGCAATCGTTCCAATCGAACCCACACATCCGATCAGTATCTCATCTCCAACCAGTCGCGAACGTCGGTGCCGCTCGTCAGTCTCCGATGAGATAGTTCGAAGATTTCTTGATTCGACGTAGCCGCCTTCGAGATCGCCCGCTCGTACCAAGGGAACTCCTCCTTCAACGGCCACTCCTGGTTGAACCACACCGTAGTTTATTTTGTCTCCTTCTCGTACAATGTCTTTCAGTCGCGCGATCGGATACAGGTGTATATTCCTCTTAGAATCTCCAAACATCTCCTCGAATATCGACTTCTCCAGTTCGTCCAGTAGAGTCAATGCCGTACGCCGCTTGGCCCGAAGTGCGTCGGCGTGGTCGAGAATGGCTGCGATGCGGCGTTGTTCGGGGAGGGGAGGAAGAGGGATCTGAAGCGCCATCAGAGACTCCTCTTTCACTCGCTGGCGGTTGGTCGCACCAAAGCTCAAGTCTTGAATTTTCCGATAGAAATCAGAACTCTTCACTATATGAAGTAGGTATCCCACGTCAACTACTTGGTGATTAACGTCGAACCGCGGAAAGTCTTTCGATACAACTGCTCCGTCGAGATTATCTGGGACAACAGCAAACGCTCCGTTGCGGGCATCGATTCGTGAGTACACAAACTGGCCGCCTTTGATCCGATAGCCAGTGAATGGCTTCGGCATCTTGCCAACCCCAATGCTTCGCTCAATCATTCCGCGACCATAGAGCCGTACCGTTACAAAGGTCTCCTCACTCGTACGGTCAATCGATTCCGTGCGGGTATCCTGTCGAAGGCAGTCACCGAGCGGTACAACACGCCACGTCACTCCCCGCCCCCCGCCAGCATCTGCCGCAGCTCCGCGAGACCGGCCTGTATATCGATCTCCAATTTGTCCAGCTCGTCCAAGATCTCTTCGGGTGCGCGGTGTTCGATGTCTTCGTGGATGATCTCCTTGTAGCGGTTCAGGCTGAGGTCGTAGCCTTGGGCTTCGATGTCGGCGCGTGGCACGCAGAAGGACTGCTCGGTGCGGGCCCGCGTGAGTTCCGAGTCGTCGCGGTGCACCCAGCGGGCGAGGATGTCGGGCAGGTTGTTCTTGGTGTGCTCGTCGTCGGCGAGTTGGGCGGTCGGGCCGAGTTTCTGCCCGTCCAACAAGGGTGTCCGCTTGTCGTCCAGGGAATATCCGTCGGCTTGTACGTCGTAGAACCACACGTTCTCGGTGCCGCCGGAGTCGGTCTTGGTGAAGAACAAGATGGCCGTGGAGACGCCGGCGTAGGGCTTGAACACCCCGGAGGGGAGTTTCACGACCGCGTCGAGTTTGTGATCGTCGACCAGCATCTTGCGCAGAGTCTTGTGCGCCCGGGAGGAGCCGAACAGCACACCGTCGGGGACGATGACCGCGGCGCGGCCGCCGGGTTTGAGCAGCCGCAGGAACAGCGCAAGGAACAGCAGTTCGGTCTTGCGGGTCTTGACGATCCGCTGGAGATCCTTGGCGGTGTTCTCGTAGTCGAGGCTGCCGGCGAACGGCGGATTGGCGAGCACAAGTGAGTAGGCCGCGGCATCGCCGGTGTTGGCTTCGGCAAGGGAGTCGCGGTACCGGATGTCGGGTTGTTCGACACCGTGCAGGAGCATGTTCATGGACCCGATGCGCAGCATCGTGTTGTCGAAGTCGAAGCCATGAAACATCTCGTGGTGGAAGTGCGCGGCACCTTTGCCGGAGGCGATGGCGCGGGCATGGTGCTCGCGCAGGTACTCGGTGGCCGCGACGAGGAAGCCACAGGTACCCGATGCGGGGTCGACGATGGTGTCGCCGGGCTCGGGCGCCATCATCTCGACCATGAGCGTGATGATGTGGCGCGGGGTGCGGAACTGGCCGTTCTGCCCGGAGCTCGCGATCTTGGCGAGCATGTACTCGTAGATGTCGCCTTTGGTGTCGAGATCGCGCATCTCGATCTTGTCGAGGAGATCGACCACCTTGGTCAGCATCCCCGGATTCGGGATGGACAGCCGCGCGTCCTTCATGAAATGCGCATAGGTGGAGTCCTCGTCACGCATGGTGCGGATGAACGGAAACACCTCGGAGTCGACGGTCCGGAACATCTCCTCGGGCGCGTAGTGCTTGAACTCCGACCAGCACAACTCGGTGCGGTCGACGGGGAACGGATTGCCGGTGACCGGTCGCCTGGTGAGGTTGGCGCGGTTGAGCGCGAGCTGTTGCTCGTCGTCGAGACGCCGGATGAACAGCAGATACGTGATCTGCTCCATCACTTCGAGAGGGTTGGAGATGCCGCCGGACCAGAACGCATCCCACACGGCGTCAACCCTGCTCTTCTGCTCTCCCGTGATCACTGCGCTCCCAACCCTCGTGCTCCCAAACCGTCGTGGCCCCAACCCCTCGCGGGGAACCCGCACAGAACTGTATAGCGCGACCCTCCGACATCCGGGCCGCGACGGGCTACGCTGCCGGTGCGGTGTACGTATCGCATGACAGTCATCGCGTCTTGTCGCGTGCTGTCCCCCGATGACGATGCCGCGACCGCCCAATCGACACGTCGACAGGATCAGGACAGATCAGCGTGGCGACAACGCCGACGGCCGCCCCATGGTTCGGGGCGGCCGTCGGGCAGACTGAATCGGTCAGGACGCGAGACACTTCTGGTAGGCATAGTTGCTCGGCACCTTGGGGGCGTAGACCTTGACGTCGTAGCAGAGGAAGGTGCGCGTTCCACTCAGGTACACCGTGCTCGTGTTGTTGGTCTTCCAATCCCTCCCGTTGCTCTTGAGGCCGCACCCCACGTTGACGAGGTAGCTGCCACCCCTGCTGAGGGTGTACTCGAAGCGAGCATACGATGGCGTTCCCGGCGACCTGGTGAACCGCGCAAACCCAGATCCGCCGTTCTTGGCGACAACCCAGACGCCGGCGACGATGGCACCACTCGCACACTGGACTGTGCCCTTGGCCGACGTTGCGGCATCGGCCTGCGGGGCGGTGGCCCACGCCCCGCCGATCACCGATGAGGCCGCGGCGAGCACAGCAACAGAACGGACAACGCTTCGTTTCTTCATGGGCACAGGCTAGGCATGCCCATTGCCACGTTCATAGGGTCCATTCAGATGAATCCCAGCAACCATCGAGGTCCGCCGGACCCGTCACACGCGGATCGAAACTGATTGCGAAATTACCCTTGCCCGGCCCACCCAACAGGGGTAAGATAGAACACATAAGCGATTCGAGCTCTCGGTCAACCCGGGGAGGAGTTGGGCCATGACTCTCGACACGACCGATGACACCCTCGGCACCACCCTCCGCGAATTGTCCTTGCCGCCTTCGCTTCCCGTGATTGCCGAGCAGTTCACCAGCACCCTGGATGCCCTTGCTGCCGCGATCGGCGAGGGGGCATTGTCCCGCTGCTCCGACACCGAGGTCGTCACACTCGCCGAAACCCTCGAACGTGGGAACCGGCGCATCGAACCGGCCGTCAACCAGGTCCTCGTCGAACTCTCCGACCGGGATCTGCCCAGGAAACTGGGCTTCCGGTCCGTGATGGCCTTCATGACCACCAGACTGCGGATCACCGGCCCACGCAAACGACTGCACCGGATGACGATGACCGCACAGTTCCACACCGCGACCGGCGAACCGAAACCCCTCCCAGCACCCACCCTGGCCGCAGCCGCCACGCGCGGTGACCTGACACCCACCCATCTGGATGCGGCGCTGGAAGCCCTCGACAAACTCCCACACAATCTCCCGCACGACCAGCGCGTCGCTGCCGAACGCCTCCTTGGCGAGCACGCACCCCGCCTGACTCCCGCCGAGATCACCGCCGCCGGCGAACGACTACTCGCCCACCTCGATCCCGACGGTGAACTCGCCGACGACGCCGACCGCCAACGCCGCCGCGGCGTCTGGGTGAACCGGCAAGACCTCGCGAAGATGTCGAAACTCAACGGGCACATCAAACCACTGACCCGAGCCAGACTCGAAGTGGTCTTCGCGACCTGGGGCGCACCCGGCATGAACGACCCCAGCAATCCCGACTCACCATCGGGCAGCGTCGACGGCGCCGATCCCGACGCGGTGAAAGCCGCGCGGGAACGCGATGACCGAACACCGGCGCAACGCAATCATGATGCGCTCTCGGCATTCCTGACAGCCGGACTCGACGCCGGAATCCTCGGGAAATCACATCGCGGACTGCCCCCACAACTCATCATCAAAGCCGACCTCACCGACCTGCTCACCGGCACCGGAACCGCTGCCACCGCCACCGGCACCCGCCTACCGATCAACGACGTGATCGCGTTGACCGACACCGCGACAGCATTTCTGTCCGTGTTCACCGCAGCCACCGCGATCCCCCTGTACTTCGGACGATTGAAACGGTTGGCCACCACCGGACAACGATTGGCATCATTCGCCGCCCCCGGCGGCGAGACCTGCTCCCACCCCGATTGCACCGCACCCGCGGCACACGTGGAAATGCATCACGCCGTCCACGACTGGGCCGACGGCGGCCACACCGACATCACCGAACTCGCCCCGGCATGCCCCCAACACAACAGGATGGTCGGAGAAGGACGCGGCCGCTACACCACCGGGAAATACCTCGACGGACCCGACGCAGGCCGCACCTGGTGGCAATTGAACACCGAACCCGGCATGCCCGAAAACCCCAAACGCATCAACCGGGTACCCGATCTCCTCGCCCTCCTCAACGCACACCTGGCGCGTGCGCGAGCAGAAATCCACGGCACGCCACCCGTGACACCGAACACCACCGCCCCGACCGATGATCGGCAGCCCCCAACCGAATCAGCAACACCGGCAACCCAACCCGCCCCGTCCGATCCCCCACCACCACAACCCGCCCCCCGAATCCACACCCACCGCGGGCGACTGCGATCACGCCACCCTCGACCCCGACGCCCGCGGGCATGGCTTCTAACCGAGAGACCACCCCGTCGACCATCGACACCCCATCCGGCCCGCGCCGTGGCACTCACCCGCCGGCTCTGGCCCTGGCCCTGGCGGCATTCTTCACCGAAATAGATAGTCCGCCAGGTGAATCCAATGGGCATGCCAGAGACTCACACCGTGAAGGTCTCCCATCGTTTGCGGGAAGGCTGCGCAGATCTCATCGCGGCGTCACGCGGGTGCCCTGCCGATCCGCCGTTCACCACGAACCGCACCGATGCTCGCCCCCATCACGCAGGCGATGCCGGTGATGGCGAGCGGGGTGAGATTCTGGTCGAGGACGACAAATCCGACCAGCGCCGCGAGTGCTGGTGCGAGAGCGAGCAGGATCGCGAAGGTGCCGGCACCGATGTACCGGAGGGCACTCAGCTCAAGGGCGTAGGGGATCGCCGACGACAACACGGCGATGGCCAGACCAGCCGCGAGAATACGGGGCTCAAGCAGGGTGCCGACGCCGGTGGTGGCCACCGCGATCGGGGCGATCAGCAAGGCCCCGAGAACGGTGGCCGTGGCGAGGCCGCTGATCCCGCGAAAGTGCGCGCCGGTGGCCTGCGCCAGCAGGATGTAGCCCACCCAGAGCACCGCGGCGGCCAGCGCACAGGCCACGCCGAGGAGATCGAGATCATGCAGACCACCGCCCAGCGCGACGACACCGAGTCCCGCGACGACTGCCAACAGCACGCTGCGCCAGCGGGGCCGTCCGGCGATGACGCTGAGGACGAGCGGGCCGAGGATCTCGATGGTCACCGCGGCCCCCAACGGCAGGCGTTCCAGAGACAGATAGAAGAAGGCATTCATCGCCGCCAACACCAGTCCGAAACCCGCAACCGAGCACCAGGCGGCCCGCCCCGCCGCGCGCCACTGCGGCCGGGCACCACGGGTGGGCCCCGCCAGCATCAGCAGCACAAGCGCCGAGAACACCAACCGCAAGGCCACCATGCCGATCGGTCCCACCACCGGGAACAGGGTGACCGCCACCGACGCGCCGACCTCCTGACAGAGCAGCCCGGCCAGCACCAGCCAGGGCGCCAAAGCGGCGTTGCGAGTACGCGAATCCACCGATCCAGTCTCACCGCACCCGACCACGAGCGGTCAACCGCCCTCCCGCCGTGGCCTGCGGCGGAGCGCTGCGGCCACGGCGAGCACCAGCGTCTCCATGTCGTCGGCGGCGTCCTCCCAGGTCTCATCGCACGCATCGCACCCGCAGGAGGGGTAGACCACGTGGCGGGTGGCCCCGGCGCTGACCTCCACCGCCACCGCGTGCAGCGGCGCGAACCGGTCGAGGTTCGAGGTCCGCGAGTAGCTGCCGTCCGGCGGCAAGTCGAACCCCCACCGTTCGCCATAGGCGATCACCGCGCTGTGCTCGTCCCGATAGACGCGCGAGGGGATGGCGGGGCGGACATATGTGCTCACGTGGAGCACGGTACGGGGAACGGCGGTGAGCGAACAGCGGTTATCGGTGGGGCACGTGCAGCGCCACCACCCGTCGGCCACGGTACGCCGACTACCTGACATCGGAGAGTGGCTGGACCGCGTACACCCCGCTGACAGACCGCCGCCACTCGCCGTGGAGTGACGGGTTCTCCGGCTCCGACGCCTTGGTGATCATCGCCCTTGCCGCGCTGGCAGTCACGGCTATCGCCGCCGTGGTCCAGGCGGTGGTCCTCCGCCGTTGGTGGCGCGGGATCGGCGTCATCGTCGCCCCGACCATTGGAGCGGTACTCATCCTGTGGGCACTCGCCAATCGTGCAGGCTACTTCGGCGGCGGCAACCTGAACATGCCACTGCTGATCGTGTTCGTCCTGGTCCTGCTCGGCATCGCCGTCCGCGAGGCGGGCGCGCGAGTGCTCCCGGTGCGTCGCTCCGACGAGTGACCGACCATATTCGATCCGAGCCGGCTCACGGTCGCGGTCCCGGACCCAGCCCCCTGCCGGCCAGCGCTGTTGCTACGACGCTCTGACGCCACCGGGGGACCTGACCTGATGGTGACGCAGACTACTTTCTCCGGACTGCGTAGTGCAGGTGGGTGGCTCGCTCGGACGATTCCACGCGCTGTTGTTCCAGTGCGATCCGGCTCGCATCCACGCCATCGAACAGGCGAACTCCGGCGCCGAACAGCGTCGGCGACAGCGCGAGATGGAACTCATCGATGAGGCCCGCGTTCAGATACTCGCGAACGGTCTTGCCTCCACCTGCGACGCGCACGTCTCGAGATCCGGCAGCCGTCCGCGCCTGGTCGAGCGCAGATTCGATGCCGTCGTTGACGAAGTAGAAGGTGGTTCCGCCCGGACGGTGCCACGGGTCACGATTCTCGTGCGTCACCACAAACACCGAGGTGTGGAACGGTGCCTCCGCGGGCCACATGTGCTCGCCAGCATCGAACATGTGTTTGCCCATGATGCTCGCGCCTGTGCGTTCGAACGTTATTCGCGCACGATCATTGTCGTTCCCTTCCTCGCCACCTTCGCCAAGCTTCAGGTTCTCGCGGATGAACCGCAGCGGGAACATCCAGCCTTGCAGCTCCCTCCACTGTTGCCCCATCAGCTCCGACGACGACGCGGGCGCGATGAAGCCGTCCAGTGTCATCGACACGCTGAAGAACACCTGGCCGGACATCAGCTTTCGCCCCTTTTCGCAACGAGTTCCATGACATAGGTCGCGAGGTTGCCCAGAGTCTGCTGTCCGCCTTCGACCGCGTGGTACTTCTCGACCGCTTCATCGCGGGCTTCCTTGGTCGGGAACACGGTGCGCATCTCGACTCGGGTCGTCGCCCCATCGGCCGCAAACGTCAGCACGGACTTGAACGCATTCGGATCGCCACGATGCTCGCCGTGGCGGAACGCGATCCGCTCCGGCGGCACGAGTTCGGTCCAGGTGATCCACTCGGGATAGTCCGTGCCGTCTGGCCCGTGCATCGTGAACTCCCACTCCCCGCCGACATGAAACTCGAAGGTCTTCGTCGTCGTGGTGTAGCCCTCCGGCCCCCACCATCGCGACAAATGTCGCACCTCAGTGAAGGCCTTGAACACCAAATCCCGCGATGCCTGGATAACCCGAGAGATCACGATCTCCCGGTCGGCCACCGTGGCTCCCGGCATTCCTGCTGACTCACTGTTACTCACCGGCATCGTCTCCTTGCGCTTGCTCTTTGAGTTCTTGTACGTAGGTGTCCAGCCGGTCGAAGCTCTCGTTCCAGAATCGCTCGAACCCGCCCGCCCATTCATGGATTGGCTTCAGCCCGCGTGCATCCAGGCGATACAGACGCCTCTTCCCGACTCGGCGATCGCTCACGAGTCCAACCTCTCGGAGTACCCGGAGATGCTTCGACGTTCCTGGCTGGGTGAGCCCCAGCTCCTGGGCGACGTGCGTCGCCGGAAGCTCGCCGGCTCGCAAAAGCATCAGGATGTCCCGCCTCTGCGGCTCGGCGATCGCGTTGAACACATCCGAGGTTGTTGCTGCGCGGGCCATGGCGATCATCATATACCCATATGGGAAACTATAGGAACACACTAAGGGTTCGGCGAATCGTCGGCGTGACGTTCCGGTGCCGGCCATGGTGGTGAGCATCTGCGTCTGGTGACCGAAGACGGGCCACGACAGCAGAACACCCCGCACTCCCTACGGGAGAAAACGGGGTGTGACCTGCGGTTTTACTTGTGGAGCCTAGGAGATTCGAACTCCTGACATCCGCCTTGCAAAGGCGGCGCTCTACCAACTGAGCTAAGGCCCCGTTGCCGGGATTCGGTGGCCACAGTTCGGTGTCCACATGTGGGATTCCGAGGTCCGGCGGGGATGCGAAATGTGGACAAATCTCCACTCGCAGTGGGCCTAGGAGGACTTGAACCTCCGACCTCTTCGTTATCAGCGAAGCGCTCTAACCGCCTGAGCTATAGGCCCGTGAACCGAGGACAGACATTACCCGACGAGACGCCCAGACACCAAAACGCCGCCCGAATAACCGTCTGACCTGGCACTATTCACCACTAGGGCGTGTCACGCCCTAGTCGAGATCGGCGATGGTGATCTCGACGCCGCCCACGAGGTCGGCGACGAGGTTGTAGATGTAGGCGCCGATCGTCGCCAGCGCGGTCATCAGCACGGAATTGATGGCACCGATGATCCCCGCGTACAGGAACACCGTCCCGGCACCGATGATGTCGCCCTCACTGGCCGCCCCGTCCGTCGTGATCAGCGTGCTGGAGGCGTTGTTGAGCTGCTCCCAGACCCCCATGCCGTCGAGCACGAGATAGAGCACGGCCACCGCGATCATCCAGATGATGAACCCGATGATCGCGAGGACCCCGGACACCTTGAACACCGCCCACGGGTCGAACCGTCGCACCTGGACGGCGGCACGCAGACCACTGCCTGCGGCCACCTGGGTGGGGCCGGGCCGTGATGCCTGCTCGGTCGTCGCCGACGCGGTGCGCGGCACCGCCGACTGCGTGTGATGGATCTCGTCGAGATCAGGGAGCTGCGGCGCAACACTGTCGTCGCGAGAAATGGTGCGGGTCGGTGACTCCACGAACTTCTTCGGGCCGTCCGGTGCGGCGACGGCCGGGCCGGCCGGACCGTGCGGGGTGCTCAGTTGCGTCACCGGCACCGGAACCGGACCACCCGGACCAGGACCACCCGGAACCGGACCGCCGGGACCAGGACCACCCGGCCGCGGCGGTCCGGGCCGCGGACCACCGTTGATCTGCTCGGTCATGGCACCCGGACCGGACTTGGGGCCGGGTGCGTTCTCCCCCGGACCCCGCTGCCACGGCGGCACCAGCGCACCGCTGCGTCCGGGCCCATCGGGGACCGGCCCCTTGGACGGACCCGGCCCGGCGGGTGTCGAGTTCTTGTCCGGGTCGTTCGGTTGGCTCACTGGATGTTCCTCACTCGGCGATCGTCACCCTGGCTGCGCGGCGCACCGAGAACTCTCGCTCGCCGACGGGCTGGGGTCAAGACTAACGGTTGTCTCCCTCACAACGGGGCCGGCCGCGCCGCAGCGCCGCACGGTCGGGTTTCCCCGCCGACATCTAGGTGGCGTCGACCTCGGGTTCGTCGGCGTTCCGGGCGATCGCCAGCAGGGTCATGCCATCGTCCAGGTTCATCAGGCGCACCCCCTTGGTCTGGCGGCCCGCCTTGCGGACCTGCTTGGCCGCGGTGCGGATGACACCGCCCCCGGAGGTGATCGCGTACAGCTCGGAATCGATGTCGACGATGAGCGCCCCGATCAACGTCCCGCGCCTGCGATCGTGCTGAATGGTCAGCACCCCCTTGCCGCCGCGGCCCTGGACGGGGTAGTCGGCCATGCCGGTGCGCTTGGCGTATCCGCCCGACGTCGCGACCAGCAGATACGTGCCCTCACGGACCACGTTGAGCGACAGCAGCCGGTCGTCGTCGTTGAATCGCATGCCCTGCACCCCGGAGGTCTGCCGGCCCATCGGGCGCAGCGTCTCGTCGTCGGCGTGGAACCGGATCGACTGCCCCTGGCTCGACACGAGCAGCAGGTCGTCGTCGGCGCTGCACAGCTGCGCACCCACGAGCTCATCCTCACCGCGCAGGTTGATCGCCGCGATGCCGCCGGCCCGGTTGGAATCGAAGTCTTCGAGCCTGGACTTCTTGACCAGGCCGTTGCGGGTGGCCAGCACCAGGTAGGGGGCATCGGAGTAGCCCTGGATCTGGATGATCTGGGCAATCCGCTCCTCGGGCTGGAAGGCCAGCAGATTCGCGACGTGCTGGCCGCGCGCGGTGCGGTTGGCCTCGGGCAGCTCATAGGCCTTGGCCCGGTAGACGCGGCCCTTCGTGGTGAAGAACAGGATCCAGTCGTGTGTGGAGCAGACGAAGAAGTGCGCGACGATGTCGTCCTGTTTGAGACCCGCCCCCTGCACCCCCTTGCCGCCCCGGCGCTGGCTGCGATACAGGTCGGTCTTGGTGCGCTTGGCGTACCCGGTCTCGGTGATGGTGACGACGACGTCCTCACGGGCGATGAGGTCCTCGTCGGTGACATCGCCGTCGGCGGCGATGATCTTGGTGCGGCGGTCGTCGCCGAACTTGTCGACGACCTCCCGCAGCTCGTCCCGCACGATCGCGCGCTGCCGTTCGGGCCGGGCCAGGATGTCCTTGTAGTCCTCGATCATCCGCTCGAGCTCGGCGAGATCGTCGATGATCTTCTGCCGTTCCAGGGCGGAGAGCCGACGCAGCTGCATCGCCAGGATCGCGTCGGCCTGGATCTCGTCGATGTCGAGCAGGTCGATCAGCCCGGCGCGGGCCTCCTCGGTGTTCGCCGACGCCCGGATCAGGGCGATCACCTCGTCGAGGGCGTCGAGGGCCTTCACCAGGCCACGCAGGATGTGCGCCCGCTCCTCGGCCTTGCGCAGCCGGTACCGGGTGCGCCGGACGATCACATCGATCTGGTGGGCCACGTAGTGGCGGATCATCTGATCCAGGCGCAGGGTGCGCGGCACGCCGTCGACGATGGAGAGCATGTTGGCGCCGAAGCTGGTCTGCAGCTGGCTGTGCTTGTACAGATTGTTCAGCACGACCTTGGCGACCGCGTCGCGGCGCAGGGTGACCACGATGCGCAGGCCCACGCGATCCGAGGAGTGATCCTCGATCTTGCTGATGCCCTTGAGTTTTCCCTCGTTGACCTGCTCGGCGATCGAGGCGATCATATTGTCCGGGTTGACCTGATACGGCAGCTCGGTGATCACGATCTGGGTGGCGCCGCCCTTGGCCTCCTCGATCGCGGTGACCCCGCGCATGCGAATGGAACCGCGACCGGTGGTGTAGGCGTCGCGAATCCCCTGACTGCCGACGATCAGGCCTGCGGTGGGGAAATCGGGTCCCTTCACGACCTCCATGCACGCGGCGAGTGTGGTCTCGTCGTCGGCGTCGTGATGCTCGAGTGCCCAGAAGATCGCGGCGGCGACCTCGGTCAGGTTGTGCGGCGGGATATTGGTCGCCATGCCGACGGCGATGCCGCCGGATCCGTTGATCAGCAGATTCGGCACCCGCGCCGGCAGCACTGTGGGCTCACTGGTCTTGCCATCGTAGTTGGGGATGAAATCGACGGTCTCCTCGTCGATGTCCCGCAGCATCTCCATGGCCAGCGGCGTCAACCGCGCCTCGGTGTAACGCATCGCGGCCGGGCCGTCGTTGCCGCGAGAGCCGAAGTTGCCCTGCCCGTCGACGAGTGGGTACCGCATCGACCACGGCTGCGCGAGCCGGACCAGCGCATCGTAGATCGCGCTGTCACCGTGCGGGTGATAGTTGCCCATCGTCTCGGCAACGGGTTTCGCGGACTTGACGTAGCCGCGGTCCGGGCGGAAACCGGCGTCATAGGAGGCATAGAGCAGCCGCCGGTGCACCGGCTTGAGGCCGTCGCGGACCTCGGGCAGGGCACGGCCGACGATCACGCTCATCGCGTAATCGATGTAGCTGTTCTGCATCTCCTGGCCGAGGTCGACCGGCTCGACGCGATCGCCGTCACCGCCGGTGGGCCCGAGCGTGGTGTCGGTCATCGATTCCTCTTCGGTTGGGGGGCGGGGGAGGTGGCGGGGAGACACGTCCTAGACATCAAGGAAACGGACATCTTTCGCATTCCGCGCGATGAAGCTGCGCCGGGCGACGACGTCTTCGCCCATCAGCACCGAGAACAGCTCGTCGGCCGCGGCCGCGTCGTCGAGGGTGACCTGTTTGAGCACGCGGACACTCGGATCCATCGTCGTCTCCCACAGTTCGCTCGGGTTCATCTCGCCGAGACCCTTGTAGCGCTGGATGCCGTCGTCGGTGTTGATCTTCTTGCCCGCGGCGACACCGGCCTCGAGGAGGCCGTCCCGCTCACGGTCGGAATAGGCGAACTCGGGTGCGGCGCCCTTCTGCCATTTGAGCTTGTAGAGCGGCGGCTGCGCCAGATACACGTGCCCGTGCTCGATGAGCGGACGCATGAACCGGAACAGCAGGGTCAGCAGCAGCGTCGAGATATGCTGGCCGTCGACGTCGGCGTCGGCCATCAACACGATCTTGTGGTAGCGCAGTTTGGCGATGTCGAACTCGTCGTGGATGCCGGTGCCGAAGGCGGTGATGATCGACTGCACCTCGGCGTTCTTGAGTACGCGGTCGATCCGCGCCTTCTCGACGTTGATGATCTTGCCGCGCAGCGGCAGGATCGCCTGATACATCGAGTCCCGCCCGGTCTTGGCCGAGCCGCCCGCGGAATCGCCCTCCACCAGGTAGATCTCGCACTTGCTCGGATCGTTGCTGCGGCAGTCGGCGAGCTTGCCGGGCAGACCGCCGATGTCGGTGGCGCTCTTGCGCCGCACCAGATCTCGGGCCTTGCGGGCGGCCAGCCGCGCGTGCGCGGACTCGACGGCCTTGTTGATGATCACCTTGGCCTCGGCCGGGTTGGCCTCGAACCAGTGCTCGAGGTGTTCCCCGGAGGCCTTCTGGACGAAGCTCTTCACCTCGGTGTTGCCGAGCTTGGTCTTGGTCTGTCCCTCGAACTGCGGATCGGCCACCTTCACCGAGATGACCGCGGCCAGGCCCTCCCGGATGTCGTCGCCGGTGAGATTGGAGTCCTTCTCCTTGAGCAGCTTCTTGTCGCGGGCGTAGGAGTTGACGATGCGGGTCAGCGCTGCCCGGAAACCCTCCTCGTGGGTGCCGCCCTCATGGGTGTTGATGGTGTTGGCGAAGGTGTGCACCGACTCGGCGTAGCCGTCGTTCCACTGCATCGCGATCTCGACCTCATGGCCGGTGCCCGTGCCGGTGAACCCGATCACCGACTTGTGGATCGGATGCTTGGTGCGGTTGAGATGCTTGATGTAGTCGACGAGACCGTCCGGGTAATGATAGGTGCGGGTCTTGGGCTGGGCGGCCCGGACTGCCTTCTCCTCCTCGGTCAGCACAGTCTCGGCGGCCTCGGGATCGGCACCCGCACCGTCCGGGTCGCCGGGGACCTCGATCGCCCGCGGCCGCCGATCGGTCAGCGTGATGGTCAGGCCCTTGTTGAGGAAGGCCATCTCCTGCAGGCGCCGGGCGACGGTCTCGGCGTTGAATCTGACGGTCTCGGTGAAGATCTCCGGATCCGGCCAGAAGCGGACGGTGGTGCCCTTCTTCCGGGTCGCCGCGCCCCTGTGCAGTTCGCCCGGCTCCGACCTCGTGTAGGTCTGGCTCCAGTGGTGCCCATCGCGGGCGATCTCGAGCTCGACCTTCGTCGACAGCGCATTCACCACCGAGATGCCGACACCGTGCAGGCCACCGGAGACCGCGTACGAGTCCGAGTCGAACTTTCCGCCCGCATGCAGCTGGGTCATGATGACCTCGACGGCCGGGACCCCGGTCGCGTGCATGGCGACCGGCATGCCGCGGCCGTCGTCGACGACCTCCACGCCGCCGTCGGCGGTCAGGGTGACGTCGACCTTCGTCGCGAAACCGGCCATCGCCTCGTCGACGGAGTTGTCGACGACCTCCCAGATCAGATGGTGCAGGCCCCGCTCACCGGTGGAGCCGATGTACATGCCGGGACGTTTGCGGACCGCCTCGAGGCCTTCGAGAATGTTGATGGATTCGGCGCCGTACTCGGCCGGCTTCGTTCGGGGCTTGCGGGAATTCTTCTCACTGTCGGCCACGAGGTGCGTCCGCTCCTGTTCTGCGCTCGGCGAGCCCGACGCTGGACGGCGATCAGCACAACGGTGCCCGGACGCTTCTCCGCGAAGAACACCCCTGATGGTGCCCGTCGGCGAGCGTCCCGGGCCGCGCGATCCCCGGTCGGGTCAACTATCGCCCGCCATTGTACTGCCTCGCATGACCAGGAACGTCCGTGCGGGCGTCTACGTGCCTCGGAGATCGATTATTTCTGACACCTGCCGACCGGGTCGTGGGCCGAGATCAAATGGCAGCGCAGCGCGGGGTTCACGGCCCCGCGACGGCCACCGGCCACCGCTAGCCGCCGCTAGCCGTAGGTGTCGCGGGGGCCGCGCCCGGGCACATGCCGCTCCCCCTTGCGCCACGACGGCCCCTTGGGACCGGTGATCCGCAGCGAGGTCACCACCCCGTCGCCGACGCCCGCGGCGATCTTCGCCACGATCTGCGACTGCACATAACGCAACTGGGTGGCCCACGCCGTCGACTCGGCCTGAACATGTAAAACCTTGTCCCGCAAGACCGTTGGCTTGGCATGTGCGGCGATGTCGGCGCCGACGATCTGCTCCCACATACCGAACAGGGTGCCCTCGGCAATACGCGGCTGCCAGCCACGCTCCCGGGCCAGCCCCCCCACCAGGCGCCCGAACGGCTGCGGATCCCGCGAGTCCGGGCCCGCCCCCGACCACCGCCGCCGACTCCGGGTCCCCCGCCCGGCCCGCCGCACCGGCGACGCCCGCCCCTGCCCCACCGCCTTCCCATTGGCCCGGGCATTCGCCCGCGCCTCCTCCAACGCACGGCGCGCCCGCTCATACCCGCTCACCGGCACATCCGGACCGCTCGACCCGGTGGACAACCCCGAATCCGACGGGTCCGCACCATCACCCATGACTGACCCCGGTGACATCCCCCGTCGCTGCGCTCGCCTGTGTGGAATTCCCCGTCGCTGCGCTCGCCCGGGTCAGCCCGCTCACCGTCGAATACCGGGCCGAGCCGGGCTCCGCCACCAGATCCACCCCGATCCGACACCCCCCGATCCCGTCCGGGATGTCCTCGGCAACCGCCGCGGTCACCAGCAGCTGCTCCGCCCCCGCGACGAACTCGACCAGTTGCCGACGACGGGCGGCATCGAGCTCGGCGAAGACGTCATCGAGCATGATCACCGGCTCGACGCCCTCGGCCCGCGCCAACGCCACCGAGGCCAACCGGAGCGACAACGCCAGCGACCACGATTCCCCGTGGCTGGCAAAACCTTTCGCGAGCTCGTCACCGAGAATCAGATCGATGTCGTCGCGGTGCGGGCCCACCAGGGACATCCCGCGGTCGAGCTCCCGCTCCCGCACCGCCGCGAGCTTCGCGAGTATGACCTCGGCGATCAGTGCCGGATCGGCCGGCGCATCGGGGTCACCGAGCGCCTCATCACCCGCACTCGACCGGTACCGCAGACCCGCCGGGCGCGAATGCGGGGCGATCGCGGCATAGGCGCCGACGAAGTGCGGGGCGAGGTCGGCGAGCACATCGACACGCGCCGCGGTGACGATCCCGCCGTACTCGGCCAACTGCGCATCCCAAACGTCGAGCGTGCTCAGCACCGACGCGGTCTCCCCGCGCCGCAGCGCCGCGCCCGCCGTCTTGAGCAGCGCCGACCGCTGACGCAGGACCCGGTCATAGTCGGCGCGGGCCGCCGCCAGCCGCGGACCCCGCTGGGCCACCAACTCGTCGACGAACCGGCGTCGATCGGCCGGATCCCCGCGCACCAGCAGCAGATCCTCCGGCGCGAACAGCACACTGCGCAGCACCCCGAGCACCTCCCGCGGACGCCGCTGCGGGGCCGTGTTGAGCCAGGCCTTGTTGGCGCCGGCCGCATTGATCTGCACGGTGACCGTCAACTCCCGGCCGCTGTTCTCGACGGTGGCGGTCACCGTGGCAGATCCGGCACCCGACGACACCAGGGGCGCATCGGTGCCCACCCGGTGCGAACGCATCGTCGACAGATAGAACAACGCCTCGAGCACATTCGTCTTGCCGAAGCCATTGCGGCCGGTGATGATCGTCGGCCCCGGCCGCAGCGTCAGATCCAGCTGCGGCCAGGACCGAAAATCATGCAGATGCAGTTCGCGAACAAACACCGTCAACCTTTGCGCACGGAATGCCCGCCGAACTGATTGCGAAGTGCGGACACGGCCTTCAGCGCAGGCGAACCCTCCTGGCGGGAGGCGAACCGGGCGAACAGCGCCGCCGAGATGACGTTGGCCGGCACCGAATGGCGGATCGCCTCCTCCACGGTCCAGCGTCCTTCCCCGGAGTCGGTGGTGTAGTCCGAGATCTGCGTCAGCCCCGGATCCTCGCTCACTGCGCGCACCAGCAGATCCAGCAACCAGGACCGGATGACCGTGCCCTGGGTCCATGCCCGCAGGGTGCCCTCGACATCGGTGATCAACGGCTCGGCCGTCAACAGCTCATAGCCCTCGCCGTAGGCATGCATCAACCCGTACTCGATGCCGTTGTGCACCATCTTGGCGTAGTGCCCCGCACCGACCCCGCCCGCGTGCACAAAGCCATCGGCCCGTTCCCCGGCCGGACGCAGCGCGTCGAAGATCGGCATCAGCCGTTCGACGTTCTCCGGGGTACCGCCGACCATCAGTCCATAGCCGTTGCGCAATCCCCAGACGCCCCCCGACACACCACAGTCGAGATAGCCGATTCCCTTCTCTCCCAAGGTCTTTTCGTGATCGGCGTCATCGGTGTAGCGGGAGTTTCCGCCATCGACGACGAGGTCGCCGGGTTCCAGCAGCCCGGCGAGCTCAGCGACCGTCGCCCGGGTGGGCTCCCCCGAGGGCACCATGACCCAAATCGCCCGCGGCGCCGCCAACGACGACACCAGATCGGCGAGGGAGCCGACGTCGGACACCTCCGGACGCGGGTCGTAGCCGATCACCTCATGGCCCGCCTCCACAATGCGGGTCCGCATGTTGGCGCCCATCTTGCCCAAGCCGATCAATCCCAGTTGCATGCTCGATATCCCCTTGTTTGTCCCGGTGGTGATGTCCTTCACCCCCAAGACTGCCAGAGGTGGGCCGAATCAGCCGGGCAGCCGAACCGGCATCAGCAGATAGCTGAATGCGCTGTCGGGTGCGACGAACGAGCCCGACTCATCCGGGACGGGTTGCTCACCGCCGGACGGGCGCAGCACCGCAGGCCGGCTCGGTGTGGTGAACCCGAAATCCACCGCCGACGCGCCGATCGCCGACAGCCCGTCCTGCAGGTAACCGGGGTTGAAGGCGATGGTCAGCGGCTCGCCCTGAAACTCGACGGCAAGCTCTTCCTCGGCCCGGCCTGCCTCATCGCCACCGGCAGTGAGCAGCACGGATCCGGGGGAGAACGCCATACGCACCTGCGCCCCGCGTTCGGCGACCAACGAGACCCGCTTGATCGCCTCGAGCAGCGGTGCGCTCTCGATCGTCGCGATCGCGGTGTGGCTGGCCGGGAGCAGCTGACGGAACCGGGGGAACTCGGCGTCGAGCAGCCGGGTCGTGGTCTGTTTGTTCTCGCCGAGGATGCCGAGGATGCCCTCGCCACCGATCGCATCGCCGGCACCGAAGGCCAGCCGCATGCTTCCGCTGGCCTCGCTGCCCGCGGTGCGGGCACCCTCGGACAGGGTCTTCGCCGGCACCAGGACGGCACCAGCGGCGTTGGGTTGCTCGGGCTGCCACTCGAGCTCACGGACCGCCAGCCGGAACCGGTCGGTGGCCGCGAGCACGACGGTGGTGCCGTCGATCTCGACGCGGACCCCGGTCAGCATCGGCAGCGTGTCGTCGCGGCCCGCGGCGATCGCGACCTGGGAGACCGCCTCGGCGAACAATTGCGACGGGATGGATCCGGTGACCGCCGGGATGTCGGGGAGCTGCGGATAGTCCTCGACGGGCATCGTCGGCAGGGAGAACCTGGCGCTGCCGCAGGCGATCGCGACGCGGGCGCCGTCGAGGGTGACATCGACCGGCTTGTGCGGCAACGCCTTGGTGATGTCGGCGAGCAGGCGACCGGAGACCAGAACCCGCCCCGGCTCCACGATCTCGGCCGAGATCCCTTCTTGCGCAGACACTTCGTAATCGAACCCGGACACGATGAGGCCGTCGTCGTCGGCACTGAGAACGACGCATCCCAGGACCGGTACCGGGGGCCGGCTCGGCAGGCTTCGGGCAACCCAGGCGACGGCTTCGGCAAAGTCGTCACGCGCGACACGGAACTTCATGGCTCGGCAGTGGCCCTTCTGGTCGGTACGTCGAATGGCGCGGCAACGGGTGGATGATGCGGATTTCCACTCTAGAACGAGTGCCGGGACCGCTGCGGGGTCGGGGGTCAAGTCGCCACGCCGACGCGGGGCCGAGACGCTTCGTGATCTCGGGGGCCTGTGTGCACACATCCTTCTTAGAGAAGATTCTCTTCAAAGAGAGATCGACAATAGTCATAGGGCCTGTGGATTCTGTGGAGATCGTGGACTTGCCGCAGGTCGGGACCGGCGACGAGGTGTGCAGGCGCGGTGGACAACCACCGGACCCGATGGGACGAGGCTGTGGACAACACCGGGGACACCACCGGTTGTGCGTCGGCTGTCCCACCTCTGTGCACAGTGTCGTGCGTGTCTTCCCCAGGTTTGTCCACAGCTGTGGATGTCCATTTCGGGGTGTCGGCGGGCGCCGCCGGAGCATCATCGGATGACCACCCGGGCGGTTCGGGTGGCGGTTCGGGCCGCTGATGGCGGGGTGGGACGCTGATGGCGGGGTGGGACGCGGGCTCAGCGGGCTCAGTGACCGCCGGCGCGCTTCTTGATGCGTGCGGTGAGCTCCTGTACATGGTCGTAGACCTTGCGGCGCTCGGTCATCTCCTTGCGGATCTTGCGTTCGGCATACATGACCGTCGTGTGGTCGCGGTCAAAGGTGTCGCCGATCTTGGGCAGCGAGAGGTCGGTGAGCTCGCGGCACAGATACATCGAGATCTGCCGCGCCTGGGCCAGCGCACGGGTCTTGCCGGGCCCGCGCAGCTCGTCGACGGTGATGTCGAAGTACTCGGCGGTGATCGCGAGGATGGTGGCCGCCGAGATCTCGAGGGCGTCGGAGTTCGGGAGCAGGGCCTCGAGGACGACGTCGGCGAGGGACTTGTCGAGTTCGGCGTTGTTCAACGACGCGAAGGCGGTCACCCGGATCAAGGCGCCCTCCAACTCCCGGATGTTGCGCTCGATCTTCGACGCGATGAGCTCGAGGACCTCGTCGGGGACGGCGATGTTGTCCATCTGCGCCTTTTTGCGCAGGATCGCGATCCGGGTCTCCAGATCAGGCGGCTGGACATCGGTGATCAGACCCCACTCGAATCGGGTGCGCAGGCGGTCCTCGAGGGTCGCCAGCTGCTTGGGCGGCCGGTCGGAGGAGATGACGATCTGCTTGCTCGCGTTGTGCAGGGTGTTGAACGTATGGAAGAACTCCTCCTGGATGCCTTCCTTGCCGATGAGGAACTGGATGTCGTCGACGAGGAGGACGTCGACGTCGCGGTAGCGGCGTTTGAAGGCGACCCGGCGGTCGTCGCGGAGCGAGTTGATGAAGTCGTTGGTGAACTCCTCGGTGGAGACATACTTGACCCGCATCCCCGGGAACAGCCGCTGCGCGTAGTGCCCGGCCGCGTGCAGGAGGTGGGTTTTGCCCAGGCCGGACTCACCCCAGATGAACAGCGGGTTATAGGCGCGGGCGGGCGCCTCGGCGATCGCCACCGCCGAGGCATGGGCGAAGCGATTCGACGCGCCGATCACGAAGGTGTCGAAGGTGTACTTGGGGTTGAGACCGGCCGGTGTGGTCGTCGGCGTCTCGGTGCGCTCGGCAAAGTACGACGACCACTCCGCCGTCGGGCCGCTGGGCGCGGGCTGATTGCCGATGAGGGCCGCCCGCCCGTTCAGCAGAGAGGGGCCGCCGGGGCTCGCGGGGTCCGTGGGGGTCAGATCCGGCGGTGCCGCGGTGACGTCGACGACCGGTGTCGTGATGCGGACACCGAGGTCGACCGGTTGGCCGAGCAGCCGGCTCAGGGTGGCGCGGATCGGATCCCGCAGGGTGCGCTCGATCTGCTCCTGCACCAGTGCGGTGGGGACGGCAAGGAGGGCGAAGCCCTCGGTGAGGGTGAGCGGCTCGACGAGGGAGAGCCAGGCCTTCTGCTGGCGGGTCAGCGGCTCGTGTCCCGATGCCGATGCGTCGTCCTTGAGGGTGGCGACGACCTGCTTCCATACCTCGCCGAATGACTCGCGATCTGATGTCACCGTGGGATCCTCCTGCTCGTGATCGGCTGCCCGCCAGGCGGAACGTACCAATCCGCGAGGTGCCGAGACCGATCATGAGGCTGGCGAGACGACTTGTCCACATGGTTATCCACACCTGTGAACAACGGGTCGAGGTCATGCCCGGAGGAACGGCGGACCATCGTCAGCTGCCACGGCGGCGGCATACCGCCTGCTCACAGGACGGTAACAGACGCACCGGGCAGCCCCGCCGCGGGCCGTCACCTGCAGGACCGCCACCGCAGGCCGGGCCCGATCCACAGGCGATATGGTGCAGGTTTGAATTGGTGCGGGCCAGCCAGTAGTCTCGACTGGTCATCCAGGCTGCGGACTTGCGCGGCGGATTCGGCCGTCCTGAGAAACCGGGCAGCCGAAGACACCAACCGGAACCGGCACCAGTCCGGCACCGCACCGGGATAAGCAGAGACCACCACAGGTCGTGGGGACCCGATGCGTCGGCGTGCCCAGGGCCCGAACACAAGGAGTCATCGTGGCCAAGGGCAAGCGGACTTTCCAGCCGAACAATCGTCGTCGCGCACGTGTGCACGGTTTCCGTCTGCGGATGCGGACCCGCGCCGGCCGGGCCATCGTCGCCAATCGTCGCAGCAAGGGCCGCTCGAAGCTCACGGCCTGATCCGCGCAGCACGTACGCCGGCCGGGACCCCGTGGTCCGGCCGGCTTCGTGGCATTCGGTGATGGCTGCCGGCAATCATCGGATCTCCCGGAGATCCGATTTCTCCCGCACGCTCCGTCGGGGTGTGCGGGTTTCGACGTGCGATCTGTCGGTGAGTGTCCTCGTCGTCCCACCGCACTGGCCGGATCCGGGAGGACGCCGGCACGCCGTGGCGTTGGTCGGCGGCCCCTGGCTGGGTCTGATCGTCAGCAAATCGGTGGGCTCGGCCGTCGTCCGTCACCGCGTGGCCCGACGGCTCCGTGCCGCCTTCGACACGGTGCGTGACCTGGCGCCGGCCGAGGAGGCGTTCGTGGTGGTCCGAGCACATCCCGGGGCCGCCGACGCCGATACCGCAGCCCTCGCCGAACAGCTGCGCGCGGCGTTCGCGCGCCGCCGGATCCGCGCCCTCGCACCGACCTCCGAGGTCTCGCGATGACCTGGCTGTACCTGCTGCCCCGCCGCTCGATCATCGTCCTGATCGAGCTCTACCGCACGTGGATCTCCCCGCTGCGGCTGCCGATCTGCCGGTTCGAGCCGACCTGCTCCGCCTACGCGGTCGAGGCCCTGTCCCGCCATGGCTTCTGGCACGGCGGTGCGCTGGCGATCCTGCGGCTCCTCAAATGCGGACCGTGGCACAAACCGGGATATGACCCGGTCCCCGACCACGGGTTCCGGCATCCTCGGCTCCCCCGTCCCGCCGGTGGGGCGGACGACGAGGTGGAGCGGACTCCAGCTTTGTCCGAGCGCGAGTCGCATCGCGCATCAATGGAAGTGAGGGGCAACTAACCCGTGCTCAACTTCATCTACTGGCCGGTCTCCGCGATCATGTGGTTCTGGCACTGGCTGTTCGATTTCCTGACGCCGAACAGTCCCGGCGGGGACGGCATCGCCTGGGCGCTGGCGGTGGTGTTCCTCGTGTTCACGCTCCGCGCGATCCTCTACAAGCCGTTCGTGAAGCAGATCCGCACCACGAAGAAGATGCAGGAGATCAATCCGCAGCTGCAGGCGATCCGGAAGAAGTACGCCAAGGATCGCGTCAAGATGACCGAGGAGATGCAGAAGCTGCAGCGTGAGCACGGCTTCAATCCACTGCTCGGATGTCTGCCGATGCTGCTGCAGATCCCGGTGTTCATCGGTCTGTTCCACGTGCTCCGATCCTTCAACCGGACCGGCACCGGGATGGGTCAGCTCGGCATGTCGCCGGCAGAGACCCGGTCGGTGGGCAACTACATCTTCAACGTCGACCAGGTCCAGAACTTCCTCGACGCCCGCCTGTTCGGCGTTCCGCTCTCGGCGTTCATCACCGAACCGATGACCGAGTGGAAGGCCTTCGTCAGCGACGGCGCGGCGATTGACTTCACCCGGCCGCACATCGCGATCGTCGTCGTACCGATGATGATTGTCGCCTCGGTGGCCACGCATCTGAACGCGAGGGCGTCGGTGGACCGGCAGCCCGAGGCGTCCAAGGACAATCAGCAGACCCGGCTGATGAACACGCTGGCCGTCTACATCTTCCCGCTCGGCATCCTGGCGACCGGTGCCTTCTTCCCGGTGGCGATCCTCCTCTACTGGATGAGCAACAACATCTGGACCTACGGCCAGCAGCATCTGGTGTTCGGTCGTATCGCGAAGGAAGAGGAAGAGGCCAGACTGGCCAAGCAGGCGAAGCTCAAGGAGAACGCGCCCAAGCCCGGGGTGCGGCCCGACCGGTCCAAGAAAAACGCACAGCAGACGAAGCAGGCGGTGGCCGAGACCACGAAGAGCGAGGCAACAGCCGATGCGGCGGCCGTCGCCACCGACGAGAAGCCGGCGGGCGGTGTGGTGAGCCTGAAGAAGTCGGTCACCAACGCGGTGCGGTCGTTGACCAAGGGCGCGCAGCCGACAGATACCGAGACCGGGAAGACGGAATCCACCGAGACCACGTCCACCGAGACCGAGACTGCCGAGACCGAGACTGCCGAAACCGAGACTGCCGAGACCGAGACCGGGACCGGGAAGACCGAGACTGCGGTGGCCGACTCCACCACGACATCCGCGGACGGCGAGGGTGCCGCGGCGTCGCCGGAACCCGGGAAGGCCGATACCGGGAAGGACACCACGGCGTCGGCGGCCACCACCGATTCCGACACCGACACCGCCGACGATGCGTCGGCCGACGAGGCCCCGACCGTGCCGAGTGCGCCGGTGACTCCCCGACCCGGGCAACGGCCGACCGGCCGCGGTGGTTCGGGCAAGTCGCGACCCAAGAAGAAGGGGAAGGCGCGCAACCGCAACAAGAAGAGCGGTCGCAAGCGCTGAGTCCGTGACCGGTCAGCCGACCGGTTCGCGCTGCGGCGTCAGCCAGACAAGAACGTGAGAACAAAGGCGAGTAGTGAGGAACAAGAGATGACAGCCGAGACCGCCACCCACAGTGCTGCGGACGTGACCGGGGAGGAGATCGTCGACGACTCGGTGATCGTCGTCGAGGAGACAGCGGGGGCGCCCGCGAGCGCCGATCCGGCCGGATCCGAGGCCGGTGCGGCCCCGGACAGTGAGCTCGATGACGCAGAGCTCGATGATGACGAGCTCGATGACGAGGACCGGTTGGTCGAGGAGGGCGAGATCGCCGGCGATTACCTCGAACAGCTGCTGGATGTCCTGGACTTCGACGGTGACATCGACCTCGATGTCGACGGCGACCGGGCGGTCGTGAGCATCGACGGCGGTGACGACCTGACGAAGCTGGTCGGCCGCAAGGGCGAGGTACTCGACGCGTTGCAGGAGCTGACCCGGCTGGCCGTGCAGCAGGTGACGGGTGAGCGCAGTCGGCTGATGCTCGACATCGCCCGCTGGCGGGCGGACCGTCGTGAGCGGTTGGCGCGGCTGGGCACCGAGGTTGCCGAGCGGGTCCGCGACGGCGGTGGTCGGGAGGCGCTCGATCCGATGACCCCGTTTGAGCGAAAGATCGTTCATGACGCCGTCGCCGCGGTGGCCGGTGTCTACAGTGAGAGTGAAGGCGTGGAGCCGAAGCGGCGGGTGGTCGTTCTCAAAGAGGACTGATGATCATCCCCTGCACGTTCGACGAAGTCCCGGTCACGGCCGGGACTTCGTTGTTTTCCGCGGCCGGAATGACATGCTTGTGATTCATGCTGTTTCACGTGAAACAGCATCAGCATCGCCAGTGAGAGGACTGACTGTTTCACGTGGAACATGAAATGATCGAACCCTCCCCTCCCCCGTCGGCGGGTGTGGTCTTCGGTGACCGCATCACCCTGGCCCGCCGCTATCGCGATGCGCTCGCGACTGCTGGCATCGATCGTGGACTGATCGGCCCGCGGGAGGTGCCGCGGCTGTGGGATCGGCATATCGTCAACTGCGCGGTGATCGGCGAGGCCATCGACGCCGACCAGTCGGTGATCGACATCGGCAGCGGTGCCGGATTGCCGGGGATACCGTTGGCGATCGCCCGCCCCGATCTGTCGGTGACGTTGATCGAGCCGCTGCTCCGGCGGGCGACATTCCTGGAGGAAGTCGTGGCAGAGCTGGGACTGCGGGTGCAGGTGGTGCGCGGGCGGGCGGAGGAGAAGTCGGTCCTGGCGTCGGTGGCACCCGCTGATGTTGTGACCTCGCGGGCTGTCGCTCCGCTTGACCGGCTGGTCGGCTGGTCAGCGCCGCACATCGTCGACGGTGGCCGGTTGGTGGCGATCAAGGGATCGACGGCGGCCGAGGAGATCAAGCGTGATCGGGAGGCCGCCCGGCGACGTGGCGTGGTCGATCTCGCGGTGGTTCGCTGCGGCGTGGACCTGGTCGATCCCGCGACCACGCTCGTCGTCGGGACGAAGCGCCCTCCCGATTCAGCACGGACCGAGCGTCGAGGGCGGGCAGGTCGGACAAAGGCACCGCGGGACAGAAGGGTGTAGTTGGTGAGATTCGGTCGGAAAGCGCACAATAGGGAGGCGACGGCGCGTTCCTCGGGACCGCCCGCTGACAGTCCATCGGACGGGCAGAGGAGTCCCAGCGTGGTCGATAAGGACCCGAATGTTTCACGTGAAACGTCTACCCGTGGTCGTCGGAGAAGGGCCGTGCCGCGCGATCCCTTTGTCGACACTCCGATCGCTGCTGCTGCGGCGCGTGCCAGTGAGGTCCTCACGCCCGGCGGAACGGGTCAACTCCCCCACCCGCCGTCGACGCGAATCCTCACCGTCGCGAATCAGAAGGGCGGCGTCGGCAAGACGACGACCACCGTCAATCTCGCGGCGGGGCTCGCACTGCATGGGCTGAAGGTCCTCGTCGTCGACCTCGATCCCCAGGGGAATGCCAGCACGGCACTCGGCGTCGATCACCGCACTCCGGATATCGCGTCGGTCTACGAGCTGCTCCTCGGCGAGGTCGACATCAGCGAGGCAATCAAGCAGAGCCCCAGCAACGACAATCTGTTCTGTGTGCCGGCGACTCTCGATCTCGCCGGCGCGGAGATCGAACTCGTCTCGCTGGTGGCGCGCGAGAATCGGTTGCGCAATGCGCTGTCGGACGAGTCGATCAAGAAGTTCGGTCTCGACTACATCTTCATCGATTGCCCACCGTCGCTGGGCCTGCTGACGGTCAACGCCATGGTTGCCGCACGTGAGGTCCTCATCCCGATCCAGTGTGAGTATTACGCGCTCGAAGGCGTCGGTCAGTTGCTGCGCAACATCGAATTGATCCAGGCGCATCTCAACAAGGACCTCCACGTGTCGACGATTGTGCTGACCATGTACGACGGCCGCACCAAGCTCGCCGACCAGGTTGCCGAAGAGGTCCGCAGGCACTTCGGGAGCAAGGTGCTGTCGACGATCATCCCCCGCAGTGTGAAGGTGTCCGAGGCTCCGGGTTACGGCATGACGATCATCGAGTACGACCCGGGCTCACGGGGGGCGATGAGTTATCTCGACGCGGCGCGGGAACTCGCGGTCCGTCTCGATACCGCTGCCTCGAGCTCGTAGTCAACACCCGATCGGAGAGAGGTTCTTCCCGTGAGTCAGAAAGACACGGCAACACGCCGTGGTGGGCTCGGCCGAGGTCTGGCGGCACTGATTCCGACCGGGCCGGCCGACGGCGAATCGATTCCGACACCGCGTCTCGGTGCCGCCGCCGCCGACGTGGTGATCGGCACCGGGAACTCGCGGCCGACATCGAACGGCAGCGCGGCGGCCACTGCTGCCGGGGCCTCGGTATCCGGCGTGGCCTCTGAGGCCGCGGCCGACGATGAGGTCGGGGCCGTCTACCGCGAACTCTCGCCGGATGCGATCCAGCCGAATCCCCATCAGCCGCGCACGGTCTTCGACGACGAGGCGATGGCCGAGCTGGTGCACTCGATCAGTGAGTTCGGTCTGATGCAGCCGATCGTGGTGCGTGAGCTCCCCCAGCCGACGGCCGACGGCGTGCAGTACCAGATCGTGATGGGTGAACGTCGCTGGCGGGCAAGCAAGGAGGCCGGGCTGACGACGATCCCGGCCATCGTGCGGGAGACCCCCGACGGCGCCATGCTGCGGGATGCGCTTCTGGAGAACATCCATCGTGCTCAGTTGAATCCGCTCGAAGAGGCGGCGGCATACCAGCAGCTGCTCGACGAGTTCGGGGTGACGCATGAGGAGCTGGCGTCCCGGCTGGGACGGTCACGGCCCGTCATCACCAATATGATCCGGTTGCTCAAACTGCCGATCGCCGTTCAGCGTCGAGTGGCTGCCGGGGTGTTGTCCGCCGGCCACGCCCGCGCCCTGCTGGCCTTGGAGACCGGGAGCGACGCGCAGGAGGTGTTGGCCGCGCGGATCGTCGCCGAGGGGATGTCGGTGCGGGCGACCGAGGAAGCCGTGATGCTGGCCAATCGGGGCGATGGGCAGGCACCGAATCCGGCTGCCAAGCGCAAGCCGATGCAGATGCCGGGCCTGCAGGACCTGGCGGAGCGGCTGTCTGATCACCTCGATACGCGGGTGACCGTCAGTCTCGGAAAGCGGAAGGGCAAGATCGTCGTCGAGTTCGGTTCAGTGGATGACCTGCAGCGGATCATTGGCCTGGTGGACCCGGAGAAGTAGACGTGAGCGCTGCGATCGCCGGTTTACGGACATCCCGACATTACGTCACAGTGACAGATCAGGCTCTGTCGGATTGGTGCCGGTGTCAGGCTGAGGGCGGTCGATGCTCGCGGTGTGCGCCATCGGTCGGCCGCGCGGGGCTGTGAGGACGAGATGGAACCGGTGATCTCGCGACTCGGCCTGGAATCGTTCGAGTCGCTGCCGCCCCACTCACGGCAGTGTGTCTACTGGGAGGTCGAACCCGCCACGTCCGTGCCCGACGACCCGACGGGCTTCGGGGAGCCGGGCCCCTATGAGAGTGAGTTCGACAAAGAGGCCTGGATCTCGGCTGTCCTCCTCGAGTGGGGAGCGTGTGGTCAGCTGGCCACCGATCCGGGAACCGGTGTCGTCGTCGGATCGGCGTTCTACGCGCCGCCCGGCCGAATCCCGAGATCGCGGCATTTTCCGACGTCTCCGGTGAGCGCCGACGCGATACTGCTGTCGACCATTCGCACCGAACCCGGCTACGAGGATGTGGCCACTCCCCTGCTCGATGCGGTGATCAGTGACCTGATCCGCCGCGGTGTCCGCGCGATCGAGGCGTTCGGCCGAGTTCGGGGAGCAGAGACCGGTGCGGAGCCCGGCGACACCGATCTGTGCACTTGGAGCGACGAGGAGATCGTGAAAATCGCTTCCCAGATCCTCGATCATCCACAGTCAGATCTGTGCACCCAATGCATGATGGACGCCGCATTCCTGAAGAACTCGGGGTTCGACGTGGTGTCCTCGCATCCGCGCTTCCCGCGTTTTCGCCTGGAACTCGACGAAGGTCTGGGCTGGAAGGCCGAAGTCGAGGGAGCGCTCGAGAATCTGGTCGTGATGGCGGCGATCGACATCTCGGGGCGGGAACGATCCTTCAGCCCGATTGGGCGCGCCTGATTCACCAGGGTGTGGCTCGGCGGTGCGGCGTTCGACAGGGATCGGTGTGCGCATGGCGGTCGGGGGTCGGCGGTCAGGATCCGGGGGTCGGCGGGAGTTTCCCGTGAAACATTGGCGTTTGGCGCCATGAAGGGTTGGTGATCGCTTCCCCTCCCCCGGGTCGGTTGGACGTCTGATCGCGACGTCGGCTGCGGGGATTGGACCCGGGTCGACGTGGGCGACCGTTGCTCGGGGCGGCAGCGGCCGGTGCCGTCATCGGGTCAGTCCGGGCGATGTTTCCCGTGAAACGGTGACGTCGGGGGATCGGCGACATCACCTTCGGCACAGTCGGATGCGAGAGTGATGGGGATACATCGGCGCTGTCCGATCCCTTGTCGGGGCCTCAGTCCCGGGAAAGCGCGGCTGCCTTCCCCGGCGATTGGCTCGGTCGATGTGAGGGAACGCGCTGACGGATGCCCGAGACGCGATCCGGTCTGTGCAAGCAGAGACGACCGTTGTCGGGTCGTCGATGTTCGCGAGCACTTCCGGCTGGTTTCCCGTGAAACCGAGGGTTCGGTGTCGGGCTCTGCGGTCTCCACGAGACCGAAGTCGACGATGAACTCGCCCCGGACCCCGGACCCCGGACCTCGGATCCGGTGGGGCCGGGTCGTCGTACGACGCGGTGAGCTCGCCGAGATTCGCGCTGAGCACAGACCGAGATTCTGGGCGTCGGGGCCTGCGGAGTCGACGACTGGATCCGGGCGGCGAACCGCGCCGCCCGCGCATCGAATGTGCTGTCACCGATGAACTCGAGATTGTCAGCGGTGAGGTGGTAGCGGGCCTGCAACACCTCGGTGTCACGCGCAGCGAGCTGCGCACGCAGCGCTGCGGCGTCGGTGCGGGCCCGACCACCTCGTATATCAGCCCGGCCCATCAGCGTGC